>DJBL01000148.1 GCA_002435595.1 Stenotrophomonas maltophilia
CCGACGATCTGGCCAACACCATCTGGCGGGTGACCCCGACCGCCGGCACGCCCGCGCCGCGCTGAGCCGACGCGGACGCGGAGCCGACGGAGCGACACCGCCGTGCCGTCCTGGCCGGCGGTGTCGCTCCCGGGGCGGCTGGCCTCTGCCAGCCGCCGTTGCAGTGCACCCGCACGTTTATCGGCGGACGGTGCGTCGTAGCGGTGGTGGTGCCTGCGCGGCGCTGGCCACGGCCGGTGTCGCTGCAGCCGTGGCAGCGTGTCCGCACGCCGGATTCAGAACTTCCAGCCCACCCGGGTGTAGTAGAAACCACCGTTGAATCCATAAGGCGAGTGCACCGGATACTCGGCACCGGCCACGCCCGACCACGGGTTCTTCGACGGCACCCGGTCGAACAGGTTCTGCGCGCCCACGCTGATGTACAGCCCCGAATCGAACGTCCAGCCCACGTCGGCATCCACGATCAGCGCGCTGCCGCCGTAGATCGGCAGGCCCCCGTCGGCGGCCGAAATCACCCCGCTGTCCAGGTGGTCCTCGTACCACGAGCCGTAGTAGTTCAAGCGCAGGTTGGCGTGGAAGATCTTGCGCTGGTGGTGGATGCTGAAATAGCCCTTGGTCTTGGGCAGCGACTCCTCCAGCTTGTAAACGCGCGCGGCATCGATGAAGTCGGTGTCATAGCGGTCCACCCGGGTGCGGTTCCAGTTGGCCGCCAGCGAGTAGGTGGTGGTGCCGCCGAAGTGGTCGCTCTTGTAGCTGGTGACCAGGTCCACGCCGGTGGTGGTGGTATCGAAGGCATTGCCGAAGTAGGTCACCTGCGAGATCGAGGCGGCTTCAGGATTGCCGCCCGCCACCAGCGCCGCACGCTCGGCCGGGGTAACGGCGAAGCTGGTGCTCAGCGCGATCCGGTCCTTGACCTTGATCTGGTAGCCGTCCAGCGTCACCAGCCAGTCGTCCCGGGTCCACACCGCGCCCAATGAGACGTTCCTGGATTCTTCCGGGGTCAGCGGCCGGGCGCCCTTGAGCTGGGCGATCGGATTGGTGGGGGGCAGGGTGGCGATGTCCTCCAGCGCGGTACCGCCGAACACGGTGCTGATCTGGCTGATGTTGGCCTGGCCCGGGGTCGGGGCGCGGAAGCCGGTATTGAACGCACCGCGCAGGGCGAAGTTCGGCGTGACATCAAAACGCCCGGTGAGCTTGCCGGTGGTGGTGCTGCCGAACGAGTCGTAGTCCTCGTAGCGCAGCGCCGCCGCCAACAGCAGGCGCTCGGTGAACTGTGCCTCCAGATCGGCATAGGCGGCCCAGTTGCGGCGGTCGAAGGTACCGGCGGTGCGTGAGCTGAAGCCGTTGAAGCCATTGGAGCCCAGCGCGAACCCCTGCGAGGTGAGCGGCCCGATCGCAGTGGAGGGGCCATCGCCGGGGCTGATCTTGAAGCTTTCCTCGCGCCACTCGGCGCCCAGCGCCAGGCGCAGCGGCTGGCTGGTGAAGCCGGTGGCGATATCGCGGCTCACATCCACGTTGAGGTTTTTCTCGGTCTGCGTGTTGCCACCGGGGTGGAAGCGCAGGCCGTCGGGCTGGTCGGGCCCGAGCGAGGCGTTGACCGTGTTGTAGATCAGAAAGTCGATATCGTTGCGGCCCCACGAGCCGCTGACGTCCCAGTACCAGTCGCCGAGGATGCCCTTGGCCCCGGCCACCACCGACATGTCTTCCAGCGCCCCGCCAAAGCGCGGGGTGAAGCCGCCCGGCAGGCTGGACAGGAAGGTGTAGCAGTTGGAAGGCAGCGCGGCCACCGCAGCGCTCACGCTGCTGTAGGGCAGCAGCGTGCCGCCGCCATCGCGCAGGGCGATGCCCGGGCAGGCACCGGCACCGGTCAGGTTGCCCACCAGCAACGTGTCGCCGCCATCGTTGGAGTACACCCCCGAACGGGCGGTGGGGTCGCGGAAGTAGAAGCCGCCATCCACGTCGCGCTTGGCGTAGTTGCCGAACAGGTAGAAGTCGGCCGCGTCGGTGGACAGCCCCAGGTTGGCCACCAGCTTGATGTCGTTGTCCACCTGCGGCGAGCCCCACACCTGCGCGGGCTGGCCCACGCCGGGGTAGCCGGCGGCGATGGCCGCGGCCGCATCGTCGCGTTGCACGCTGCGCGAGGTGTCATCGGCCTTGCGCCACTCGGCGGTGAGGGTGGCAAAGCCCCGCGCGGTGAGCGGCAGGCCGATCTGCGCCGAGTACTGGGTGGTCAAGCCGTCGCCCTGGTAATTCTGGCCGACGAATACTTCCGCGCTGCCCCCTTCGCGCAGCTTCTTCAGGCCGAAGTTGATCACCCCGGCGATCGCGTCCGAGCCGTATTGCGCCGCAGCGCCGTCGCGCAGCACGTCCACCTGCTCCAGCGCCAGCGACGGGAACACCGACAGGTCCGGGCCCTGCGCACCGTCGGACAGGCCGTGGCCGAGGAAGGTGATCACCGCCGCGCGATGGAAGCGTTTGCCGTTGACCAGCAGCAGCGTGTTGTCCGGTGGCAGCCCGCGCAGGTTGGCCGGGCGCACCAGGCTGGCGGCGTCGTCGATTGGAATGGTGCTGACGTTGAAGGAGGGCACCAGCACCCGCAACTGGTCCAGCGCATCGGTGGCGCCCTGGTTGCGGAATTCCTCGCCGCTGATGATGTCGATCGGAACCGCCGAGGAGGAAACGGTGCGCGGCTTGGTACGGCTGCCCAGCACCGAGACGGTGTCCAGGGTGGAGGCTTCGGGCGTGGCGGGGGGAGGGCTGTCCTGGGCCAGCGCGGCAGCGCTGGTGAGCAGGAGCGTGGCGGCGATGGCCGCGTGTACCGCAGATGCCAATGGCGAAATTGCTTTCGGAGCGTGAACACACTTGCCAATGCGGTCGTTCATGCATGCACCTTGCAGTCGGTTTGTCGGAGGTCGTCGTTAGTGGGTCATCCCGTTGGTTCTCCTTGCGCGTCAGGGCCCTGAGTCGCTGTACAAAGAATTAACAGAACGTAAACCGTACTGCAACGCATCTTTCGTTTGCATCGCCTATAGGGTGAAAACAGTCACAAAGCGACCTTGTATGGTTGCCAAAGGCAGTCAATAATTGCGCAAAGCAATCATCGGGCACCCTATGACCGAATCCCTTCCTGCCGCTGTCGACCGCGTGCGCGCGTTCAACCGCTTCTACACGCGCTACGCCGGCGCACTGGAAGCGGGCCTGCAGCACGGCGATCTGCGCCGGACCCAGGTGCAGGTGCTGTTCGAACTGGCCGAGCGCGACGACGTCACCGCCGCAGTGCTGTGCCGGTATCTGGATCTCGATGCGGGCTACGTCAGCCGACTGCTGGGAGCACTGGAATCACGCGGGCTGGTGGCCCGGCGCCCGGCCACCCACGACGCGCGCGCCAGCGTGCTGGCGCTCACCGACGCCGGCCGCGCGGTGTTCG
>DJBL01000171.1 GCA_002435595.1 Stenotrophomonas maltophilia
CCGGCGCGGTCGATCGCGGCCAGCCCGCCGCCGGCGCCGTCGCGCCAGCGCGCCAGGCCTTCCAGGTCGCGCCGGTAGCTGTCCAGGCTGGCCCGCGCCAGGCCCTGCTCGGCCCAGATCGCATCGAGGAAGCGCTGGATCAGCACGTTGTCCTGCTCGCGCAGGGGCGCAAGCTGCTGGACGCGTTGGCGACGCAGCGCCGGGGTGGTGGTGTCGGACATGCCACCAGCATACGGAGCCGCGCCGGGCACGGCCATCGAACCGACGCCAGCGCACGGGTATGCTCGGCCCATGGCAACCACCGTCCCCAGCGCAACCGCCGACCGCCCCGCCAGCCTGCTGCTGTGGCGCCTGCTGGCCCTGCTCTACGACCTGTTTCCCGCGCTGGCGCTGTGGATGCTGGTCGGCACCCTGTTCACCGTGGGCTACACGCTGTCCGGCCATGCCGAGCGCGAGAACATCGCGCCCTTCAGCGCGCTGCAGTGGCTGCTTTGGCTGTGCTGCTGGATCGTCACCGGCCTGTACGCCACGCTGAGCTGGCGCCGCGGCGGCCAGACCCTGGGCATGCGCCCCTGGCGCCTGCAGGTGACCACGCCCGACGGATCCGCGCCGACGCGCCGCCAGCTGTGGCTGCGCTACAGCGTCGGCACGGTCTCGCTGCTGCTCGGCGGCCTGGGTGTGTGGTGGGCGCTGATCGATCGCCACCGCCTGACCTGGCACGACCGCGCCAGCGGCACGCGGATGCGCCGTCTGCCGAAGCGGTGAACGCCGCGCAAGGCGGGCGGCGCCCTGCCGCCCGCACGGCGCAGGGTTATCCCGACTTGCGCCGGAACAGCATGCCCGACACCGCCAGCATCACGATCGGCGGCAGCGCGTAGGCGATGCGGTAATCGAACTTGAGCGCGCCGGCCATGCGCCCGAAGAACAGCTGCAGCAGCCAGAAGCCCAGCGCGAACAGGATGCCCAGGAACAGGCGCTTGCCCATGCCACCGCTGCGCAGCGAACCGAACGCGAACGGCACCGCTGCCAGGCACAGCGCCAGCACGTTGACCGGGTAGAACCAGCGGCTCCAGTAGATGTCTTCGTAATCGCGCGAATCCAGCCCGTTGCGCTTGCGGTACTCGATGCTGGTGCGCAGATCCATCGCGGTCAGGTTGCGCGGCTTGGAAATGCCGCTGGCCAACGCCGCCGCATCCAGGCGCGAGTTCCACGGCTCCGAGTCGGCCGTCTGACGGGTCGCCGAGCGCTCGCCGAAGGTGTCACGGCGTACCTTCTTCAACACCCAGCCCTCGCCGCCGTGCTCGGCGGTGCCGGCGTAGGTCAACGAGGCCAGGCGGCCATCGTCGCCGATCTTGTACAGGCGCACGTCGCGCAGCACCAGTTTGGTGCCGCCACCGGGCAACAGCTGCTCATCGCCGGCGCCGGCATTGAGGAAGGTATCGCCCTCGCGCGCCCACACGCCGGAGTAGCGCGCCACCGCCATGTTGTTGCCCCACTTGGCGCTCATCTTGATGTCGTCGGCGCGGCTCTGCGCCCACGGCGCCAGCGTTTCGCCGCTGAACACCATCACCGCGGTCAGCAGCGACAGCGCGATCGCCACCGAGGCGCTCAGCCGTTTGCGCGACAGGCCCAGCGCGCGCAGCGCGGTCAGCTCGGAGGTGGCCGCCAGCTGGCCCAGCCCCATCAGCGAGCCGATCACCGCCGCGGTCGGGAAGAAGGTGTAGGCACGCCGCGGCACGGTGTACAGCACCCACGCCGCGGCATGGCCCAGCGTGTAACTGCCCTTGCCGACGTCCTTGAACTCGCCGGAGAAGGCCATCACCACGTCCAGCCCCACCAGCACCGCCCAGGTGAGCAGCACCGTGCCGAACACCGCCCGGCCCAGGTAAAGGTCAAACCGCATCGGGCGAAGCTTCATGCGGTCCTCCGCGGGCGCGACAGGGTGCCGTCACGCAGGTACATCCAGATCGCCAGCGCCAGCAGCGGCAGGCTCAGCCACCACAGACCGACACTGCCGGACAATTTGCCATCGGCGATCCAGCGCGTGCCGATGAACATCAGGTTCATGCCCACCATGTAGGCCAGGAAGGCCAGCATCATCCGGCCATAGCGCTGCTGGCGCGGCGAACTGCGTGCCAGCGGCAGGGTCATCAGGGCAAAGGCCAGCGCGATCAGCGGCGGGGTGATCCGCGAATGCAGCTGTGCCTGCGCCGCCGGGCGCTCATCGCCGAACAGCGCGCTGGTCGGCAGCAGTTCCGGGTCGTCCTTCTCGCGGGTGTCGGCGCCGTCGGGCATGGCCACATCGTTGCGCGCGAAGGTCATCAGGCGGTAATCCAGCGCGCCGGCGGCCGGGCCTTCGACCTGGTGGCCGTCCTCCAGCTCCAGGTAGCGCTGGCGGGCGCCCTCGAAGAACATCCGGCCGCGGTCGGCCGAGACCACCTCGATGCGGTCGTCCTTCTGGCGCTGCATGAAGACCTTGCCCAGCTGGGTGCCGTCCGGGGAGACCGACGACAGGTAGACCACCCCGCCATTGGGCAGGGTGGTGAACTTGCCCGACTCCAGCCCGGCCATGACCACGCTGCGGTTGGCCTCGGCGATCATGGTCTCGCCGGTACGGTCGGCCCAGGGCCCCAGCCACAGCGAGCACAGCCCGATCAGCGCCACCACCGGCAGCACCAGCATCAGCACCGGGCGCAGCAACCGCTTGGGCCCCACGCCGATGGCGGTGAGCACGGCCATTTCCGAGTCCCGGTACAGCCGGGCGGTGGCCAGCAGCAGGCCCAGCATCAGCGCCAGCGGCAGGATCAGCGGCATGTAGACGATGAACTGCAGGCCCAGCTGGGAGAACAGCAGGCGGGCCGGCAGCCGCCCGTCGGCGATGTTGCCGAGGATGTCCACCAGGACACCGCCGACGCTCACCACCAGCAGAACGATGAGGGTGGCCAGGAAACTCTGGACGAAATCACGCAGGAGATAGCGATCGAGCTTCGACATGGGGCGGTGGTTTAAACTCTCGGATTCGTTCGCGGTGCTGCCCAGTCTACTGACGGGACGTAAACAGCTCGCGATTGTACGGATTTGCCAACGGAATCTGATCAATGGCCCTGGAATTCACCCTGAACCACGCAGCGCCGGCCTCGGCCGCGTTCGATTGCGTCATCGTCGGCGCCTACGCCGACCAGACCCTGAGCCCGGCGGCACAGGCCCTGGACACCGCCTCGGGCGGCCGCCTGTCGGCCCTGCTGGCCCGCGGCGACGTCGGCGGCAAGACCGGCAACACCACCCTGCTGCACGATCTGCCGGGCGTGACCGCCCCGCGCGTGCTGGTGGTCGGGCTGGGTGAGCCGGCCAAGTTCGGCGTGCCGCAGTACCTCAAGGCGGTGGGCGATGCCAGCCGCGCCCTGAAGAGCGGGGTCAACCACCACGCGCTGTTCACCCTGAGCGAAATCGAGGTCAAGGGCCGCGATGCGGCCTGGAACATCCGCCAGGCAATCATCACCGCCGACCACGCCGCCTACCGCTACAGCGCCACGCTGGGCAAGAAGAAGGCCGAAGAGCCCGGCCTGACCACCCTGGCCGTGGCCGGCACCGACGCCCTGGCCCTGGCCCAGGGCCAGGCCATCGCCGCCGGCGTGCAGTACGCCCGCGAGCTGGGCAACCTGCCGCCGAACTTCTGCACCCCGGCCTACCTGGCCGAGTCCTCGGTCGCCTTCGCCCAGGCCCACGCCGGCGCCGAGGCGGAGATCCTGGACGAGGCCCAGATGGAAGCGCTGGGCATGGGTTCGCTGCTGGCCGTGGCCCGCGGCTCGGCCAACCGCCCGCGCATGATCGTGCTCAAGTGGAGCAACGGCGGTGACGCCAAGCCCTACGTGCTGGTCGGCAAGGGCATCACCTTCGATACCGGTGGCGTCAACCTGAAGACCCAGGGCGGCATCGAGGAAATGAAGTACGACATGTGCGGTGGCGCCAATGTCATCGGCACCTTCGTCGCGGCGGTCACCGCGCGCCTGCCGCTGAACCTGGTGGTGGTGGTGCCGGCGGTGGAGAACGCCATCGACGGCAATGCCTACCGTCCCTCCGACGTGATCACCTCGATGTCGGGCAAGACCATCGAAGTGGGCAACACCGACGCCGAAGGTCGCCTGATCCTGTGCGACGCGCTGACCTACGCGCAGCGCTTCGAGCCGGCCGCGCTGGTCGACGTGGCCACCCTGACCGGTGCCTGCGTGGTCGCCCTGGGCCACCAGACCGCCGGTCTGATGACCAAGCACGACGACCTGGCCAATGAGCTGCTGGCCGCCGGCGAGCACGTGTTCGACCGCGCCTGGCGCATGCCGCTGTGGGACGAGTACCAGCCGATGCTGGATTCGACCTTCGCCGACGTCTACAACATCGGCGGCCGCTGGGCCGGCGCGATCACCGCCGGCTGCTTCCTGTCGCGCTTCACCGAAGGCCAGCGCTGGGCGCACCTGGACATCGCCGGCGTGGCCAGCGATGAAGGCAAGCGCGGCATGGCCACCGGTCGTCCGGTCGGCCTGCTGAGCCAGTGGCTGCTGGACCAGGCCGCACGCGCCTGATGCCGTTCCGATCGCGGCCGCCCCCGGGCGGCCGCGATCCTGCCCGGCCCCGTGCCGGGTCTTCCCCTCCGCTCCTGGCCTGCCCATGTCCCGTGCTGATTTCTACCTGATCGCCAAGCCCCGCTTCCTGACCGAGCCGCTGCGCCTGGTCTGCGAACTGGCCCGCAAGGCCAACGACGCCGGGCTGTTCACCCTGGTGCTGGCCCGCGACCAGGCCCAGGCCGAGGAACTGGACGAGCTGCTGTGGGCGTTCGACAACGACGCCTACATCCCGCACCAGATCGCCGGCGAGGACATGGACGAGGAGGAAGCCCTGGTGCTGATCGCCGTTCCCGGCACCCCGGCCCCGCCGCGGCCGCTGGTGATCAACCTGCGCGACGACCCCTACCTGGCCGACTGCGACCGCGTGCTGGAAGTGGTGCCGGCCGACCCGGAAGCCCGCGAGCCGCTGCGCGAGCGCTGGCGCCAGTACAAGGCGCTGGGCTTTGACCTGAACAAGTACGACATGTAACCGGCGCGGCGCCCGCCCCGGTGCCGCCGCCGACCCCGGAGCCCTTGATGCCCCTGTTGATCGCCCTGATCTTTGCCGCGTTGGCCGCCTTCACCCGTGGCCGCCCGTTCGCAGGCATCCTCAACGCCTCTCCTCCGGCACCCCACCTCCCGTCTTCGATCCTGGTTCCCGCATGACCCAACTCGCCTCCAGCTACGACCCCACCTCCTTTGAAACCGTGTTGTACGACGCGTGGGAAAAGGCCGGTCATTTCAAGCCGTCCGGCCAGGGCGAGCCGTACACCATCCTGCTGCCGCCGCCGAACGTGACCGGCACCCTGCACATGGGCCATGCCTTCCAGCAGACCCTGATGGACGCGCTGGTGCGCTACCACCGCATGCGCGGCTACGACACGCTGTGGCAGGTGGGCACCGACCACGCCGGCATCGCCACCGAAATGGTGGTCAGCCGCAACCTGGCGCTGGAAGGCAAGGGCGAAACCCGCGACTCGCTGGGCCGCGAAGGCTTCATCGGCAAGGTCTGGGAATGGAAGCAGCAGTCCGGCGACATCATCGAACGCCAGATGCGCCGCCTGGGCACCTCGGCCGACTGGTCGCGCAGCACCTTCACCATGGATCCGCAGCCGTCCGAAGCGGTGATCGAGGCGTTCGTGCGCTGGCACGAACAGGGCCTGATCTACCGTGGCCAGCGCCTGGTCAACTGGGACCCGGTGCTGCAGACCGCCATCTCCGACCTGGAAGTGGAGAGCGCCGAAGAGGACGGTTTCCTGTGGTCGATCGCCTACACGCTGGATGAGGGCCTGAGCTACGAGCACGTCGAGCGCGATGCCGACGGCGTGGAAACCCTGCGCGAAACCCGCGACTACCTGGTGGTGGCCACCACCCGTCCGGAAACCCTGCTGGGCGACACCGCGGTGATGGTGCACCCCGAAGACGAGCGCTACCTGCACCTGATCGGCAAGCAGGTGGTGCTGCCGCTGACCGGTCGCCGCGTGCCGGTGATCGCCGATGACTACGTGGACCGCGCGTTCGGCACCGGCGTGGTCAAGGTCACCCCGGCGCATGACTTCAACGATTACCAGGTGGGCGTGCGCCACAGCCTGCCGATGATCAACCTGTTCACCCCGGTGGCGGCGATCAACGACAACGCGCCGGAACGCTTCCAGGGCCTGGACCGCTACGCGGCGCGCAAGGCGGTGCTGGCCGAGCTGGAGGATCTGGGCATCCTGGTGGAGACCCGGGCGCACAAGCTGCAGGTGCCGCGCGGCGACCGCACCGGCCAGGTGATCGAGCCCTACCTGACCGACCAGTGGTTCGTGAAAATGGACGCACTGGCCCAGCGCGGCCTGGCGCTGGTCGAGAGCGGGGCGATCGGTTTCGTGCCGCCGAACTGGATCAACACCTATCGCCACTGGATGGGCAACATCCAGGACTGGTGCATCAGCCGCCAGCTATGGTGGGGCCACCGCATCCCGGCGTGGTTCGATGCCGCCACCGGCAGCTGCTACGTCGGCCGCAGCGAGGCCGAAGTGCGCGCCACGCACGCGCTTGGCAGCGAGGTGGTGCTGCGCCAGGAAAGCGACGTGCTGGAGACCTGGTTCTCCTCGCAGCTGTGGCCGTTCTCCACGCTGGGCTGGCCGAACAAGCAGGCCATGGCCGAGCGCGGTTTCGACCGCTACCTGCCGTCCTCGGTGCTGGTCACCGGCTTTGACATCATCTTCTTCTGGGTGGCCCGCATGATCATGGCCACCGACGACCTGACCGGCAGGATTCCGTTCAAGGACGTCTACTTCACCGGCCTGATCCGCGACGGCCAGGGTCAGAAGATGTCCAAGAGCAAGGGCAACGTGCTCGATCCGCTGGACATCATCGATGGCATCAGCATCGATGACCTGGTGGCCAAGCGCACCGGCGGGCTGATGCAGCCGCGGGCCGCCGAGAAGATCGAGAAGGCCACCCGCAAGGAATTCCCCGACGGCATCGCTGCCCACGGGGCCGACGCGCTGCGCTTCACCATCGCCGCGCTGGCCACCCACGGCCGCGACATCAAGTTCGACATGAACCGCGCCGAGGGCTACAAGAACTTCTGCAACAAGCTGTGGAACGCCAGTCGCTTCGCGCTGATGAACACCGAAGGGGCCGCGTTCGCCGGCGCGCCGACGCCGCGCACCGATGCCGAGCGCTGGATCCTGTCGCGCCTGGCCGCGGTGTCGGCCGAAGCGCAGGGCCACTACGCCAACTACCGCTTCGACCTGCTCGCACAGTGCCTGTACGAGTTTGCCTGGAACGAGTTCTGCGACTGGTTCCTGGAGCTGAGCAAGCCGGCGCTCAACGCCGGGGATGGCGCAGATGCCGACAGCACCCGCCACACCCTGCTGTACGTGCTGGAAGCCCTGCTGCGCCTGCTGCACCCGCTGACCCCGTTCATCACCGAGCAGCTGTGGCAGCAGGTGGCCCCGCGCCTGGGCCTGACCGACGCCACGCTGTCGCTGCGCCCCTACCCGACCGCGGCCGAGTTCGACGGCGATTTCGCCCAGGCCGAAGCCGACGTGGAGTGGCTGAAGGGCGCCATCAGCGCGCTGCGCCGCGTGCGCAGCGAGCTCAACGTGGCCCCGTCCAAACTGGTGCCGCTGCGCCTGCTCGGCGGGCTGGAACTGGACCGCATGCGCGTGCAGCGTTACAGCGCCTCGCTGTCGTTCCTGCTCAAGCTGGACAGCATCCAGTGGCTGGACGATGCGGCCAGCGCACCGCCGGCCGCGACGGCCATCGTCGGCGAACTCAAGCTGCTGGTGCCGCTGGAGGGCCTGGTCGACCTGGGCGCCGAACGCGCCCGCCTGGACAAGGAAATCGCCCGGGTGGAGTCGGAGAAGGACAAGAGCGAAACCAAGCTGT
This sequence comes from Stenotrophomonas maltophilia, assembly GCA_002435595.1. Classification (GTDB taxonomy): domain Bacteria; phylum Pseudomonadota; class Gammaproteobacteria; order Xanthomonadales; family Xanthomonadaceae; genus Stenotrophomonas; species Stenotrophomonas maltophilia_AC. The sequence continues at coordinate 7,980 of DJBL01000171.1, forward strand.
CCAAGTTCACCGACAAGGTGCCGGCGGCGGTGGTGGAGCAGGAACGCGTGCGCCTGGTCGAGTGGACCGCACAGCTGGCCGGCCTGCTCGAGCAGCGCGCCAAGCTGTAATGCGTTCGCGCATGCCGCCCCGCTATGGGGCGGCATGATCGCGGCGGCGCCCCTGGTTGACCGCTGCGGCGGGCACATCTGCGGCATCATGGCGTGCATCCACCGGACGCATGCCTGCCGACACGATGTCGCTCTCCCTGTTCTGCACCGTACTGCTGGCCGCGCTGCTGCATGCCAGCTGGAACGCGATCGTCAAACGCGGCCGCGACACCCTGTTGACCACGCTGCTGGTGACCGGCTCGGCGGCACTGATCGCGGCGCTCGCGCTGCCGTTCCTGCCTGCGCCATCGCCGCGCAGCTGGCCGTGGCTGGCCGCCTCCACCGCGTTGCAGGTCATTTACTACGTATTGGTCGCACGCACCTACCAGGTGACCGACATGAGCGCGTCCTACCCGCTGATGCGCGGCTGCGCGCCGATCCTGGTGGCGCTGGTGGGCAGCGTGCTGCTGGACCAGTCGCTGCGCTGGGTGGCGTGGGGCGGGATCGCACTGATCTGCGGCGGCATCCTGTGCATGGCCCGGGGCAGCGCGCGCCAGCACCTGTGGCTGCCGCTGCTCAATGCCGGGGTGATCGCCACCTATACGCTGGTGGATGCGTGGGGCGCGCGCCAGTCCGATGCGCCGCTCAGCTACGTGCTGTGGCTGTTCCTGCTGTCCGGGCTGCCGCTGCCGGCGTGGGCGCTGTGCACGCGTGCGCCGGCACTGTGGGCATACGCGCGCAACAACTGGCACTACGGCGTCATCGGTGGCGTCGGTACCCTGACCTCCTACAGCCTGGCCCTGTGGGCAATGACGATCGCGCCGGTGGCGATGATCGCGGCCCTGCGCGAAACCTCGATCCTGTTCGGCATCCTGATCTCGGCCTGGGTCCTGCACGAGCGGGTCACCCGGCAACGCTGGATCGCGGCGGGGTTGATCGTGCTGGGCGCGGCGGTACTGCGGGTGGCGTGATCCGGCCTCCGCCGCCGCTACCTGCGGCGTGGCCCGACCGGCGCGGTTACAGCGGCGGCATCCTCTGGATGTCCTCGTCCACCAGCTCGATGGCCATCACCAGCGCGTCCTCGCGCCCGTCGCGGGCGGGGTAATAGCGCGGGCGGCGGCCGATCTCGTTGAAGCCTTCGCTGTGGTACAGCGCCACCGCCGGCGTGTTGGACGGGCGTACTTCCAGGAACACGCGCTGCGCGCCGTGGTCGCGGGCCAGCTTGACCAGCGCGCGGAACAGATACCGCCCCAGCCCGCGCGACTGGGTCGAGGTGTCCACGCAGACGTTGAGCACGTGCGCCTCGTCGGCGGCGATGCTGAGCACCCCGTAGCCGACCAGCACCCCGTCCTCTTCCAGCGCCAGCGCCGGATAGCCCGCACGCAGGCAATCGACGAAGATGCCGCGCGTCCACGGGAACGGATAGCCGCGCAGCTCGATCGGCATCACCGCATCCAGGTCGGCCTCGCGCAGCGCGCGCAGCGCGAACGGGCGCGGTGCGCTGACCGCGCTCACCCGCGGCCCCGCTTGCGCAGGGCGCGCAGCTGCGGCCACAGCGCGCGCTTGGCCGCCGCACTGCCGCGCAGCGCATCCAGGTTCCAGCTGGCCATCAGCGCCTGCGTTTCCGATTCGGCCGGATTGCAGCCGGAGGCACGCAGCAGGGCGATCTGCAGGCGGTCGGGCATGCGCACCGCCGGGCGACGACCGCCGGGCGCACGCTCACGCGCGGCGACCGGTGCTGCGGCCGGCGCGTCGGGATGGGCATCG
>DJBL01000172.1:0-4593 GCA_002435595.1 Stenotrophomonas maltophilia
CTCCTGCGCGGCGGCCAGCAGGTTGCCTTCCACCCGTTCGGCCAGGCGCTGGATCGCCGCCGGTTCGGCGCGCAGGCCCTTGCCGCGCAGCCGGCGTTCGATCCAGTCCGGCAGCTCGTGCGGCTTGATCGCCCAGGCCACCGACAGGACGCCGACGCGGTTGACCGCCTCGGCCCACTTGCCCTGGTGGGCCTTGCTCCATTCGTTGCAGGTGATCATCAGGATCACGTCCGGCGCCGGGTTGGCGCAGAACTGGCTGATCACCTCGGCGCCGTCCTTGCCCGGCTTGCCGCTGGGCAGGCGCACTTCCATCAGCCGGCGGGCGCTGAACAGGCTGGGCGCATTGAAGCTGCCCTCGACCTGGTTCCAGTCGAAGTCGCGGCCATCGGCGTCGAAAACCTCGCGCTCATCGATGCCGTTGGCGCGGGCGCGGGCGCGCACCGCATCGGCCGCTTCGAGCACGCGCAGGGTTTCCGGGCCGGCGATCAGGTACACCGGGGCCAGCGCCTGGCTGGCCGGTTGACTGGCGAGTTGTTCGGGTCGCAGTTCCATCCTGGCGCCGGTCCGCAGGCGGACCGGTCAGTGCCCCGGGATGGGGGTGGTCGAGGGCTGCACGGCCGGCTCGACCGGCGGCTGCACCGGCACATCCACCGGGGCGGCCGGCTTGACCGGCCCGCGGCCTTCCAGCTCGGCACGCACCACGCTGTCGATGCGGCGCATGATCGAGGCCGACATTTCACGGCGCAGTTCGTCGGCCAGGATCTCGCGTTCGGTGGTGGTACCGGTGGCGTCGGTCGGCGGGGAGACGTAGTCGCGCGACAGTTCGATCACCTGCTGCGGCACCAGCTCGCTGCCGTCCTCGCGCAGGAACTTGAAGATCACCGCATAGCGCAGGCTGTATTCCTGGGCACGGCCCTGGGCATCGATGGCGATCGGCAGGTCGCCCCAGTTCTCGGACATCACCTGCAGCTGGGCGGCCTTGTCCTTGCTTTCCGGATCGGCGATCTGCGCCCCCGAGGCCTGCAGGCCGCGGCGCAGCAGCTTGGCCAGCTCGCTGTACGGCGCGCTGGAGACCACCTGCACTGCGGCGGTATCGGCCGGCAGCATCAGCTTGTTGCGCAGATGGAAACCACAGCCGGCAAGGGTTGCGGTCAGGACGAGGGCAAGCAGGAATCGGGTCATGGGCACAGTCTGGGGGAGCCGGGCGGGCGCGGCAACAAGCATAGAAGATGCCCGATGCCGCGTGAACGTGACTTGAGACCGATGGCCGCCGTCAGGCGGCCACGATGTTCACGATCTTGCCGGGCACGATGATGATCTTGCGCACGGTCAGGCCTTCCAGGAACTTGGCCGCGTTCGGTTCGGCCAGGCCCAGTGCCTCGATCTGGTCGCGCGCCGCATCGGCCGCCACGTCGATGGTGCCGCGCAGCTTGCCGTTGACCTGCACCGCCAGGGTGACCGCATCGCGCACCAGGGCGCTGGCGTCGGCCTGCGGGAAGACCTGGTCTTCCAGCAGGGTCTCGCCGTGGCCCAGCACCTGCCACAACGCGTGGCTGGCATGCGGGGTGATCGGGTTGAGCAGCAGCACGGTGGCCTGCAGGGCTTCCTGGCGGACCGCACGGCCCTGCGCGCTGGCATCGTCGAACTTGGCCAGGGCATTCATCAGCTCCATCACCGCGGCGATGGCGGTGTTGAAGCTGTGGCGGCGGCCGTAGTCGTCACCGACCTTGCCGATGGTTTCGTGGGTCTTGCGGCGCAGCGCCTTCTGCCCGGCGTTGAGCGCGGCCACGTCCAGCGCCGGGGCGGCACCGTCGGCGGCGTGCTTGTGCACCTGCGCCCACAAGCGGCGCAGGAAGCGCGCCATGCCGTCCACGCCGGCTTCGTTCCACTCCAGCGACTGCTCCGGCGGGGCGGCGAACATCGAGAACAGGCGCACGGTGTCGGCGCCGTACTTGCTCACCATCACCTGCGGGTCCACGCCGTTGTTCTTGGACTTGGACATCTTCTCGGTGCCACCGATCACCACCGGCTGGCCATCGGCGATCAGGGTAGCGCCGACGATGCGGCCGCGCTCGTCGCGCTGCACGTCCACGTCGGCCGGGTTGATCCAGTCCTTGGAGCCGTCCGGGTTGGGCCGGTAGTAGGTCTCTGCGATCACCATGCCCTGGCACAGCAGGTTCTGCGCCGGTTCGTTGCTGTCCACCATGCGCGCATCGCGCAGCAGCTTGTGGAAGAAACGGAAGTACATCAGGTGCAGGATGGCGTGCTCGATGCCACCGATGTACTGGTCCACCGGCAGCCAGTAGTTGCCGCGCTTGTCCACCGCGTCACGGGCACCCGGGGAGGTGTAGCGCGCGTAGTACCAGCTGGACTCCATGAAGGTGTCGAAGGTGTCGGTCTCGCGCTCGGCCGCGCCGCCGCAGTCCGGGCAGGTGGTCTTGCGCCATTCCGGGTCGGCCTTGATCGGCGAACCGGTGCCGACGAAGTTGACGTTCTCCGGCAGCACCACCGGCAACTGCTCTTCCGGCACCGGCAGGGCGCCGCACTTGGGGCAGTAGATCACCGGGATCGGGCAACCCCAGTAACGCTGGCGGCTTACGCCCCAGTCGCGCAGGCGGTAGTTGACGCGGCGCTGGCCCTGGGCCTTGCGCTCGAAACGCTCGGCCAGTGCCTCGAAGGCGCCCTGGAAATCCAGCCCGTCGAACTCGTCGGAGTTGACCAGCTCGGTCTCGCGGGTCTTGTCGCCGTACCAGTCCTGCCAGCGGGTGGCGTCATAGGCGCCCTCGTCCTTGCGCGGGGACTTCAGCGCGATGACCTGGCGGATCGGCAGGCCGTACTTGTTGGCGAATTCGTTGTCGCGCTGGTCGTGGCCCGGTACGGCCATCACCGCGCCGGTGCCATAGCCCATCAGCACGAAGTTGGCGACCCACACCGGCACCTGGGCGCCGGTGACCGGATGCACGGCGCGCAGGCCGGTATCCATGCCGCGCTTTTCCTGGGTTTCCAGTTCGGCTTCGGAGACGCCGCCCTGCTTCATCTCGGCCAGCAGCGCCGCCAGCTGCGGGTTGTTCTTGGCCGCGTGCTGGGCCAGCGGGTGTTCACCGGCGATCGAGACGAAGGTCACGCCCATCACGGTGTCCGGGCGGGTGGTGAACACGCGCAGCGGATCCAGCGCGCTGCCGTCGGCGTCGCGCACGTCGAACTGGATCTCCAGCCCTTCGGAGCGGCCGATCCAGTTGCGCTGCATGGTCTTGACCGACTCGGGCCAGCCCGGCAGTTCATCCAGGCCGTCCAGCAGTTCCTGGGCGTAATCGGTGATGCGCAGGAACCACTGCGGGATCTCGCGCTTTTCCACCAGCGCGCCGGAGCGCCAGCCGCGGCCGTCGATGACCTGCTCATTGGCCAGCACGGTCTGGTCGATCGGGTCCCAGTTGACCACCGCATTGCGGCGGTAGGCCAGGCCCTTGCGCATCAGCCGGGTGAACATGCGCTGCTCGTGCACATAGTACTCGGGCGTGCAGGTGGCGAACTCGCGCGACCAGTCGATCGCATAGCCCATGGCCTTGAACTGGCCACGCATGTGCTCGATGTTGGCGTAGGTCCACTTGGCCGGCGCAGTCTTGTTCTTGATCGCCGCGTTCTCGGCCGGCAGGCCGAAGGCATCCCAGCCCATCGGCTGGAGCACGTTGTAACCGGTCATCCGCTTGTAGCGGCTGATCACGTCACCGATCGTGTAGTTGCGCACGTGGCCCATGTGCAGCGCACCGGACGGGTACGGCAGCATCGAGAGGCAGTAGTACTTCGGCTTGTCCGACGCCTCTCCCACCTCGAAGGCACGGGTGGCATCCCAGAATTTCTGGGCGGCGGATTCAACCTGCTGCGGATCGTAAACGTTGGGTTCGACGCTGGTCATGGAAACGCTAGTGCGGCGGCAAAGCGGGACAGGGTACCGCAGTGCGGCATGGGGCTCCAATCGAGCGCATCAAGGCACCCGCGCAAAGCCTTCATCCTGTTGAATCGTCAAGGAATTCCCCGATCCCGGGCAACCCCGGCCGGGGCGCTGCTGCGCACTCAGCCGTGGCGCCGCGCCAGCGGCAGGGCGGCCACCAGCCACGCCGCCCAGCAGCCGAAGGCCAGCCGTTGCGCCAGCGGCGCCGGCATCCACAGCTGCAGTACGAACGCAGCCAGCAACATCGCCGTGCCGCAGCCCAGGTGCAGCAGCGCCTGGGACCGCGCCCCCGGCGAGCGCAGCGCGCCCAGCCCGTACATCAGGGTTCCCGGCACGAAGGCCAGCACCCACACCATCCACGCGCTGGCGTGGTACTGGCTGGCCGGGCTCTCGATGTCGCTGGCATCCAGCGGCAGCACGCCCATCGCGGCGAAGGCCAGGCCGGCCAGCACCAGCAGCTGCACCCCCACCCGCATCGACCACGCTGCGGTGCGCGGCACCCGCAGCAGCAGGCGCAGCGCCACCGCAGTGGCCAGCAGCCCCGGCAACACGAAGCCGAGCAGGCTGAAGGCCTGCGCGTGCGGTACGCCGATCGCGCCCAGCAGCGCCACCGGATGGCGCAGGGCGTGGTAGCCGGGCAGGGC
>DJBL01000172.1:4769-5385 GCA_002435595.1 Stenotrophomonas maltophilia
GCGTGGTAGCCGGGCAGGGCCGCCCCAAATCCCAGCACCGCCGCAACGAGCAGGCCGGCGGCCACGGCGCCGAGGACGCGATCGATGCGGTGCATGGTGTGCATGGAGACTCTGCCTGCGCGGTTCCGGGCCGCGCATTGTCTCTGGTTTGCACCGATCCGGGGCGACGGGGTTGCGTCCGGCCACGCGCGCACCCATAAACTGCCTACATCTTTAATCGTTGATTTCCGACCATGAGCGAATTGCCGCACGTCTTCGACGCCACCACGGCCACCTTCGAGGCCGAGGTCCTGCAGAAGTCCCTGCAGACACCGGTGCTGGTGGACTTCTGGGCCACCTGGTGCGAGCCCTGCAAGACCCTGGGGCCGATGCTGGAAAAACTGGCCGGCGAGTACAACGGCGCGTTCGAGCTGGCCAAGGTCGATGTGGACCAGGAGCAGCAGATCGCCGCGGCGTTCCAGATCCGCTCGGTGCCGACCGTGTTCCTGGTCAAGGGTGGCCAGCTGGTCGACGGCTTCCCCGGCGCCCTGCCGGAAGGCCAGATCCGCGAGTTCCTGGCCCAGCACGGGGTGACCCCGGCCGCGCCGGCCGAGGAGGCCCCGGTCGCCGAGGCCGC
>DJBL01000076.1:0-33014 GCA_002435595.1 Stenotrophomonas maltophilia
CCGGCCACCGCCCCGGCCGCCCAGGCCCAGGCCGGCGCGGCCCGCGTGACCGTCACCACCGACGTGCTGCGCCTGGTGCTGGACGGCGGCACGGTGCTGGACGCCGAGCTGCTGCAGTTCCCGCAGACCAAGGCGGAAGGCAGCCCGCCGGTGCGCCTGCTGACCGAGGAAGCCACCCACCCGTATCGCGCGGTGAGCGGCTGGACCAGCCAGGACAAGAGCATGCCGGTGCCCGAAGCCAACGGCTTCACGCTGGTCGGTGACAACCACGCGTTCGTGCTGGGCAAGGACCAGAAGGAACTGCAGATCCCGTTCGTGTGGAATGGCCCCAACGGCGTGAGCATCCGTCGTACCTACACGCTGGGTCGCAACGAGTACGCCATCAAGGTGAAGGACGAGGTCATCAACGGCAGCACCGCGCCGTGGAGTGGCTATGTGTTCCGCACGCTGGACCGCACCCCGACCATCCTGTCGCGCAGCATGACCAACCCGGACTCGTTCAGCTTCAACGGCGCGACCTGGTTCAGCCCGCAGGACGGTTACGAGCGTCGCGCCTTCAAGGACTACCTGGACGACGGCAACCTCAACCGCACCATTACCGGCGGTTGGCTGGCGATGCTGCAGCACCATTTCTTCACCGCGTGGATCCCGCAGGCCGACCAGGCCGCCAACTACGCGCTGTCCCAGCATGATGGCCGCGACCAGATCCAGGCCACCGGCCCGGCCTTCACCGTCGCGCCGGGCCAGCAGGCCAGCACCGAGGCCCGTCTGTGGGTGGGTCCGAAGCTGGTCAACCTGATCGCCAAGGAAGACGTGAAGGGCCTGGACCGCGTGGTCGACTACAGCCGCTTCTCGCTGATGGCGATCATCGGCCAGGGTCTGTTCTGGGTGTTGAACCAGGTCCACAAGGTGGTCAACAACTGGGGCTGGGCCATCGTCGGCCTGGTGGTGCTGCTGAAGCTGGTGCTGTATCCGCTCTCGGCGGTGCAGTACAAGAGCGGTGCCAAGATGCGTCGCTTCCAGCCGCGCATCGCCCAGCTCAAGGAACGCTATGGCGATGACCGCCAGAAGTTCCAGACCGCGATGATGGAGCTGTACAAGAAGGAAAAGATCAATCCGATGGGCGGCTGTCTGCCGATCCTGATCCAGATGCCGATCTTCTTCGCGCTGTACTGGGTGCTGGTGGAATCGGTGGAACTGCGCCAGGCGCCGTGGCTGGGCTGGATCCAGGACCTGACCGCGCGTGACCCGTACTTCATCCTGCCGGTGATCAACGTGGCGGTGATGTGGGCCACGCAGAAGCTGACCCCGGCACCGGGCATGGACCCGATGCAGGCCAAGATGATGCAGATGATGCCGCTGGTGTTCGGCGTCATGATGGCCTTCATGCCGTCCGGCCTGGTGCTGTACTGGGTGGTCAACGGCGGCCTGGGCCTGCTGCAGCAGTGGTGGATGACCAAGCGCCACGGCAGCGACCCGGTGCCGGCCACCAGCGCGCCGATCAAGAAGAAATAACACCGACCCTTGGTCGGTTGCCCCTGGAAAACCCGCCATCCGGCGGGTTTTTCTTTGGCGGCGATACAATCGCCGCCACCGTTGCCCCGTTTGCCCGAGCCACCCCATGCCCCCTGCGCCGTCGCTGCTCCGCCTGCCCGTGCCCCTGCTGCTGCTCACCCTGGCGTTGGCCGGCTGTGGCGACAAGGAGGCGGCCGACAGCGGCGCGATGACCCAGCCCAGCGCGCAGGCCGCGGCCGCCGCAGACCCGGCCGCCGCGCCGTTGCTGGCCGCGCTGCAGAAGCAACTGGATGGCCATCGCCGCATCATCGTGCTGCTGGCCGACGAGGCGCAGCAGTCGCCGGCCGACCGCGCCACCTCCAGCCGGATTGGCCAGCAGCTGTTCCACGACGGGCTGGAACAGCGCACGGCGATCGCCGCGCAGTTCGACCGCCTGCTGCGCGGGGCCAGTCCGCAGCGCTTTGCCAGCCTGGGTACGGTGCTGGACTACATCGAATCGGCGCCGGAGCTGTTCGATGCCGATCGCCTGGCCTTCCGCGAGGTGCTGCGTGACCTGCACGAACGGGTGGGGGCCGATTCCTCGCTGCCGGCGGTGAAGCTGCACCAGCGCATCGGCGAGGACCTGGAGGCGCTGGATGAGATCGAGCGCAACTACAACCAGGAAATCACCCGTATCTTCAGCCGCTTCGAGCGGACCCGCGCGATCGCGCTCAAGCGCGAGAAGTGGGACGACTACCTGGCCCACCTGCATGCGCAGTACCGCCGCGAGGACATCCTGCGCGACTACGGCGTGATCGAGCCGTACCCGATGTCGATGCAGGACAGCGATCGCGAGATCTTCGGTCGCGACCTGCCGCCCAAGACCGTGGTGCTGACCTTCGATGATGGTCCGCACAAGGCCTACACCGACGAGGTGGTGGCCATTCTCAAGCGCTACGACGTGCCCGGGGTGTTTTTCGAAGTCGGTCGCAACCTTGGTGAGGTGAACGCCGACGGCAAGGTCACCCTGGGCCCGATGGCGGGCATCAGCCGCAACCTGATGGAGCAGGGCTATGCGGTGGGCAACCACAGCCTGACCCACGCCCAGCTGTCGCGCACCACCGGCGATGCCCTGCGCGAACAGGTGCTGTCCACCGACACCCTGCTCAAGGACGTGGATGGCAAGCGCGCGCCGTTGTTCCGCTTTCCGTATGGCGCGCGCAATGCCGAAGGGCTGCAGCTGCTCAACGAGGCCGGGCTGAAGTCGATCATGTGGAACATCGACTCGATGGACTGGGCCGACCCGGTGCCCGAGTCCATCGTGCAGCGGGTGGTCGACCAGGTGCAGAAGGAACAGCGCGGGATCATCCTTTTCCACGATATCCACGACCGCGCGGTGAAAGCGCTGCCGCAGATCCTGGATCGGCTGATCGCCGACGGCTACCAGTTCGCCGGCTGGAACGGGCGCGACTTCAGCGTGGCGCGGCCGCGCAAGGGCGCCGCCGCCGATGCCACGGTCACCACCGGGTATGAGAAATCCTGGGCGATCGTGATCGGCATCGACGACTACGCCAAGTGGCCCAAACTGGAATACGCCAGCCACGATGCCCAGGCCATCGCCGATACGCTGACCGGGCAGTTCGGTTTCCCGGCCTCGCAGGTGATCACGCTGAAGAACCAGCAGGCCACCCGCAACAACATCCTGGCCGCCTTCCACGACCGCCTGGCCGATGACCGCACCGGTCGCAACGACCGCGTGTTCGTGTTCTTCGCCGGGCATGGCGCCACGCGCCAGCTCGCCTCCGGCCGCGACCTGGGCTACATCATCCCGGTCGACTCCGATCCCAGGGAGTTCGCCAGCGACGCCATTGCCATGACCGACATCCAGAACATCGCCGAAAGCATGCAGGCCAAGCATGTGATGTTCGTGATGGATGCCTGTTACAGCGGCCTGGGCCTGACCCGCGGCGGCGGCGCGTCCTCGGCCTTCCTGCGCGAAAACGCCCGCCGCAGCGCGCGCCAGATGCTGACCGCCGGCGGCGCCGACCAGCAGGTGGCCGATGCCGGCCCCAATGGCCATTCGGTGTTTACCTGGGTGCTGCTGCAGGCGCTGGCCGGCAAGGGCGACCTCAATGGCGACGGCCTGATCACCGGCACCGAGCTGGCCGCCTACGTGGCCCCGGCGGTGTCGGCGGTGTCGCAGCAGACGCCGGCGTTCGGCAGTCTGCCCGGTTCGCAGGGGGGCGAGTTCGTGTTCCAGGTGCCCGACAGCCAGGAGTACCTCAACGCCGACACCCGCCAGCTCTCGGCCGACGCCATCGCGCTCAACAGCAAGGTCGATGCGGCCCAAGAGGCCAAGACCGGCGCCGCCGCGCCGGTGACCGTGGCCGACCTGCAGGGCGGCAGCAAGGCCCTGGTGGTCCCCGCGGCCGGGCCCAGTTCGGATCGGCAGCGGGCGCAGCAGGCCAATGATCGAGGCCTGCAGCTGTACCGTGAGAAGCGCTATGACGCGGCGGTGGCCCAGTTCACCGAGGCGCTCAAGCTGCGCCCGGATTTTGCCCAGGCCGCCAACAACCTGGGCTTCGTCTACTACCGCCAGCAGCGCTATGCCGAATCCGCGCGCTGGCTGGAGAACACCCTGAAGATCGATCCCTCGCGCGCGGTGGCCCACCTCAACCTGGGCGATGCCTACTTCCATGCCGGCGACAAGGCCAAGGCCAGGCAGGCCTACACCACCTACCTGGCGCTGCAGCCGCAGGGCAGCGGCGCAGCCCAGGCCCGCGCCCAGCTGGAGAAACTCTAAGCCATGCATGCGCAGACCCCACTGGATACCATCGTGGCGATCGCCACCGCACCCGGCGCCGGTGGCGTGGGCATGTTGCGGCTGAGCGGGCCGCGCGCGCGCGCCATCGCCGAGGCCATCGGGGTGCGCACGATGCGGCCGCGACATGCGCATTACGCGCGGTTCCGCGAGGCCGGTGGCGAAGTGATCGATGACGGTATCGCGCTGTGGTTCCCGGCGCCCAACAGTTTCACCGGCGAAGAAGTGGTAGAGCTGCAGGGCCATGGCAGCCCGGTGGTGCTGCAGCAGCTGGTCGCGCGCTGCATCGCCCTCGGCGCGCGCCAGGCACGGCCGGGTGAGTTCAGCGAGCGCGCCTTCCTCAACGGCAAGCTGGACCTGGCCCAGGCCGAGGCCATCGCCGACCTGATCGCCGCCAGCGACACCCGTGCCGCGCGCGCGGCACGACGTTCGTTGGACGGGGTGTTCTCGCGCCGGGTGGAGGAGGTGGCCGAGCAGCTGGTGGTGCTGCGCATCCACGTCGAAGCGGCCATCGACTTCGCCGACGAGCCGCTGGATACCCTCGGCGGCGAGCAGGTGCGCGGCGGGCTCGGCCAGGCGCTGCGCGCGCTGGTGCAGCTGCGCGCCGACGCCGAGCGCGGCCGCAAGCTGCGCGATGGCCTGCACGCGGTGCTGGTGGGCCCGCCCAATGCGGGCAAGAGTTCGCTGCTCAACGCGCTGGCTGGCAGTGAACGTGCCATCGTCACCGACATCGCCGGCACCACCCGCGACACCCTGCGCGAAACCATCCGCATCGACGGCCTGGAACTGACCCTGGTCGACACCGCCGGCCTGCGCGAGGGCGGCGATGCGATCGAACGCGAAGGCATGCGCCGTGCGCATGTGGAGATGCAGCGCACCGACTTGGCCATCATCGTGCTGGACGCGCGCGACCCGCAGGCCGGGCACGACGCGGTTGGCGAGGCGATCGCCGGCGTGCCACAGCAGCTGTGGATCCACAACAAGAGCGACCTGCTTGCCGCGCTCCCGGACACCGCCGACCCCGACGTGGTGCATGTATCGGCCGCCACCGGGCTGGGCCTGGAGCGCCTGCACGCGCGCCTGCGCGAACTGGCCAGCGGCAGCGCCGGGGACAGCGTGGAGGGCGAGTTCTCCGCGCGTGCGCGCCACGTGGAGGCGATCGTGCTGGCCATCGGCCACGCCGAGAGTGCCGAGGCCGAGCTGGTCCACGAACACCTGGAGCTGGCCGCCGAGGAACTGCGCCTGGCGCACGAGGCGCTGGGCGCGATCACCGGGCGGATGAGCGCCGATGACCTGCTGGGGCGGATATTCTCCAGCTTCTGCATCGGCAAGTAGGGGCCTTTCTTCCCCCTGTCACACCGCAGCACCACAATGCGCCGGTCCTTTCCACGCCCCGCCGCGTCGGCGCGGGCCGCATCACACAGGGGTTTGCAGTGTCGAAGTTGTCGTGGGGTTGTGCGTTGCTGTTGTCGCTGGCCGTGGCACCATCGGTGGCCATGAGTGCCCCATCCCCCTCCCCATCCCCCGCGCAGGGCAAGGCGGCCGTCTACGGCCATCGCGGCGCCAGCGCGCTGCTGCCCGAGCACACCCTGGCCAGCTATGCCCAGGCCATCGCCGACGGTGCCGACTACATCGAGCCGGACCTGGTGATGACCAAGGACGGGGTGCTGGTATCGCGCCACGAGAACGAGATCGGCGGCACCACCGACGTGGCCGCGCACCCGGAGTTCGCCAGCCGCAGGACGGTCAAGACCATCGACGGCGAGCGCATCGAGGGCTGGTTCACCGAAGACTTCACCCTGGCCGAGCTGAAGACGCTGTACGCCCGCGAGCGCCTGCCGCAGCTGCGCAGCACCGCCTATGACGGCCAGTTCCGGATCGCCACCCTGGAGGAGATCATCGCCTTCCTGGTACAGCAGGCCGGGCGCGCCAACCGCGGCATCGGGCTGGTGCCGGAGATCAAGCACGGCACCTACTTCAAGGGCATCGGGCTGCCGATGGAAGACAAGCTGCTGGGCGCACTGCAGGGCAACGCCTACACCCGCGTGGCACCGGTGACGATCCAGTCCTTCGAGGTGGGCAACCTGCGTTACCTGCGCAGCAAGCTGGGCGCTGATTCCAACATCCGTCTGCTGCAGCTGCTGGGCGATCCGAAGCAGCACCCCGCCGACGTGCTGGCCGCCAAGGGCAGCCAGCGCTACGCCGACATGATCACCCCGGCCGGTCTGGAGCAGGTGGCCGGCTACGCCGACGGTATCGGCCCGAGCCTGCGCCTGGTGATTCCGCTGGACGCATCGGGCAAGCTGAGGACCCCGACCACGCTGGTGCGGGATGCGCACGCGGCTGGCTTGATGGTGATTCCGTACACCTTCCGCCCGGAGAATCCGTTCCAGGCCGCCGAGTTCCGCAAGGGCGAGGCCAACGCGCGCAATGCCGATGGGTCCGTCGCCGAGATGCGTGCCTATCTGGCCACCGGCATCGATGCGTTCTTCACCGATGACCCGGCGCTGGGCCGACGTGCGGTGGATGGCGACGCGGCGGCGACGGCCGGCAACTGACCGCCGGATCGCCGTCCATCGCTGGCCACGCGCGGCGTGGCGGTGCGCGCATCCGGCCGCGTGACCTTGTTGCCTGGCGTGGCCACGGTTACCGTGGCCGTCGGACAAGGAGGTCTGCATGTTGATCGGACACCGCTACGAACGCACGCCGGACGGCGACCTGCACATCCATTCGTACAACCGGGTGCAGGCCGGCCTGGTCCTGTTCGTGGCGAGCCTGGCATTGCTGGTGCCCGGCGCCTTGCTGGTCGGCGGCTGGGTCGGCGCACGTGCGCCGTTGGCCGGCCTGGATCCGTTGTCCTGGCTGCTGCTGGCAGCGGCATTGCTGCTGCTGGTCGCGCTGGCGGTGCTGCTGCTGGTCTACGCCGAGACCCGCGAGACGCTGACCCTGTCGCGGCGTGAGGGGGTCGGCCGCCGCCACACACGCGCGCTGTTCGGTCGCCGTGTGCCACTGCACCCCGGCTTCGCCCTGGGCGGACAGTGCCAACTGCAGTTGCGCCGGCACGGCACCGTACACCGCGGCACCACGCAGCTGTGGTTCGTCGGCAACGATGGCAGCCCGACCCTGTTGACCCCCAGCACCGTGGCCGTGCTTCCCGGCACGCGCCGCACCGACCAGTGGCTGGGCGTGCTGGCCGGCTACCTGCAGGTGCCGGTGCCGGTGGAGGTGCTCGACGGGCCGCCTGCGGCCCCGCTGCGGGCTGTCGACGCGCAGCCCCCGGCCCAGGCACCCGATGAACGGGCCGGTGCCGGCGTGCGTGTCTTCTTCGGCCTGCTGGGCAGCTTTCTGGCGCTGCTGGAACTCAAGCAGCTGCTGACGTTGCTGACGGCCCTGGCCAGCGCGCGGATCCGCGTCGGTGGCTACCGCACCAGCGCCCATACCTACTACTGGAGCGAGCAGCCGTTCGCCTACACCTTCAATGTGCTGTTCGGCGTTGCGACGGTCGTGCTGGTGGGCATGTTCGCCATCGGCTGCCTGCGACTGGCCCTGTTTGGCCGGATCAGGGCGCGGCAGTAAGGACTACTCGCGTGGCCCGGAGGGATCGCGTGGCCGGAACGGCAACACCACGAAGTCCTGGCCTTCGCGCGGCTGCCACAGCACCGGCACGCGATGGGGGGAGGGCGGCTCCAGGTCGCTGTCACGCTGCAGTTGCAGGTCCTGCTCGTCTTCGTCCTCTTCTTCCCAGCTGTAGCGCTTGCGCGGGGCCATCGGGTCGGACAGGCGGAACAGCAGCGCGCTGACGATGCCGGCCAGGGCGCCGCCCATGTGCGATTGCCAGGACACCCCCGGCTCGTGCGGGAGGATGGTGATGAGCATGCTGCCGTAGAACAGGAAGGCGATCAGGCCGGCGGCGATGGCCGGGCGGTCACGCCGCAACAGGCCCAGCACGAATACCAGGAACATCAGGCCATGGGTAATGCCGCTGGCACCCAGATGATGGCTGCCCAGGTCGCCAAGCAGCCAGGCGCCGAGCCCCGAGCCGATCCACAGCAGCGGCAGCGCGCGCAGGGTCGCCTTGGGATACACGCTGCCGGCCAGGGTGCCCAGGATCAGCAGGGCGACCGCATTGGCGCCCAGGTGCTGGACCGAGCCATGCAGCAGCGGCGCGCCGAGCACGCCCAGCAGCCCGGCCTTGTCCAGCGGGGCGACCGACCACGGACGCCAGTCGAAGTGGCCCTGGGCGGTGAACACCGCCACCAGCACCAGCACGAAGGCCAGGCTCACGTTGAACGCCCGCATCACGCGACCTCGGTCGTTGCGGGGCGGATCCGGCGTGTCGCCGGCGGGCAGGGGCAGGTTGGCGTTCATACCCTTAGGGATTGCGTCGCCCGGGCTGAACACAAGGGCAACGCGACGGGAGAGAGTGGTGCCACCGGCGGGACAATCCCGCCGGTGGCACGTCGGTTACGCGTCGCCGGTCTTGGGCGGGTTCTTCAGGCTCAGTACCACGGTGGCGGCGATGATCACCGCGACCACGCCCAGCGAGATCGGGGTGGGGATCTTGAAGATGTCGATCAGCATCATCTTGATGCCGATGAAGGCCAGTACCAGGGCCAGGCCGTACGGCAGCAGGTGGAAGCGATCGGCCATGCCGGCCAGCAGGAAGAACATCGCGCGCAGGCCCAGCACCGCGAACACGTTGGAGGTGAGCACGATGAACGGGTCGGTGGTGATGGCGAAGATGGCCGGGATCGAGTCCACCGCGAAGATCACGTCGGTGACGGCGATCAGGATCAGCACCACGAACAGCGGGGTGAACCAGCGCTTGCCATCGCGCATGACGCTCATGGCGTTGCCGGCGTAGTCCGGCAGCAGGCGCAGGTGCTTGCGCATCCAGCGCAGGGCAGGGTTGGTCTCGAGATCCGGCTCGGTACCGGCCGAGAACCACATCTTCCAGCCGGTGAACAGCAGGAAGGCGCCGAACACGTAAAGCAGCCAATGGAACTTGGTGAGCAGCACGCTACCGGCGAAGATCATGATCGTACGCAGCACGATCGCGCCCAGGATGCCGATGATGAGCACCTTCTGCCGCTGTTCTTCGGGCACCGCGAAGTAGCCCATGATCATCAGGAACACGAAGATGTTGTCCACCGCCAGGGCTTTCTCGACCAGATAACCGGTGAGGAACTCCAGGCCGACCTTGTTGGCCACCACCTGGCCGGCAGTCTCGTTGAGGTAGTACCAAAGGCCACCGTTGAAGGCCAGGGCGAGCAGCACCCAGCCGATCGACCACCACAGCGCCTCCTTGAAGGTGACCTTGTGGGGCCCGCCGTGCCGCATCAATACGAGATCGACCAGCAACGCGATGACTACCACCGCGCCGAAGCCGCCCCACAACCACAAATTTCCGATCGTCTGCATGGGTTTGTCCGTTGGATAAATGAAATGCCTCAAGCCGGACGGCGAGGATCTGCAACGGAGGATCGGGGGGATCCGGGGACAGAGCTTCGCCATACGGCGAAGGTCTCGCTCGCAGCCCCGATGGGTGGGACTGCCGTTG
Source organism: Stenotrophomonas maltophilia (assembly GCA_002435595.1). Lineage (GTDB taxonomy): Bacteria > Pseudomonadota > Gammaproteobacteria > Xanthomonadales > Xanthomonadaceae > Stenotrophomonas > Stenotrophomonas maltophilia_AC. Next base: position 9,876 of record DJBL01000076.1, read on the forward strand.
CACCGGAGCCTGCGGGCTCGAATTGACGGCGACAACGTCTGGGAGCTACTCCCCTTCTGAGGCCGATTCTGCGGGGTGGCCGGGCCGCCGTCAACTGGAGGGGGCAGGCCCCGGGGCCGCCCACCGGCGGGCATACCGGCCTGCCGCTGCCCCCGCGAGCGGGCCGGCCGGCACCACCCGCCGTGCCGAGGGCTGCGGGCTTCCCGGATACAATAGGCCGATGAATACCCCCCTTCCCGTTGTCCGCCTCAAGAACGCCTGGCGCTCCAGCCACCCGTGGATCTTCCAGAAACTGGTCGAAAAGCCGGCCGTCCGTCCCAAACCCGGTGCCATCGTCGACGTTGTCGGCGTGGACGGGGAGTGGATCGGCCGCGGCTTCTACAACGGCCATTCGCGCATTGCCGTGCGCATCCTGGAAACCGACCCGGCCGTTCCGGTGGACGCGGGCTGGTTCTCGCGCAAGATCGCCCAGGCCGTCTCGCTGCGCCGTGATGTGCTGAAGCTCGATGCGGTGTCCGACGCCTGGCGCGTGGTCCACAGCGAGGGCGATGGCCTGTCCGGCCTGGTCGTGGACCGCTACAACGACCTGGTGGTGGTGGAGTTCTTCGCCGCCGGCATGTTCCGCCACCGCGAGTGGATCTATGAGGCGCTGCGCGAGCAGTTCCCGGGCTGCCGTTTCCACAGCTTCGCCGACGAACACGTGCAGAAGCAGGAAAGCTTCGACTTCCACGGCAACACCACCACCGAAGCGTCGGTCATCACCGAGTACGGGGTGAAGTTCCGCGCCGACCCCGCCGGTGCGCACAAGACCGGTTTCTTCGCCGACCAGCGCGAGAACCGGCAGTGGCTGAGCCAGCAGGTGGACGGCAAGAGCGTGCTGGACCTGTGCTGCAACACCGGCGGTTTTGCCGTGTATGCGGCCGCGCGCGGCGCCTCGGAGGTGGTCGGCATCGACATTGATGAAGACGTGATCGCCATTGCCAAGGGCAACTCGCGCCTCAACAACGTGCGCCCCAAGTTCATCCAGTCCGACGTGTTCCCGTGGCTGCGCGACGCGGCCAACCGCGGCGAGCAGTACGACGTGGTGATCCTGGATCCGGCCAAGATGACCCGCGACCGCGACCAGGTGATCACCGCGCTGAAGAAGTACCTGGACATGAACAAGCTGGCACTCGGCGTGGTCAAGCCCGGCGGCCTGTTTGCCACGTTCTCCTGCACCGGCCTGGTGGCCGAGGACCAGTTCCTGGACATGCTGCGCCGCGCGGCGTTCTATTCCGGGCGCACCATCCAGATCCTGAAGGTGGCCGGCGCCGGTCCGGACCATCCGTTCATGGCGCACGTGCAGGAATCGCGTTACCTCAAGGCGGTGTTCTGCCGCGTGCTCGATTGAGGTCATGCCGGGCCACGCCCGGCACCGCAGCGCCACGCCCTGCGTGGCGTCGCGGGCCGGATCCCACGCCCCGCCACGCATGGCGTGGCTCTACCAAGGTGAGGCATCCATGACGTTGCGCAGTCTGTCGTTGCTGGTATCGCTGGCGGTGTGCACGCCGCTGGTCGCCCACGCGATCGAGTTCACCCCGCAGGAACTGGCCAAGGCGTCCACGCTGCAGCATCGCCTGCTGACGCTGGACAGCCACCTGGACACGCCGGCCAACTTCCACCGCGACGGTTTCGACATCCAGCAGCGGCACGACCGCAACGCGTTGTCGCAGGTGGATTACCCGCGCATGGTCGAAGGCGCGCTCGACGGCGGCTTCTTCGCGATCTATACCGACCAGGGCGACCGCAGCGAGACCGCGCATGTGCATGATCGCGATGCGGGGCTGCTGCGGCTGATGGAAATCCGCGAGATGCTCGCCGCGCACCCGGACACCTTCCAGCTCGCGCTGACCGCCGCCGATGCGGCCAGGATCAAGGCCGCCGGCAAGCGCGTGGTCTACATCAGCATGGAGAACGCCAGCCCGCTGGTCGATGATCCCTCGCTGCTGAGCTTCTATCACCTGGCCGGGCTGCGCCTGCTGAGCACGGTGCATTTTGCCAACAACGAGTTCGCCGATTCGGCCACCGATCCCAAGGGCGCCGAATGGAAGGGCCTGAGCCCGGCCGGCAAGGCGCTGGTGGATGAAGCGGTGCGGCTGGGCATCGTGATCGACCAGTCGCATGCCTCCGACGCGGTGTTCGATGACCTGATCGAGCGCATGCCGGTGCCGTTCGTGCTCTCGCACAGCTCGGCCAAGGCGATCTACAACCACCCGCGCAATCTCGACGATGCCCGCCTGAAGCGGCTGGCCAAGGCCGGCGGGGTGATCCAGGTCAACGCCTATGGCGGTTATCTGATCGACACCGGCAAGAGCGAGGCGCGCAAGGCGGCCGAGGCCGCGCTGATGGAGCAGCTGGGCAGCGATTACGACGGCATGAGCATCCAGCAGGGCGTCGCGCTGAAGAAGGGGCTGGAGGAGATCGACCAGCGCATTCCGCTGCGCAAGGCAACGCTCGAGGATTTCTTCGCCCACTTCGAGCACATCCTCAAGGTGGTCGGTCCCGACCACGTCGGCATCGGGCTGGACTGGGATGGCGGCGGTGGCCTGGCCGATCTCCAGGACGTGAGCCAGTTGCCCAGGATCACCGCGTGGCTGTTGCGCAAGGGCTACAGCGAGAAGCAGATTGCCGGCATCTGGGGCGGCAACCTGCTGCGCGTCATGCAGCAGGCGCAGGATCACGCCGCCAAGGCCGCGGCCGCCACACCCTGAGGCCAGAGGCGCTTCGCGCGCTGCCCGGCAGGGCGGCGTCACCGCTGCCCACAATGAAAAAGGCAGGCCTTGGGCCTGCCTTTTTCACACCCGGTCATCGCCGGCCCGGTGGCCGGCGCGCTAGCTCAGCGTTTGCCCAGCACCGCATTGCGACGCCCGTAGGCGAAGTAAGCGATCAGGCCCAGGACATTCCAGGCCAGGAAATACAGCTGGGTCTTGCTCGGCAGGCTGAAGAACAGGTACAGACAGCCGATCACCGCCAGCGGGCCGACCACGTAGGCCAGCGGCGTGCGGAACTTGCGCACGCGGTTCGGCTCGCGCCTGCGCAGCACCACCAGGCACAGGCCCACCGCGGTGAACGCGGCCAGCGTGCCGGCGTTGGCCAGTGCGGCGATTTCATCCAGGCGGGCCACGCCGGCCAGCGCGGCAACCAGTACCGCGGTGAACAGCGTGGTCGCGATCGGCGTACCGGTGCGCGCGCTGACCTTGGACAGGCCACGCGGCAGCAGGCCATCGCGCGACATGACGAAGAAGATGCGGCTCTGGCCATACAGGAAGGCCAGCAGCACCGTCGGCAGGGCGATCACCGCCGCCGCGCCGATCCACTTGGCCGCGCCCGGGCGGCCCAGCTCGCGCAGGATCAGCGCCAGCGGCTCGGCGCTCTGGCCGAAGATGGTGTAGCTCATCGCACCCACCGCGGCCAGCGCCACCAGCACGTAGATGATGGTGCAGCCGACCATCGAGCCGATGATGCCGATGGCCAGGTCGCGGTCGGGCTTCTTGGTCTCTTCGGCCGCAGTGGAGATCGCATCGAAGCCGTAGAAGGCGAAGAAGATGATCGCCGCGGCCGCCATCACGCCGTGCTCGACGCCATCGGCGCCCACCGACTTGGCGAAGCCGAACGGCATGAACGGCTCCATGTGGCCGGTGTCGAAGTGCGGCAGGGCGATCGCCACGAACACGGTCAGCGCGATGATCTTGACCACCACCAGGATCGCGTTGAGGGTGGCGCTCTCCTTGGTGCCGGCCATCAGCATGCCGGCCACCACGAAGGTGATCAGCACCGCGGGCAGGTTGATGAAGCCGCCGTCCACGTGCGGGCCGGCGGTCAGCGTCAACGGCAGGTCGATGCCCCAGCCGTGCAGGAAGCCGACCGCGTAGCCGGACCAGCCCACCGCCACCGTGCTGACCACCAGCGAGTACTCCAGGATCAGGCTCCAGCCCACCACCCAGGCCACCGTCTCGCCGAGCGCGGCGTAACTGTAGGTGTAGGCGCTGCCGGCGGCCGGCATCATGGTCGCCAGTTCGGCGTAGGACAGCGCCGCGCAGGCGCAGACCGCGCCGGCGATCGCAAAGGAGATCAGCACGGCCGGGCCGGCCAGGTTGGCGCCGACACCGATCAGGGTGTAGATGCCGGTGCCGACGATGGCGCCGATGCCCAGCGCGATCAGGTGCGGCCAACTCAGGGTCGGGATCAGTTGCCTGCCGGCTTCATGGACGGTGACAGTGTCTAGGGACTTGCGCCGGAGCAATGACATGGGGCCTCGCGGGAATGACTGTTAACGACAAGTCTGCGAGTTTTACCGAACGCGGCGCAGCATTACTACTGCCAAGCGTCGCAAGTGACCGGGTGGCATCTCTGACTGGGGCAAGCATGACGAAACCGGCACAAAACCCGACTCAGTCCCAGTGACAACCGGACCCGGTCATGGCGCTGATGTCCTCATGGAAGGCGGTCGCGCGGCCCCCGCGCGCGGGGGTGTAGTGGACGCCGTAGATGCGCGCGCCCTGGGTGGTGACCGCGTACTGGCCGTTGACCTTGCCGTCCACGTGCTCCGCCCACACGGTGTCGAACTGCCACGGGCGATCCTCGGCCAGGACCGAGCTCTCCTGCGACAGCAAGGTCAGGCGCAGCCACCGGGTCTTGCCGGCGTAGCGCACGTAGCTGACCCGCCCGCCGTCGGCGCCCGCCCCGGGCAGCGTCCACGCCAGGTGGATGCGGTCGCCGTCGCCACCGGTCAGGCAGCGCACCGCATCGGCGTGGGCGGTGGCGGCCGCCAGCAGCAGCGGCAGCAGCAGGCACCGGCGCAGCGCGGTCATGGTGCCACTGGCGCCGGCGGTGCGTGCAGCGCGATGGCGTGGCGGCCCGGGTCGGTGACGGGCGCGGCGTTGGCGGCCTGCAGTTGTTCGACCAGGCAGGCAAAGTCGTGCTGCTGGCCGAACGCATGCTCTTCCAGCGTCAGCGGGATCAGCTGCAGGAACCGGAACTGCCCGCTGACCAGGTCCTGCACATCGCCCAGGTGCTCGGCCGGGGCGAACACCAGGGCCTGCAGCGCGCTGTCGGCGAAGTCGATCGGCTCGCCGGTGCGCATGCGGTCCCACAGGTCGAACGGCTCCTGCCCGCCCATGCGGCCGGCGGCCAGCAGCACCTGGTAGGCGCAGAAGCGCTGCAGCAGGGTCAGTGCCCACGGCGCACGCGCGTGGGTCTGCAGCAGGAACTCCATGCCCAACCCGGAGACATCTTCCGGCGCGGTGGCATCCCAGGGATTGGACAGGCCCGAGCTGACATAGGCCCAGCCGCTGCGGCCCGGCGCGGGCGGGCACTCGAACACGCCGATGGTCAGCCAGCGCGGATCGACCTGGTCCTGGCCGAACATGCTGGAAAACAGCGCGGCGTCCAGCGGATGGATGCCCGGGCCCAACGCCCCGAACAGGGCTGGGTACAGCGTGTCCTCGCGCTGTTTCCAGGCACGCGACAGCAGGTCATCGTGGTCGAACATCCGTTTACTCGCAGGCGATGGGCCCACCATTGTGGCCCATCGCCGCCGCCCGGACCCGGGCAGTCAGTGGTTCAGCGTAGCCATCGCCGCTTCGGCGTAGCGCGGCCCGGCGGCGGCATCGGGCGGGAAGATCGCATCGATCCGGGCCAGCTCGTCCGCGCTCAGCGTGACCTGCAGCGCGCCGAGGTTTTCCTCCAGGTAGGCGATGCGCTTGGTACCCGGGATTGGCACCAGGTCCTGGCCCTGCGCCAGTACCCAGGCCAGGGCCAGCTGCCCCGGGCTCACGCCCTTGGCGTTGGCCATCGCCGTAACCGCATCGACCAGCGCCAGGTTGCGGTCGACGTTCTCGCCCTGGAAGCGCGGCGATTGGCGGCGGTAGTCATCGGCGTCGAAATCGGCCGGGCTGCGGATGGCCCCGGTGAGGAAACCGCGGCCCAGCGGCGAGTAGGGCACAAAGCCGATGCCCAGTTCGCGCACCGTGGCCAGCACGCCGTTGTCTTCCGGATCGCGCGACCACAGCGAGTACTCGGTCTGGACCGCGGTGATCGGATGCACCGCATGGGCGCGGCGGATCGTGCCGGCCGAGGCTTCGGACAGACCGAGGAAGCGCACCTTGCCCTGTTCGACCAGGCGCGCCATCGCACCCACGGTGTCCTCGATCGGCACGTTGGGATCCACGCGGTGCTGGTAGTACAGGTCGATGTGGTCCACGCCCAGCCGCTGCAGGCTGGCCTCGCAGGCGGCGATGACGTACTCGGGGCGGCCATCGACGTTGCGCGCGCGCGGGTCGGTGGGCTCCATGCGGATGCCGAACTTGGTGGCCAGGAACACCTGGTCGCGGCGATCGGCGATGGCCTTGCCGACCAGCACTTCATTGGTGTGCGGACCGTACATGTCGGCGGTATCGAGCAGGGTCACGCCCAGGGCCAGCGCGCGGTGGATGACCGCCGTGGCCTCGGCATCGCTGCCGCGGCCGCCATAGAAGGCACTCATGCCCATGCAGCCCAGGCCGAGCGCGGAAACAGTGGGGCCATTGCGGCCAAGGGTACGGGTCTGCATGGCAGTCTCCAGTGGGGGAGGGAGGCGCCAGGAAGGCGCCGGTGCCACAGCATGCGCCGCGCTACCATGTGGATAAACCGGTGTTTCGTACATCTACCTTGAAGGCAGGCTTCACAATGTCCTCCCCGCCGCCGTTGTCGTCCGTGGTTGCCTTTGCCCGGGTGGCCGATCTTGCCAGCTTCACCCGCGCGGCCAACGAGCTGGGCGTCTCACCCTCGGCGCTGTCGCAGACGGTGCGCGCGCTGGAAGCCCGGCTGGGCGTGCGTCTGCTGCATCGGACCACGCGTCGGGTCGGCCTGACCGAACATGGTGCGCGCTTCCTGGAGCGGGTACGCGGTGGCCTGGCCCAGATCGATGCCGCCTTTGAAGACCTGGACAGCGTGCGTGCGGTGCCGGCCGGCACGCTGCGCGTCAACGTGCCGCGGATCGCGGCCGAACTGCTGGTGTTGCCGCACCTGCCCGCATTCCTGGCGCGCTATCCGCAGGTGGAGGTGGAGCTGTACGTGGAGCCGGCGCTGGTGGACCTGGTGGCCGGCGGCTTCGATGCCGGGATCCGCCTGGGCGAGTGCCTGGCCCGCGACATGATCGCCGTGCCGATCGGCCCGCTGGAGCGCCAGGTGGTGGTGGCCACGCCGGACTACCTGGCCCGTCATGGCACGCCGCGCACGCCCGCCGACCTGGTCGGGCATGACTGCATCGTGCACCGGCGCAGCAACGGTCGGCTGATGGCCTGGGAGTTCACTGCCGACGGGCGCGACGTCGAGGTGGCGGTGTCCGGGCGGCTGGTGTTCAACGATGCCGCGTTGATCCACGCCGCCGTGCGCGCCGGCCTGGGCCTGGCCCAGGGCTTTGAAGCGGTGATGGCCGAGGATGTCGCCGCGGGCCGGTTGTGCACGGTGCTGCAGGCGTGGCAGCAGCCGTTCGCCGGGTTTCACCTGTACTACCCGGCGCGCGAGCAGATGGCGCCGAAGCTGCGGGTGTTCATCGACCATCTGCGCCAGGCGATGGGCGCAGGCTGAGGTCCTCGGGCCGGGTAGCGGTGTTGCCGCCCAGCAGGGTGCGCATCCATGCCGCCTCGCGCGGCAGCCCGTACGGGAACATCACCTGCGCATCTTCGGGGAAGCGCTTGCAGCGCAGTACGCCTTCGGCGTCGAACAGCCGCCAGCCCCGCGCGGCCTGCTCGGCAGCCAGGATGCGTCGCCGCAGCGCCAGTGTCAGGCTGGCCTGGCAGTCGAAGCGGCAGGTGCGCAGGTCGATGCGATCCAGCGGTTGCAGCCCGGCCAGGATGCGCGCGACGGCCGGATGGGCCAGGTCGATGCGGCCGGTGGCCATGCCGAGCAGGCGCTCGTCATGCCCGGCCAGATGCTGGACGAAGTACACGGGGGGCATCGTTTCCTCGCGGGGGCGCGCGGCCGCCATCACGACGACCGTAGGGCGATGCGCCGATTGGACACTGCGACCCGCGGGCGGGGAATCTCAAGTTACTGATCGAACGCGCATTTCTGGATGGCACGATCTATGTGCAGCGTCGGCGCCGACCCGGCCGCGCGCGTGCATCGCCCCGCCTGGCGAGGCTTTCAGCCGGTAATGCCGAGACGCACACCGAAACCGACCAGAAAAACACCCGCCACACGTCTCAGCAAAAGTCCTACACGCGGGTGCTGCAGAATCCTACGGCGCAGCAGGTTGCCGACACCGATCAGCACCGAGCAGTACGCCAGCCCCATGACGAAGATGATCACCGCCATGGTCGCGAACGTCACCACGCCCTGGTGGCGGGCCGGGTCGATGAACAGCGGCAGGAACGCCATATAGAAAATGATCGCCTTGGGGTTGAGCAGGTTGATCAGCACCGCCTGGCGGAAGTAATGCCCCGGCTGCAGGCGGATGCCGCCTTCCTCGCCGGTGCTGCGTGGTTGCCGCAGCAGGCCGATGCCCACCCACACCAGGTACGCCGCGCCCAGGTACTGCACCGCGTGGAACACCAGCGGGTTGGCCTTGAGCAGGGCGGCCACGCCGGCCACTGCCAGCCACATCAGGATCTGGTCGCCGAGCAGCAGCCCGAACAGCGCGGTGTAGCCGCCGCGCACGCCGCCGCGGCCGGTCGCGGTGAGCAGGGTGAACGTGCCCGGCCCGGGCAACGCCAGGAACACCAGCACGGCAGCGATGAAGGTCCACAGATCCTGGATGCCCAACCACGGCATGGCGGCGACTCGACGACGGGGGAGCGTCATTGTCCGGCACGGACCTGCTTGCCGGTAGCGTCACCCCGCGCGGTGCGGCAGATCCTTCAGCAGCGGTTGCAGACGGTGCTCCAGCAGCGCGTGCAGTTGCCGGATCGCCGGGGAGAACTGCTTGCGGTGCGGGCATACCAGGTTCAACGGCAGGCTGTCGCCGGCACCGTCCAGCAGCACCTGCAGGCGGCCGGCGCGCACGTCCCCGCACACGTCCAGCCAGGACTTGAACACGATGCCTTCGCCGGCCACCGCCCAGCGCCGCACCACATCGGCGTCGTCGCAGACCATGTTGCCGCGCACCGGCACCACCACGCGGCGCCCATCGACCTCGAAATTCCAGCGGTCATAGGCGCGCCCGGCCAGCTGGTAAAGCAGGCAGTGGTGGTCCTTGAGCGCGTCCAGGTGGGTGGGGGTGCCGTGTCGGGCCAGGTAGTCCGGCGAAGCGGCCAGCACCCGGCGGTTGCCCGGCAACAGCGGCAGCGCCACGTAGCTGGCGTTGTCGAAGCGACCCAGGCGGAAGGCGATGTCGACCGGATCGCGGAACACGTCGGCGACCTGGTCGGACAACTGCAGGCGCAGCTGCAGCCGGGGGTGCGCGTTGCGGAACTCGGTGAGCCACGGCAGCAGCACGTTGCGGCCCAGGTCCGACGGCGCGGCAATCTGCAGTACCCCGCGCAGTTCGGCATCCTCGCCGCGCACCCGCGCCTGACCCTCGCTGAGGGTGGCCAGCACGTCATGCGCGTAGGGCAGGTACAGCGCGCCTTCGGCGGTCAGGCGCAGGCTGCGGGTGGAGCGGACGAACAGGCGCAGGTCCAGCTCGCGCTCCAGCCGGGCCACGGCCGCGGCGACCTGCCCGGGCAGCAGGTCGGCCTCGCGCGCGGCGTTGGAAAAACTGCCCAGCGCGGCGGTGCGGACGAACAGGGCAAGGTCGTCTACGCGGACCATTTTCATCCCCAGAGTGAAAGTGCTGCCCGATTCTGCGCCTTTCCGGCCCGCGGCGTGAAGCGCAGTCTGTGGCTCTTCCCGAACGGATCTGCCCCGATGAAAGCTGTTGCCTATACCGAACATGGCCTGCCGATCAGCGACCCGCGCGCGCTGCAGGACATCACCCTGCCGATCCCCAGCCCCGGCCCGCGCGACCTGCGCGTGGCGGTCCGTGCGATCTCGGTCAACCCGGTGGACACCAAGGTGCGCAATGGCGTGGCCGTGACCGAACCGCGCGTGCTGGGCTGGGACGCGGTCGGCATCGTCGATGCGGTCGGTAGCGAGGTCGGCCTGTTCCAGCCCGGTGACGCGGTCTTCTACGCCGGCGCGATCGGTCGCCCGGGCAGCAATGCCGAGTACCAGCTGGTGGACGAGCGCATCGTCGGGCACAAGCCGGCCAGCCTGGACGATGCCGCCGCCGCGGCGCTGCCGCTGACCGCAATCACCGCCTGGGAACTGCTGTTCGACCGCCTGCGCATCCCCGAAGGCGGGGGCGAGGGCCAGACGCTGCTGGTGATCGGGGCCGCCGGCGGAGTCGGCTCGATCCTGGTGCAGCTGGCCCGCCAACTGACCCGGCTGACGGTGATCGGCACCGCCTCGCGCCCGGACACCCAGGACTGGGTCTACGGCCTGGGCGCGCACCATGTGATCGACCATTCGCAGCCGCTCACCGACGGCCTGCAGCGGCTGGGCATTGCCGAGGTCAGCCACGTGGCCAGCCTGACCCACACCGACCAGCACTTTGACCAGATCGTGGCCGCGCTGGCCCCGCAGGGCCAGCTGGCGCTGATCGACGACCCGGGCCAGCTCGACGTGATGGCGCTCAAGCGCAAGAGCCTGTCGCTGCACTGGGAGTCGATGTTCACCCGCTCCAGCTTCAACACGCCCGACCTGGATCGGCAGCACGCGCTGCTGGAACGCGTGGCCGCGCTGGTGGATGCCGGCGTCCTGCGCACCACCCTGGGCGAGCACTACGGCCGCATCGATGCCGCCAACCTGCGCCGCGCCCATGCCCTGATCGAGAGCCACCGCGCGCGCGGCAAGCTGGTCCTGGAGGGCTTCTGAGATGTCCACCGTGCTCGCCCTGGAACCCACCGGCCTGACCCTGGGCGCGGTCGCCCGCCGCCGCCACACCACCAAGGCCTACGATCCCAGCCGCACCCTGCCGCCGGCGGTGCTGGAGGACCTGCTGGAGGTGCTGCACAACGCACCGTCGTCGGTGAACGCCCAGCCCTGGCATTTCCTGGTCGCCGGCAGCGCCGAGGCACGTGCGCGCATCGCCCGTGCCACCCAGCCCGGCCAGCCCTACAACACCGCCAAGATCACCGATGCCTCGCATGTGATCGTGTTCGCCACCCGCACCGGTATCGACGATGCGTACCTGGCCCAGGTGATCGACCAGGAGACCGCCGACGGCCGCTATCCCACCGCCGAGGCACGCGAAGGCCAGCGCGGCGCGCTGCACCACTACGTGGACCTGCACCGCCACACGCTGGGCGATGCCCAGCACTGGATGCAGAAGCAGACCTACCTGGCCCTGGGCACGCTGCTGCTGGCCGCCGGCGTGCATGGCGTGGACGCCACCCCGATGGAAGGCTTCGACGCGCAGGTGCTGGATGCCGAGCTGGGCCTGCACGCACGCGGCCTGACCAGCGTGGTACTGGTGGCGCTGGGTTACGGCAGCGCGGCCAACTTCAACGCCGGCCTGCCCAAGTCGCGCCTGCCGCGCGAACAGGTTTTCACCCGGCTCTGAGCGCGGTCAGGGCACGCCGTTGTCCACGTGCAGGGCGAACCCCGCACGGGGACGCAGCCGCGCGAACCAGGCGTCCACCCAGGCCAGCGCCGGCGTGTCGCCCGGCGTCATGCGCCAGCGCTGGGTCGACAGGCCCAGCACGATGTCGGCCAGAGTGAAGCGCTCGCCGGCCACATACGCACCGGTCCGCGCCAACTGCCGATCCAGCACGCCCATCAGGTGGTTCCACTGCGCCCGGCTGGCTGCCGCCGCCGCGCCATCGCGGTAGTCCGGATGCCGGCGCACCCCGGCCATGAACGCATAGCGCCATGCGCTGTTGAGATCGGTGGCCTGCCAGTCCATCCACTGTTCCACCCGTGCACGTTCCTGCGGGGCCTGTGGCAGGAGGTCCGCGCGACCCGCACGCGCGGCCAGGTAGCGGCAGATGCTGTTGGACTCCCACAACACGAAGTCGCCATCGCACAGCACCGGCACCTGCACGTTGGGATTGAGCCGGCGCAGGCGTTCGTCCGCGGCCGCATCGGCCGTCGCCCCGGTGCCGACGTGGCGGTGGTCCAGCCCGAGTTCGGCCAGCAGCCACAGCACCTTGCGCACGTTGATCGAGGTGGACTTTCCGTACAGCTCCAGCATGGCCCCTTCCGGCGCAGCCAATGAGACCGGCACAGCCTACACTTGCGCGCATGCAAACCGAATTCCTGATCCTTGGCGGCCTGGTCTGTGCCGTCCTCGTCCTGCAGCTGGTGCTCCTGCTGCGGCGTTCCCAGCAAGGTGGCCTGGAGCAGGCGCTGCGCGACGAAGCGCGGGTCGGTCGCGGCGAACTGCGCGAGCAGCTCGAAGGCCTGGGCCGGCAGCAGGATGCGCGGCTGGAGAGCTTCGCACGCGCGCTGACCGACCTGTCCACCCGCACCGACCAGCGCCTGGACCTGCTGCGCGATGCCCTCGGCGAAGACGCGCGCAAGGCGCGCGAAGAAAGCGCCGCCGCGCAGCAGCGCACCGGTGAGCTGCTGGCCCAGCGGCTGCAGGACATGCGCGCGCAGCTGGAGGTGTTCGGCCAGCAGCAGCAGGCCCGCATCGACGCGTTCGGACAGCAGCTGGTCGAGCTGACCACGCGCACCGACGGGCACATGGCCGCCCTGCGGCAGGCGCTGGCCGAGGACGCGCGCAAGGGCCGCGAGGAAACGGCGCAGTCGCAGCAGCGGCTGGGTGAATCGCTGGGCCTGCGCCTGCAGGAGCTGACCCAGCGCAACGAGCAGCGCATCGGCGAAATGCGCGCCACCCTGGAGCAGCAGCTCAAGAGCCTGCAGACCGACAACGCCGAAAAGCTCGACCAGATGCGCGTCACCGTGGACGAGAAGCTGCAGACCACGCTGGAAGCGCGCCTGGGCGCCTCGTTCCAGCTGGTCTCCGATCGCCTGGAGCAGGTCCAGCGCGGCCTGGGCGAGATGCAGCAGCTGGCCACCGGCGTGGGCGACCTCAAGCGCGTGCTGACCAACGTCAAGAACCGCGGCAGCTGGGGTGAAGTGCAGCTGGACAACATCCTCGAGCAGACCCTCACCCAGGAGCAGTACGCACGCGGGGTGAAGGTACGCCCGGACAGCGGCGAGATGGTCGACATCGCCGTGCGCCTGCCCGGCCGCGGCCATGAAGACACCCCGGTATGGCTGCCGATCGACTCCAAGTTCCCGCGTGAGGATTACGAGCGCCTGCTCGATGCGCAGGAGCAGGGCGACGTCGACGGCGTGCGTGTGCAGGGCGCGCAGCTGGAACGCGCGATCCGCATCCAGGCCAAGTCGATCTGCGACAAGTACATCGTGCCGCCGCACACCACCGACTTCGCGGTGATGTTCCTGCCTACCGAAGGCCTGTACGCCGAGGTGATCCGCCGGCCCGGCCTGGTCGACCTGCTGCAGCGCGAACACCGCGTGGTGGTGGCGGGGCCGACCACGGTGACCGCGTTGCTCAACAGCCTGCAGATGGGCTTCCGGACCCTGGCCATCGAGCAGCGCTCCAGCGAGGTGTGGAGCCTGCTGGGCGCGGTCAAGAGCGAGTTCGGCAAGTTTGCCGGCATCCTGGAAAAGGCCGAGAAGCAGATCAGCACCGTGGGCCGCAGCCTGGGCGAGGCCAGCCGCAAGACGCGCACCATCGAGCGCCGTCTGCGCGGGGTGGAGTCGCTCACCGCCGAACAGAGCCAGGACCTGCTGGACGATGCGGCAGGCGAGGATGAGGACGGCGCGGTGGACGAACGCGGCAGCGCGCCGGACTGACACCTGGCGTACATGCAACGCATGCACGTGATCGCGCATGCTGTGTCCTTCCTGATGTCTCGAGGTACTTCACGCATGCGCAAGACCCTGTTGTTGTCCCTGCTGCTGGCCCTGGCCGGTTGCGCCAGCACCACGCCGCCGGGTGAGACCGTGCCTGCTGACGGCGCGGCCACCGCTGCGCTCACGGACCCCGCCGCCTGCCGACAGGCCGGGGGCGAACTGGCCCCGCTCGGGCGCCTGCAGCGCGTGCAGTGCGTGGTGCCCTATGCCGATGCGGGCAAGGCCTGCAGCGCCAAGGCCGACTGCACCGGCCAGTGCCTGGCCCAGGGCGAGGTCGCTCCGGGGGCCAAGGCCAGCGGCATCTGCCAGACCGACGTCCGCCAGAACTTCGGCTGCCGTCAGCGCATCGACGGCGGCGTCGCCCTGGGCACGATCTGCGTCGATTGATTCTTTCCCGCCACGGGTCCGCCCGCGGCGCCTACCTCCCAACCCAAGGAAGCTGCAGTGAGCCAGACCGTTTACGAGATCCCCGTCACCACCATCGAAGGCCAGCCGTCCTCGCTGGCCGACTACCGCGGCAAGGTGCTGCTGGTGGTCAACGTCGCCTCCAAGTGCGGCCTGACCCCGCAGTACGAAGGCCTGCAGAAGCTGTACGCCGACAAGCACGACGCCGGCCTGGAAGTGTTGGGTTTCCCGGCCAACAACTTCCTGGCCCAGGAGCCGGGCAGCGAGGCGGAGATCCAGCAGTTCTGCCAGCTGGAATACGACGTGAGCTTCCCGCTGTTCGCCAAGATCAGCGTGGCCGGCGATGACGTGCACCCGCTGTACCAGCAGCTGACCGCCGCCCAGCCGGCTGCTACCGGCGAAGGCCCGATGCGCGAAAAGCTGCAGGGTGCGGTGGCCAAGTATCCCGAGCTGGTGGTCAACCCGGCGCCGGGCGTGTTGTGGAACTTCGAGAAGTTCCTGATCGGCCGCGACGGCCAGGTCATCGCGCGCTTCGCCCCGGACGTGCCGGCGGACGACGCGCGGCTGGTGGCGGCGATCGACGCGGCGCTGGCGGCCTGATCCACGCGCGGTGCATCGCGTGGCGCTTGTGCGCGCCACGCGATGCGGCGAGGATGACGCACGCCGCTATGCCTGCGGTGCGCGCCCGGGGAAGGGGACATGGAGTTGTTGACGCTGGAACACTTTGCCGGCTGCGTGAACGAGACGTTCGCCGCCGAGTTCGATGGCCTGCAGATGGAGTTCGTGCTGGTCGAGGCGCGGCCGCTGCAGCAGACGCATGCCAATACAGCGCGCGCGCCGTTCTCGCTGTTGTTCCGCAATGCCGCGGCGATCGTGTTCCCGCAGCAGATCTACCCGATGCGCCATGCGCGGGTGGGTGAGGTCGGCATCTTCCTGGTGCCCATCGCGCAGGAGCGTGCCGGTTTCCTCTACCAGGCCGTGTTCAACTGACGTCCCGGGACGTGGGCTCCCAGCGCATGGGCAGGTAAAGCTCGCCGGCCGCCGCCGCCGGGCTGGCGACAAACCCCATCCGCTGGTACAGGCGCAACGCAGCGTGGTTGTGCTGCATCACATGCAGCCGCAGCGCGCGACCTCGCACCGCACAGGCCTGTTGCTGGCAACCGATCACCGCCGTGCCGGTACCGGTGCCGCGCGATGACGGCAACAGGCTGATGTCCACGATGAGATCCTCCTCGCCGTCTTCATCGACATAGAAGCGCCCCACCGGCTGGCCCTCGCGCAGGATCGCCAGGTAATGCGCGCGCGGGTGGTGGGCCAGATAGTGCTGGTGCTGGGCCACGAACTGCTGCGACAGGAACTGCCGCTTGGCAGCGTCCGGCCAGGGCACCGACCGGAGTTCCTCCTCGCGCGTGCTCGCATACAATTGCACCAGCCAGGGCAGGTCATCGTCGCGCAGCGCGCGCCATTGCCATCCGGTGCCGTCGGCGACCCCGGCCAGCGCCGGGCGCCGCTCCGGAGGGAACGGCGCCAGCGTCGCGGGCAACATCAGTCGAACGCAGGGTAATCGCCCTGCAGGGCAATGCAGAAGTTCACCGCCAGGTAGGGCTGCTGGTTGTCGTGTGGCTGGTTGCCACCGCTGCTGGGGAGCAGCATGGACGGGGACAGCGGCGTATCCGGCGTCGCATTGCTGAAGGGCTTGACGGCGTTGGACCCCGGCTGGGAAAGACCGCCACCGGCCACCGGCACGCCGCTGCGCTTGCTGGTGTCGGTCTGGGCGAACGCGGTCAGCGTGTGCTGATGGGCGGGCATTTCCAATGTGCTCAACGCCACCTGGGAGACGCCGAACGTGCCGCCGATCAAGCGGGGGGTCAGGCCGTTGCCGGTGCCCGTCCCTCCGGCAGCGCGGGCGCTCAAATTGGGCAGCTGGAAGGTGCTGGTGCCGTTGCCGCCGTACTGGATGCCGAGCAGCGAAAACAGGGTGGTATTCTGCTGGATCGCCAGCGTAGCGCCGTTGCAGAACGCCCACCCGTTCGGGGCGAAGTTGAAGCCGAACGGCTGGATCTGTCCGATGTAAGGTTCGGTCATGTCGGTTCTCTGCGCGTAACGAAGGAAGGGTCAGGACTGCGAGGGGAAGACGCCGGCCCAGGCGATGCAGTACTGCACCGTCAGGGTGGGCATGCAGTTCTCGTGCGCCTGGTTGCCACCACTGCTGGTCACGGCCAACGCCTCCATCGCCAGTGGGGTCGCCCCGTTGGTGTCGGTGACATAGAAGGTCTCGCCACTGACGGCGCCCGGCAATGCGGTGGCGGCAGGCGTCTCCAGGGTGGCTGCCGCGGTGCTGACCGACAGTGCATGGGTGTGGGCCGGCATCTGTGGCAGGGTCAGCGTGACCGTCTCGGACCCGGACATCATGCCGGGCAGGCGATTGCTCAGCCCCGGGCCCTGGCCCATGTGCAGCGGCACGCGGCCGCGCAGGTCCGGCACGCCGAAGGTGCTTTGGCCGTCACCGCCGTAGGTCGTGCCGAGCAACATGAAGAGCACGTCGTAGTCTGCGATCGATACCACTGCGCCGTTGCAGGCAAGCCATCCACTGGGAACGCGGTTGAATCCGAACATCCGGATTTCGCCGATGAAAGGTACGCTCATCTGATCATGCTCCTTGTGAGTAACGCATGGCCGGCCACGGCCGGCCCCGTGATCAACCGCGGGAAGGGAAGATTCCCTGCAGCGCGATGCAGAAGTTGAGCGTGGTGTAGGGCTGCATGTTCGGATGGGCCTGGGTGCTGCCTGCCGGGGCGACCGACGACGGTGCCTGTGCAACCAGGGCGCCTCCCTGGGCTGCATACAGCTTGGCCGTGCCGCCGCCGGCGAACGTGCGCCCGGTGGGGTTGCGGTTGTCGCCCGCGGCGGCCACGCCCACCACCTGGTGGCCATGCGCGGGCAACTGCGTGGGCAACAGCGTCACGTTCTCGGTCCCGGCCCGCTGACCGATCTGCAGGGTCGGTGGCTGCCATGTCGCATCGACCGAGGGCGCATACGCGACGGGTGTGCGCCCGCGCAGGTCGGGCAGGGCGAAGTTGGTGACGCCATCGCCGCCGTACTGCGTGCCCAACAGCGAAAACAAGGCCTGGTTCTGGTTGATGGGCAGCAATTGCCCGTTGCATTGCGCGAAATACCTGGGTGCAAAATTGAACCCGGCCATCATGATCTGGCCGACGAAGAATTCGCTCATCTGATCCCCCTTGGATGCTGAGCGCGGCGCCGGACTGGCGCGCAACTACTCTGAACGCCATTCAGGCTGTTCACAAGTCCCGCCGCCGCGCCCCTTTCCTCGCCACGGGGACTCTGTTCCAATGGCGCCAAAGGGGGGAGGCGTGGAATGCCTGCCGCTGGCGACGTCAGGGAACGACGGGAGCAGCATGCTCCCGGGGCAGCCGGCACGGGACGCGCACCTCGATGGTGTTCTGCATCCAGGTGGATTCTTTCCAAGGGGGAAAGGTCATGGCATTCCGTACCCGATACGCGCATACAGCGCGTGTTTTCTCGATCGTGTTCGTCCTGTTCTGCGCCGCGCTGTGGTCCACCGCCGCGTGGGCCGCGCACACCTCGCTGATCTGTCCGGCCCAGTCGGCGACCGTCGGCAATGGCGGCACGGTGGCGATCAACGTCTCGGCCTGCGCCAATCCGGTCGCCCTGGCCGGCGAGGGCCCCGTGGACGGTCCGCAGTTGCCGCAGCACGGCACCGCCAACCTGCGCATCACCGGCGGCAACTGGTTCGTCGATTATGGTCACGGCGGCGACACCGCCACCAGTGATGTCTTCGAATTCTCCGACACCGATGGCGACACCGTCCGCGTCACGGTCACCATCACCCCGGCCAACTCCACGATCGTGGTCGCACCGGCCGCGCTCACCCTGACCGCCGGCACGGCGGTATCGCAGACGCTCAGCGCCAGCGGCGGCACCGCGCCGTACACCTTCACGCTGCAAGCCGGTACCCCACCGCCTGGCGTTACCCTCAACGCCGGAGTGATCAGCGGCACGCCCACCCAGCGCGGTGCGTACACCTTCACCGTACGCGCCACCGATGCCACCACGGCCGCCGCCGACAAGACCTACAGCGGCACCGTGCAGAACCCCAGCTTGAGCCTCACTCCGGCGGCGGCCACGGCCATCCAGGGCGTGCCGTTCTCGCAGACGCTGGCTACCACCGGTGGCGTTGCACCCTACACCTACGCGATGGAAGCCAGCAGCCTTCCCGCCGGTTTGACGCTCAATGCAGGCGTGATCAGCGGTACCACCGCCGTGGCCCCCGGCGCCTATCCGGTCACCCTCCGCGTCACCGACAGCAGCACCGGCACCGGCAGCTATTTCGAGGTGGAGAACTTCACCCTGACCGTGAGCGCGGCGCCCAGCGTCAGCATCGCCGTGGCGCCGGCCAGCGTCAGCGAGGACGGGGCGACCAACCTGGTCTACACCGTCACCCGCAGCCTCAACCTGTCCTCGCCGACCGTGGTCAACCTGACCACCGGCGGCACCGCGACCAGTGGCGTGGATTACACCGGCGGCGTGGCGACGGTGAGCATTCCTTCGGGCGCGACCACCGCCACGGTCACGATCAACCCGACCGCCGATGCCACCGTGGAGGCCAATGAAACGGTGATCCTCACCGTCGCAGCGGGCAGCGGCTACACCGTCGGGGCCCCGGCCAGCGCCACCGGCACGATCCTCAACGACGACGTGCCGAGCGCGTCGATCACCGTGGCCCCGTCCTCGGTCAACGAAGACAGCGGCACCCCGCTGGTCTACACCGTCACCCTGGACCAGCCGAGCCTGGTGCCGCTGTCGATCGGCTACACCGTGGGCGGCACTGCCACCAGCGGCACCGACTACGCGGCGGTGTCCTCGGCGCTGTCGATCGCAGCCGGGGCCACCACCGGCACGATCACCGTCACGCCCACCGCCGACAGCACCGTGGAAGCCAATGAGACCGTGGTGCTGACGCTGGCTGCAGGCACCGGCTATGCCGTCGGCGCACCGGCAAGTGCGACCGGCACGATCCTGGATGACGACCAGCCGGCGTTGAGCATCAGTGACGTCATCCTCAATGAGGGCGACAGCGGCACCACCGCCTTCACCTTCACCGTGTCGCTCAACGCGGCGGCGGGCCCGGGCGGGGTCAGCTTCGACATCGCCACCGCCAACGGCACCGCCACCGCCGGCAGCGACTACGTCGCCCAGGCGCTGACCGCGCAGACCATTGCGGCCGGCAGCAGCAGCGCGACCTTCACCGTGCTGGTCAACGGCGACACGTTGCACGAGTCCAATGAAACCTTCCTGGTCAATGTCAGCAACGTCACCGGTGCCACCGTCGCCGACGGCCAGGGCACGGGCACGATCATCAATGACGACGCCGTGCCCGCGCTGTCCATCAACGACACCACGGTGACCGAAGGCAATACCGGCACGGTCACGGCCACGCTGACGGTGACGTTGTCGGCGGTGAGCGGGCAGACGGTGACGGTCAACTATGCCACTGCCGACGGTACGGCCGTGGCGCCCACCGACTACAGCAGCGCCAGCGGGACGCTGACGTTCGCGCCCGGCACGACCACCCGGACCATCGCGGTCACCGTCAACGGCGACACCACGCCGGAGGCCGCCGAGACCTTCGCGGTCAATCTGAGCGCCCCCGCCAATGCCGCACTCGCCAATGCGCAGGGCACCGTGACCGTGCTCAATGATGATCAGCCGGTCACCGTCGCGCCGACGGTGCTGCCGTCCCCGGCGATCGCCGTTGCCTACACCCAGACCATCGTCGCCAGCGGCGGCAGTGGCAGTTACAGCTATGCCGTCACCACCGGCGTGCTGCCGCCGGGCCTGACCCTGAGCACGGGCGGCGTGCTGGCCGGTACGCCCACCGCGGGCGGCACCTACCCCTTCACCGTGACCGCGACCGATACCAGTGCAGCGCCGGGTCCTTACACCGGCGCGCAGACCTATGTGCTCACCGTGGGCGCACCCACGCTGGTGCTGCCGGGTGGCGCTCTGCCGGGGGCAACCCTGGCCCAGCCGTATACCGCCACCGTCGGCCCGGCCAGCGGCGGCACCGCGCCGTACGCCTACGCGGTCACCGCCGGCAGCGTGCCGCAGGGATTGAGCATGGCGGCCAGCGGTGTCTTCAGCGGCACGCCGACCCAGTTGGGCACGTTCAACTTCACCGTGACCGCCGCCGACAGCAGCACCGGCGTGGGTGCGCCGTATTCGACCAGCACCCCGATGTCGATCACCGTGGCCGACGGGGTGCCGGTAGCCAGCAATGTCAGCACCTCGGTGGCCTACGGTGCGCCGGCCGCGCCGGTGACGCTCGCGCTGTCCGGCGGGGCGGCCAGTTCGGTGGCGATCGGTAGCGCCCCGGCGCACGGCATCGCCACGGTGACCGGCTCGACCTCCATCAGTTACCAGCCGGCAGCGGGCTTCGCCGGCAGTGACAGCTTCACCTACACCGCCAGCAACGGCACCGGTATCTCCGCGCCGGCCACGGTCACCGTGACGGTGGGCAACCCGCCCATCATCGTCAGCGCCAACAGCGTGCTTTCGGCAGTGGCCGGTGCGGCTTACAGCCAGACCTTCACCTGGTCCGGTGGGGCTGCCCCGTACAGCGGCTACCAGGTCGCCAACCTGCCGGCCGGCCTGGCGATCACCGCCAGCACTGCCGACAGCGTCACCGTCAGCGGAACGCCGACCCAGGCCGGCAGTTTCAACCTGGTGGCCTCGGCGACCGACAGCAGCACCGGCACTGGACCGTTCTACAGCGCGTGGGGCTTCACCCTGACCGTGGCCAGCCCGGCCCTCACCGTGACGCCGGCCACATTGCCGGCCGCCACCGCGGGCACCGCCTACCAGCAGGCCATCACCGCCGCGGCGGGCGTGGCGCCGTACAGCTACGCGCTCACAGGTCCGCTGCCCAACGGCATGGCCTTCGATACCGCCACTGGGCTGCTGTCCGGCACGCCGACCCAGTCGGGCAGCTTCCCGCTCACCGTCACCGTGACCGACAGCACCACCGGCACCCCGGCCAGCGTGGTGCAGAACTACACGCTGCAGGTGGCCACGCCCACGCTGGGCCTGACCCCGGCGGCCGGTGCCCTTGCCCCGACCACGGCGGGCAGCGCCTACCAGGTGGCCTTCGCGGTCAGCGGCGGCGTGGCGCCGTACACCTTCGCCATCGGCTCGGGCAGCCTGCCGGCCGGGCTGGTGCTGGATGCAGCCAGCGGCCGCCTGTCGGGTATCCCGACGGCGGTGGGCACGGCCAGCTTCAGCGTGACCGCCACCGACAGCACCACCGGTGCCACGGCCAGCGTCACGCAGGCCTACACGCTGAGCGTGGCCGCCCCGGTGCTGACCCTGACCCCGGCCACGCTGCCGGCCGGGCTGTTCGCCAATGCCTACCAGCAGCAGTTCTCCACCAGCGGCGGCACCGCCCCGTACACCTACGCGGTGACCACCGGTGCACTGCCTGGCGGGCTGACGCTGGCCGCCTCCGGCGCGCTCACCGGCACGCCCACGGCCGCCGGCGCGTTCGCCTTCACCGTCACCGCCACCGATGCACAGGGCTTCACCGGCACCCGCGACTACACCGTGCAGGTGACCCAGCGTCCGGACCCGACCCGCGACCCGGAAGTGCGCGGGCTGCTGTCGGCGCAGGCCGATGCGGCACGTCGCTTTGCCAGCTCGCAGATCGAGAACTTCCAGCAACGCATGCAGCGTCTGCACGGGGCCAGCCGCAGCAACGGCTTCAGCAACAACCTCGGCCTGGCCTACGGCACCGGCCGTTGCGAGCCGGCGGTGGGCAGCCTGCCGGGCAGCGACTGCGCCGCCCAGCGCCGCCAGCCGTTTGATCGCGAGCCGGACCTGGACGCACCGATGAGCGCCGAGTCCGGCACGCAGGCCGCACTCGGCGTGTGGGTGGGCGGCACCCTGCGCACCGGCCGCACCGATCGGCGTGGCAGTGCCGGCGGCGACTTCAACACCGATGGCGTTACCCTGGGCAGCGACCTGCAGGTCGGCCAGGACCTGGCCCTCGGCGTGGGCCTGGGCTACGGCCGTGACCGTACCGACGTGGGCGAGAACGGCAGCCGCAGCGATGGCCAGGCCTACACCCTGGCGCTGTACGGCAGCTACAGCCCGGGCCAGCACCTGTTCGTGGATGCCCTGCTGGGCCACCAGCTGCTGGACTACACGCTGCGCCGCTACGTGACCAGCGACGGCAGCTTCGCGCACGCCCGCCGCGATGGCAGCCAGTGGTTCGGCTCGCTGTCCGTCGGTGCCGACCTGCTGCATGGCACATGGCAGTTCACTCCCTACGCGCGCCTGGATGCCTCCCGCGGCAGCCTGGACCGCTACGTGGAGCAGGGCAGCGACCTGTTCGCGCTGCGCTATGGCCAGCAGGACGTGGACACCAGCACCGGCAACGCCGGCCTGCGCATGGAAGTGCGCAACACCGCCCCCTGGGGGGCCTGGACGCCACAGCTGCGGGTGGAATACCAGCACGACTTCAGTGGCAATGGCACGGCCACGATGCAATACGCCGACCTGCCCGGGGTGCCGTTCTACCGCACCACGCTGGACGGCTTCAACCGCAACCGCTGGATGCTGGGCGCCGGGGTGATGTTCGACTTCGGGCGTGCCTGGGGCCTGCGCGTGGACTACCGCGGGCTGGTCGGCAGCGATGACCGCGACCACGGCGTGCAGATCAGCCTGGACAAGCAGCTGTAACCGGCACGCGCCACCGGCCCCGGTGGCGCCATGCCGGGCAACAAAAAACCCCGCCTTGGCGGGGTTTTT
>DJBL01000076.1:33181-33478 GCA_002435595.1 Stenotrophomonas maltophilia
CCCCGCCTTGGCGGGGTTTTTTGTGGGCTTGCCGCGGCAGGTACCCCCATTGGGAGTACGCCGTGGCTCAGTTGCTCCAGTTCGGCATCGGCATCGCATCGACCGGGATCGGCGCGGTGTCGTCGGCGTCCTTGCCGCGTGCATGCTTGCCGCGCAGGTCGTTTTCGATCTGGTAGTTGCGGCGCTGCAGCCAGGCATCACGGGTGAGCGCGTATTCGTCCACGGCGCTGTCGCGGATGTCGTCCAGGGCCATCAGCTGCGATCGCATGTCCACCAGCTGCAGGCCCTGCAGGCCGA
>DJBL01000076.1:33650-33954 GCA_002435595.1 Stenotrophomonas maltophilia
GCTGCAGGCCCTGCAGGCCGATGCGCAGCCGGTCCTGCTCGATGGTACGGATCGGCGAGAGCGGAATGTCGCCGGCCAGGCCGAAGACATCGCGCACGGTACGCGGGCCGAAGAACGGCAGTTCCACGTAGCGGGAGCCGCGCCAGCCCCAGGCACCCAGGGTCTGGCCGAAATCTTCGCTGCGACGCGGCACCATCGCCTTGCTGGCCGGGTCGAACAGGCCACCCACGCCCAGCGTGGAGTTCATCAGGAACCGGCCCAGGCTGTCCCAGGCATCGCCCGGGCGACCCTGCAGCAGCTGGTT
>DJBL01000076.1:34149-34481 GCA_002435595.1 Stenotrophomonas maltophilia
GCGACCCTGCAGCAGCTGGTTGGTGATGGTCACCGGGGCACGCAGGTTGCTGAAGAAGTTGGTCACCCCGGTACGCGCAAAACGCGGCACCACGTGGGTGTAGGCGGTGGCCAGCGGGCGCGCGACGGCACGGTCGACCACGTTGTTGAAGCTGTGCACCTTGCGGTTGAACGGTTCCCACGGATCGTAGGCGGCACGGCCCGGTTCGCTGCCATCGACGCTGGGCGCCGGGCCGCCGTACAGCGCGGCAAAATCGTCTTCGGCGTCGGTCGGGGCGGCATCGCTGGCCGCCTGCGGCGGCGCAGGCGCGGTGGTGTCCGCGGCGACCGCGG
>DJBL01000015.1 GCA_002435595.1 Stenotrophomonas maltophilia
ATCTCACCCCCGCGGCACCCGCCCCCCACGTCAGCCGCACGGCGCGGCTGCAGGCGTTCCTGGCCGCGCGTTACGGCAAGGCCGCCCGGCTCTCCGAGGGCTGGCGTGGCCCGTGGGCCCAGGACGGCCAGGCGCGGGCCACCGATTGGCAGGTCTGCGCCGAGCAGCCGGTGGTGAGCGGTGACAGCTGGCAGCAGTTGCTGGCCGTGTGCGGCGAGCTGGTGGACGCCGGCCATGCCGACCCGGGCACCATCGATTTCTACGTGCTGCGCCCGAGCAGGGACAGCTTCGAGGTGGCCGCCGAGCTCACCGGTGGCACCTATGGCAGCAGCGGCCGCCCCGGCACCGTGGAGATCATCCGCGCCGGCAGCGATTTCTACGGCTTCCGCAACGAGAGCGGCTGGTACGGCCAGGGCTACGCCCTGCAATCGCAGGCGTTGATCCTGCCCGGCCCGAACGGGCTGGTGGATACCGGCAGCGTGCGCAGCCACATCGACAATGTTGCCGCCTACGACTGCGACGACGCCGAGCAGGCCGAAGACTGCCGCACCCGCACGTTCAACCTGGACTTCGCCCTGCGCATGGACGACAGCGACCGCAGCGCCCGCACCTGGCCGGTGCTGATCGAGGAGACCGGCATCGAATGCGGTGGCAAGCAGGTGCGGCGCGAGCACCGCTTCACCCTGGACCCGAAGACCTGGACCTACGCCTATCCGGACGCCCTCCAGCGCGAAGGCTGCCGCTGAAACACCGCGCGGTGCAGGCACGTCCTGCACGGCGTAAAATCGCGGTCCCGCTCCCCTCCGCGAGAACTGCATTGAAGATCCTGGTCATTGGCGCCGGCGGCCGTGAACACGCCCTGGCCTGGAAGCTGGCCCAGTCCTCCCGCGTCACCGAGGTGCTGGTGGCCCCCGGCAATGCCGGCACCGCCACCGAGGCCAAGTGCCGCAACGTGCCGGTCAAGGTGACCGACCTGGACGGCCTGCTGGCGCTGGCCGCCGCCGAGGGCATCGCGCTGACCGTGGTGGGCCCGGAAGTGCCGCTGGTGGCGGGCGTGGTGGACCGTTTCCGCGCCGCCGGCCATCGCATCTTCGGGCCGACCGCGGCCGCCGCGCAGCTGGAGGGCAGCAAGGCCTACGCCAAGGACTTCCTGGCCCGCCACCACATCCCCACCGCGTTCTATGCCGTGCACACCGAGGTGGAGCCGGCGCTGGCCTATATCCGCGAGAAGGGCGCGCCGATCGTGGTCAAGGCCGACGGCCTGGCCGCGGGCAAGGGCGTGATCGTGGCGATGACCCTGGCCGAAGCCGAGGACGCGGTGCGCGACATGCTCTCGGGCAATGCGTTCGGCGATGCCGGCGCACGCGTGGTGATCGAGGAATTCCTCGACGGCGAAGAAGCGAGTTTCATCTCCATGGTGGACGGCACCACCGCGTTGCCGATGGCCACCTCGCAGGACCACAAGCGCGTGGGCGATGGTGATACCGGCCCGAACACCGGCGGCATGGGTGCGTACTCGCCGGCCCCGGTGGTGACCGATGAAGTACATGCGCGGGTGATGCGCGAGGTGGTCAACCCGACCGTGCAGGGCATGATCGCCGACGGCATTCCGTTCACCGGGTTCCTCTATGCGGGCCTGATGATCGATGCGAGCGGCGCGCCCAAGGTGATCGAGTTCAACGTGCGCTTCGGCGACCCGGAAACCCAGCCGGTGATGCTGCGGTTGCAGTCGGACCTGGTCGATCTGGTCGAAGCGGCCATCGACGAACGGCTGGACCAGGTGCAGGCGCAGTGGGATGCGCGCCCGTCGCTGGGCGTGGTGCTGGCGGCCAGGCCATACCCGGAAACGCCGATCACCGGGGATGTGATCTCCGGCCTGGACACGGTGCCGGCCACGGCCAAGGTGTTCCATGCCGGCACCGCGCTGGATGCGCAGGGCCAGGTGGTAAGCGCCGGCGGTCGCGTGCTGTGCGTGGCAGCGCTGGGCGACAGCGTGCGCGACGCGCAGGCCAACGCCTATGCGGGCGTGGCCAAGGTGAGCTGGGACAACGCGTTCTACCGCACCGACATCGGCTGGCGGGCGATCGCGCGGGAAGCGTAACGCCGAACCGGTGCCCTCCCATTGCGGGCACAGGGCACGCGGCAACGCCACGAACCACGGCCCGGCATTGCCGGGCCGTGGCGTTGCAGGACCGCGCCGAGACCGTTGCGGTCGATTGTCGCTTCAGCGCTGGCCGAGCGGGTGTGTTGTCACCCTGCGCCCAGCCGTGGACGGACAACAGGCGGGTGCATCCGCAAAAGAAAAGGCCCGGCAGTGCCGGGCCTTTCATCGTTCAACGCGGCCGCGCATTACGCGGTAAACAGCGCCTTCATCTTCTTCAGCGCGTTCGCCTCCACCTGGCGGATGCGCTCGGCCGACACGCCGTATTCGTCGGCCAGCTCCTGCAGGGTGACCTTGCTGTCCGCGTCCAGCCAGCGACGGCGGATGATGTCACGCGAACGCGCATCCAGTTCGGCCATGCCTTCGCGCAGCAACTGCAGCTTGTTGTCTTCGCTGTCGGCCCGCTCGTACGCCATCGACGGGTCTTCGGCGTCGGCCACCAGGTACGCGGCCGGCGACGGCGGGGTGTTGTCATTGTCTTCGTCGCTGGGCGCATCGAAACCGATATCGCGACCGGACAGGCGCGACTCCATCTCGAGCACTTCGCGCTCGGACACGTTGAGGTCCTTGGCCACCGCGCTGACTTCAGCCGCGTTCATCCAGCCCAGGCGGGTCTTGGACTTGCGCAGGTTGAAGAACAGCTTGCGCTGCGCCTTGGTGGTGGCGACCTTGACGATGCGCCAGTTCTTGAGAATGAACTCGTGCATTTCCGCACGGATCCAATGCACCGCGAAGGACACCAGGCGCACGCCCATGTCCGGGTCGAAGCGCTTGACCGCCTTCATCAGGCCGATGTTGCCTTCCTGGATGAGGTCGCCCAGGGCCAGGCCGTAGCCGTTGTAGCCACGGGCCACGTGCACCACGAAGCGCAGGTGGGAATGGACCAGCTCGCGCGCGGCGTCCAGGTCCAGCTCGTCGCGGAAGCGGCGGGCCAGGTCCTGTTCGTCATCGACCGACAGCACCGGGATCTGGTGCACGGCACCGATGTAGGCGTCCAGCGAACCGAGCGCACTGGGAATCGGGAGATTGTTTGCCACAAGGGCAGTAGAGGTGTTCTGGCTCATAGGGCTCATCTTAGCAGTCCCGGATTTGGACTGCTAAAGGGAAAAGAAGTTCCAGCGTTCTGTTCATGAAACGATGGCGCCGATCACCCTACTAACGTACCGCGAAATGATGACAGTGGCGAGGGGGTCGGGACGCGGAACATAGTTGTTGGATATCAACGACTTGGCCACCAATATAAGGCCGCAGGCTGTGGATTTCTGCTGAACACCGTCGTTGATGCGGCCCATTCAGGTGAAGAATGTTGTCAGACATTCAGCCGAGCGCGTTGCGGGGGGGGGGCGGCGGTGATCGAGGGCTGTGAGCGACGCGGTCGGGTTGGTCGGTGGGTTATCCAGGCGTGGCGTGGATTTACGGCGTTGTCGGCGGGTCTGGGGTGGTCGGTGGCCTATCCAGGCATGGCCTGGATCTACGCGTTGTCGGGCGGGTCTGGGGTGGTCGGTGGCCTATCCAGGCATGGCCTGGATCTACGCGTTGTTGGGCGGATCGGGGGTGGTCGG
>DJBL01000014.1 GCA_002435595.1 Stenotrophomonas maltophilia
GGCTGCCCCGGCGGTTGAAGCCCCGAAGGCCGTCGAAGCCGCCCCGGTGGTCGAAGCGCCGAAGGCTGTCGAAGCCGCCCCGGTGGTCGAAGCGCCGAAGGCCGTCGAAGCCGCCCCGGTGGTTGAAACCCCGAAGGCCGTCGAAGCCGCCCCGGTGGTCGAAACCCCGAAGGCCGTCGAAGCCGCCCCGGTGGTTGAAACCCCGAAGGCTGTGGAAGCCGCCCCGGTGGTCGAAACCCCGAAGGCCGTCGAAGCCGCCCCGGTGGTTGAAGCGCCGAAGGCCGTCGAAGCCGCCCCCGCTGCCATCGATGCAGGCCAGCCGGCCCACCCGGTGCAGTCGAGCATGCTCGACGCGGTCGATCCGACCCCGGCCGCGCCGGAAAAGCCCGCCGCGGCTCCGGTGGCCCGTGTCGACGCTGCACCGGTGGTGCAGAACGGCCAGCTGTTTGGCAGCGTGGCCAGCGAGGCCCCGGCCAGCACCGACGCCGCCGCACAGGCCGCGCAGGCCGAAGCACGCGAGGACATCCCCACCGATGTCGCGCAGGCCGATGAAGAAGGCAAGCAGGATCAGGAAAAGAACGACAAGGCCTGATCCGGCCTGCTTCACGTAACACCAGACAGCGGCCTTCGGGCCGCTGTCTGCGTTTGCGCTCCGGGAGGGCCTGGATCCGCACCGGGCTGTGGCATGCGCGGCGCATGACGCCACGCCAGCGGCGCCTGCCCGGCAGTGCGATGCTGTTGCTGCTTCGGGATTGCCAGCCCCCCCTGCGCCGCTCAGTGAAGCGGCCATCGCGGTGCGCGATGCCGCGCCAGGGGAGCTGTTCGCCGCGGCCTCATCGAAGTACTGGCACCGCCGCCCTACCCGTTCTCCACCGCTTGCGAGCGGCAATCACGGCGCCACGAAGCGGGCGCGGTGATCGCGGTAGCGGGTCGCATGGCATCGGGCGCAGGCGGGTGCTGCGCCATCGGCGGCACGAGGCGCACGCGCGATCGCCAGCGCTGGGGGAGGATCAGCGAACAGGCCATTGCGTCGCGGCAGGTACCCGCGTTGGTCGGTACGCATGCACGGCGAAGGCGCAGCCACGCGTGGCGTGGTTCTCCCCCCCGTTCAGGGCGTGGTGGCGGCCGGGCTGCCCGGACTGGGCGCGAACTGCAGCCGCGTCCATACACCGTAGTGGTCCGAGGCCCAGCGGCCTTCGGCGTAGGGCTGGTCGAACAGGATCTTCGCTTCGCGTGCGAGCAGGCGGTCCTGCTGGAAGAAGATGTGGTCGATGCGCGAGGGAGCCTGGTAGTAGTGCCGGTTGAGCGTGCTCACCTGGGCCAGTTCGTTGTTGACGTGCACGCTGCCGAAGCTGTCGCCGTAGTGGTTGCGCAGCGCGCTGAGGTCGCCGGCATCCACCAGCGCGTTGAAGTCCCCGGCAATCACCACCGGGTCGTTACCGGCGGTACCGGCAATGAACTTCAACAGGTCGGCCACCTGCTCGCCGCGGATGCGGCTGCCACTGTCGTCCGCGCGTTCGTTGAGGTGGGTGGCATACACATTGACCGGCTGGCCGTCCACGTCGATGCGCAGGTGCGCCACGGTGCGGTAGTCGCCCAGCGGCGCCAGCAGGTGGTCGTTGCGCGCCAGCACCGGGCGCCGGGTCAGCAGCGCATTGCCATAGCGTTTGAAGCGGCCCGGCGGATCAGTGGAAACGAACTGGTAGTCGTAGCCGAGCCTGCGTGCCAGCCAGGCCGCCTGGTTGCGCACGTGCGGCTTCTGGATCACTTCCTGCAGGGCGATCGCGTCCGGGCGCAGTGCCTGCAGTTCGCGCAGGATCACCTTGCGCCGCGCCGGCCAGTCTTCGCGGTCGTGATGCAGGTTGAAGGTGACCATGCTCATGCCCGGGGTGGTGCTGGCCGCAGCGGACGACGGCGCCGGCGGGGCGGCCACCGTCGAAGGCGCGGTCGCGTGCGCGGCGCCGGCGAGCAGGCCTGCCAGCAGCACGGCGTGGACAAAGGCGCGGCGTACCCGCGCAGGGGCCGACACGTGCACCATTACTGTGCCTTGCGCTCGGCGCGACGTACCGCCGAAGGCACCTCGATCTCGACCGTGGCCGGCACCTGGGTGATGCGCAGCTCGCCGTTGATCCAGTGCGCCGGTTCACCATTGACCCGCGTGTCGCCCGGTTCGCCACTGTAGGGCCACGGCAGGATCACCCCGCCGTGCGGCGGCACCAGCCCGGCCGAGACCTCCAACAACAGCTGCTTGTCGCTGCGGCTCAGCGCGTAGGTGAGCTGCCCGTTGGGCGTGCGCAGGCCCTTGATCGCCACGCCCTTGCCTTCCAGCCAGCGGCTGGGCACGCCGGCGGCCAGCACCAGGCTGTCATCGACGTCGCGGTTGTAGGCGAACATGTCCAGTGCCGAGCGTACGAAGTCCGAGGCCACCCAGGCATGCGGCAGGTCGCCGACGAAGAACGGCTTGCGCGGCGTGTGCGAGACCACTTCGGCCCACTGGTTCCAGGCCTGCGGCGCACGATCCTTGAAGAAGAACTCGGTGGCCTGCCAGGCGCGGTCGCGCCAGCCGAGGCGGACGAACGCGGCCACGTTGCGCCATTCGTAGGGAGTGTAGTCCTTCCATTCGCGCTTGCCGTCGCGACGTTCCTCGAACTGCTTCCAGTAGCGCTCGAAGGTGTTGTCCAGGTACGGCTGCGGCAGGCGGCCCTGCTCGCCGCCCGGGGCCAGCGCGATGGTGGTGGAGGTGGCGTCGAAATCACCCAGCTCGGCGGCGCCGGGCAGGTAATCGATCTTGTGCAGCTGCATGGCCGCGTGCAGCGAGGCCTGCAGGTCGTCACGGAACTGGTCGCGCGACTCGCTGATCTGCAAGGCGTCGACCTTGCCCAGGGTGCCGGCGATGACCGCGGCATCCTTGTAGCCACGCAATGCCCAGAAGTTGTCCCAGTACGAGTGCATCGGCTTGGCCGAATAGCCCTCGTGGCTGATCGAGACCGGCATCATCCCGTAGAAGGCCGGATTGCGCGCGCGGTTCTCCTCGGTGCGCTCGCTCAGCCGCAGGCGTTCCATGTAGCCATAGGCGCCCTGCACGTGCGGCCACATCTGCTCCAGGAAGGCGTTGTCGCCGGTATAGCGCCAGTACTCGGCGATGTTGAAGATCAACTCGCCGTGGCTGTCGTTCTCCGGAACCGGATCGCTGCCGCGCGGGTCCACGCAGCAGGGCACCTTGCCGTTCTCGAACTGGTGCGGGGCGTACCAGCTGACATACTCGCGCACCGCGTCGCTGCGGCCCATGCGCAGCAGGCCCTCGGAAATCATCGCCCCGTCGCGGATCCAGCTGCGCGAGTAGGACCGCGTGCCGGGCTGGATGCTCGGCCCGATGCGCGAGATCAGCATGTGCGCCAGCGCAGTGCGCAGGGTGTCGGCCAGCGGCTTGCCGGCGGCGGGCACCTGCAGGGTCACCTGGTCCAGCTTGGTGCGCCACATCGAGGCCACGGCCTGCTGGGCCTTGGCCGCGTCGAAGTCACTGGGCATCGTCCAGGCACCGGTCTGCGGCAGCACCACGGCAATCTCGCGGCTCTGGCCCGGCTCCAGCGTCCAGCGGTACAGCAGCGCGCCGGAGGCCAGGCCGGTCGGGTCCCGCACTTCGGTGGTGGCGGGCAGCTTGCCGCTGGCCAGGTGCACGACCTCCAGCTTGCCGTCGAACGTGGTGGCAAAGGTGGCATCGGGCGCCTGCGCCGGGTACAGGCGCGCAGTGCCGTTGACCTCGACATCGGTGGCGTCCACCGACAGGTTGTCGATGCGGCTGAAGCCACCGACGGTATTGAGGAACTGCGTGGGCGGGTTGACCTGCCACGGGCGCACGGCCAGGGCCAGGGTGTACTGGTGGGCGACCTTGTCCGGGTTGCGCAGGGTGTAGCGGCCGACCAGCTGGGCCTTGTCCGGGGTGCCCTGGACGAAGCCGGTCACGGTCAATGCGGCCTTGTCATGGCGCCAGTCCACGCTGGCGATCGGCAGGTAGTCGTCCTGCAGCGACTGGGTGCTGGCCACGTCGGCCCAGCTCAGCAGCTTCTTGCCGTCCACCACGACGAACGGCTCGACGCTGAAGCTGGCCTTGGCCACTTCCAGCGCGCCATCCTCGCCGATCAGTGCCTGCTCGCGTCCGCCATCCAGGCCCAGCAGGGTCCAGTACGGCTGCTCGCCACTGAACCCGCGTGGCACCGAGCCGCGCGGCAGGTCGGCGCCGACCGAGCGGATGAAATCATTGGGGGTAGCGGCAAAGTCCAGCGGTTTGAGCGAAATGTCACGGATGCCGTAGCGCCAGCTCGGGCCGCCCTTGAGGTCAAAGCGCAGATAGCGCGCCTCGGTATCGGGCAGCGCCAGCCAGTCGCGGTCGCCACCGCCTCCGACCACTTCGCGCACTTCCTTCCAGCTGCGTCCGTCCTGGGAGGTGCGCACCACGTAGCGGGTGGCCTCCAGGCCGGGCAGCCACTGGATCACCGCACCGCCGAACTCGCGCACCTTGTGCAGGTCCAGGCTGATGGTCTGGTCGGCCACGCCACCGCTGATCCAGACCGTGTCCGGCTTGCCATCGGCAATGCGGCTCTGCAGGGCGGTGGCGGTATCGGCGATCACCGACGGGGTCAGCGCCGAGGTATCCATCGGCGGCAGCCCCTGCAGGGTGAGGCGGTCGAAACAGACCGTGCCCTTGCCACCGACCTTGCTGTAGATCGTGAACTCCACCGCCGCGCTGCGGCTGAGCGTTGTTTCCTTGCCCGGGCCCCAGGCCTTGTCGATCTGGCGGGCGCGGTACTGCACCGTGCTCCACGCCTTGGGGAAGACGTAGCCGGGCCGGTTGACCCACCACACGTTGTCGCCGCTGGCATCGATCAGCTTGAACTGCAGGTCGTTGGCCGGCGAATCGCCTCGCAGCTGCAGGCCGAACTGGTAATTGGCCGGGTACTCGATGCCCAGCTCGCGGCGGATGCCGACATAGCCGGAGACGTCGTGGAAATCGTAGTCCAGGCACAGCGCGCGCCCACCACCACTGCCGACCACGCTGCGCAGCGAACCGCTGACCTGGTCGGAGACCACCAGCTTCCAGGGCGCCATGTCGTCGAAGCTGTCCAGCACCTTCGGTGCCGGCAACGGGGCCGGCGCGGCGGCCGGGGCCGCCATCGACCACAACAGCCCAAGACCCAGACCCACCGCGACGACGGCATGTTTCACCCTTTGACACTCCCCAGCAGCAGACCTTGGATGTAGTAACGCTGCAATGCCAGGAACAGCAGCAGCACCGGAACCACCGTGACCACCGCGCCGGCCATCATCATTTCCACGTCCATGATGTGTTCGCGCGACAGGGTGGCCAGGGCGACCGGCAAAGTGTAGTGCTCCTGGTCGGTCAGCACGATCAGCGGCCACATGAAATCGTTCCAGGCGCCCATGAAGGTGAAGATAGACAGCGTCACCAGCACCGGCTTGAGCATGGGCAGCACGATCTGGAAGAAGATCCGCATCTCCCCTGCCCCGTCGATGCGCGCCGCCTCGAGCAGTTCATCGGGGATCGAGCGCGCGTACTGGCGCACCAGGAAGATCCCGAACACGCTGGCCAGTGCCGGCACCACCACCCCGCCGAAGCTGTTGACCAGGCCCAGCTGCTTCATCAGCAGGAACAGCGGCAGCATCGCCACCTGCGCCGGGATCACCAGCGCGGCCAGCAGCACCTGGAAGATGCGCTCGCGGCCGACGAAACGCAGCTTGGCGAACGCATAGCCGGCCATGGTGTTGAGCAGCAGCGAGCCCAGCGTGATCGCCAGCGACACGCCCAGGCTGTTGACGAAGTTGTTGGCCATGCCGGTGCGGGCGAACAACTCGTGGTAGTTGGCCGTGGTCACCGAGGACGGCAGCAGCGGCGGCGGGAAGTGCGCCGCCTCGCCGGTGGGCATGAACGATACCGACAGCATCCATAGCAGCGGCGCAAGGCTGACCAGGGCCAGCACCGACAGACCCCCGTTGACCCACCATGCATGCCAGCGCGACTGGCCGATTTCACGACTCATACCAACTGCCTCTTGCGGCCGAAACGCAGCATGACGCTGGTCACCGCCAGGATGATCAGGAACAGCAGGAACGCCACCGCGGAGGCGCGACCCAGGTTCCACCACTTGAAGCCTTCCTCGAACATGAAGTACAGCACGCTCACGGTGCTCTGCAGCGGGTCGCCGCGGGTCATGACGTAGGGTTCTGCGAACAGCTGGAAGTAGCCGGACACGGTGATCACGCCCACCACCAGCAGCACCGGGCCGAGCATCGGCAGGGTGATGTGCAGGAACTGCTTCCAGCGCGAGGCGCCGTCGATGCGCGCGGCCTCGTACAGGTCATGCGGGATCGCCTGCAGGCCGGCCAGGAAGATCACCATGTTGTAGCCGAAGTTCTTCCACACCGCGAACAGCATGATGGTCGGCATGGCCCAGTTGGGGTCGCCGAGCCAGTCGATCGGGTTGATCCCTAGGTGGCCCAGGCCGTAGTTCACCAGGCCGTAGCTGGTGTGGAACAGGTAGCGCCAGATCACCGCCACCGCCACCAGCGTGGTCACCACCGGGGCGAACAGCGCGGTGCGGAACAGCGCCTTGAAGCGCGCGGCCGGGGCGTTGAGCAGGATCGCCGCGCCCAGCGATACCGCAATGGACATCGGCACGCCGACCACCACGAAGTAGGTGGTGTTCCACAGCGACTTCCAGAACATCGGGGTCTGCAGCAGGTCGATGTAGTTGCCCAGCCCGACAAAGCGCAGGTTGCCGCCATCGGCCAGCGCGTAGAGGTCGAAGTCGGTGATGCTCAGCGCCAGCGCCGAGAACACCGGCAGGCCGAAGAACACGCCGATCACCAGGATGGCCGGGCCGGCGAACAACCAGCCGGCAAGCGAACGCTGCTTCATCGTACCGCTCCCGTGGCCACCGCACTGGAGTGCACGCCACTGCCGGCCGCCTTCTCCTGCGCATCGCGCTCATGCATCCAACGGCGCTTGGCGAGGACCTTGTCCACGCGCTTGTCCAGTTCCTTCACTGCCACATCCTGGTCGAGTCCACCACGCACCACCTGTTCGGTGACGATCCGCATTTCCTGCACGATCCGCTCCCATTCCAGCACCTTGGGGGTCGGCTTGACCCGTTCGAGCTGGTCGCGGAACGGCTGGGCCAGCGGATCGTTGGCCAGCGAGGGGTAGTCCCAGGTGCTGCGCCGCGGCGGCAGGTCGCCGATGATGGAATGGAAACGCTCCTGGATCGCCGGACGCGACAGGAACTCGATCAGTTTCCACGAGGCCTGCTTCTGCTGCGAGGAGCGGAAGATCACCAGGCTGGTCCCCCCGGCGATGCCTGCGCCCGGACCATCCGGGCCCGGCAGTGCGGCGGTGCCCCACTTGCCTTCCAGCTCCTTGGGCTGGAGCTTCTTGAACTCGCGGATATTCCACGGGCCGGACAGGTAGAACACGTTGAAGCCGCGGAAGAACTCGTCCCAGACGTTGGAGATCTGGGTCTCGGACATGCGCGGGGCCCAGCCCTGGGCGAACATGTTTTCGTAGAAGCCCAGGGTCTTGCGGAAGCCGGGGCTGCTGAAGTTGCCGCGGGTGTCGTGGTCGCGCAGCAACGGATCGGGCTGCTGCAGGGCGAAGGACAGCTGCTGCTCGAACTCGTTGATCGGCATCAGCACCGCATAGCGCTTGGGCCCCTGCATCTTCTTGATGGCGGCCATCATCTGGTTCCACTCGTCCCAGGTGCGTGGCGGGTGGTCGTATCCGGCCTTTGCGAGCAGGTCCTTGCGGTAGTAGAGCAGCCGCGTATCGACATACCACGGCACGCCGACCAGCTCGTCATGCACGACGTTGGTGTCCCAGATGCCCTGGAAGTAATCGGCCGGGTCCACCACCTTGGACTGCGCCACGTAGGGCTGCAGCGGCACCAGGGTGTTGAGCTCGGCGAACTCGGGGATCCAGGTGTTGCCGAGCTGGCAGACATCGGGCAGCCCATCGGCGGCGAACGCGGTGAGCAGCTTCTCGTGCGCGGCCGTCCACGGGATGTTCTGCACATCGACATGGATGCCGGGGTTCTCCGCCTCGAACTCCTTGATCAGGTCGGTGACCACCTCGGCCTCGCGGCCCATCGCCCAGAACCGCACGGTGACGCCTTCCGGTTCTTTGCGGCAGGCACTCAACAACAGGCTGCTGGCCAGCAGCAGCAACAGACTCAACCCCAGCTTCGGGCGCGACGACAATGGCACTGCTTACTTCCCCTGCTGCTGGTTACGGTTGGTGTTGGAGCTGTTCTTCTGTTCCTGGGCGGCTGCCGCGCGCGATTCGGCGATGCCGACCGAGCGCGCGGAGGCGGCCTTTTCATCTTTCTGCAGTTCCATCGGCTGGTCCTCGCCTTCGGGGGTCAGCCAGCCACCGCTGAACCCGGCCCGTTCCAGGCCCTTGCGGATGTGCGCGTTCTTCTTCATCACATCCCAGACGAAATCGTTCCGGTAGTTGGCGATCATGGTCAGGATCGGCCCCTGGTCGATGCCGATGTAGTCGCTGGCCACCCAGCCACGATCGGGCACCATCCGGCCGGTCTTGATCGGAATGTCGTAGTTGAAGCTGGGATTGAACGAATCCAGGAAGCCGTAGCTGGAGTAGATGTAGTCGCCATAGCGCTTGTGCATTTCCAGCGTGGCCGGGATCACTTCTTCCGGGGCGAACACCACCGAGGCGATCGCCGCGGTCGGGGCGATCGTGCCGTCGTCGAAGTTCTCGCGCAGGCCGGCGCCGCGCGAGGAGTAATGGCGGAACTGGCGCTGCTCACCGCGGTATTCCTGGGTGGTGTTCTGGGGGCCGTCGCTGGCGGTCAGGCCCCACACGTTCTCGCCGTAATCCTTCCAGTTCATCGGGTTGGCGATGGCGTACTCGCGCTGGGCCAGCGCGGCCGAGCGGCTGTTGAGGAAATAGGTGCTGCCGCGCTCGCGCATGTAGGCATCCTGGATGTCGCGGAAGTCCACCCACACGTGCGTGTACTGATGACCAAACAGCGGTCCGAAGGACAGGTATTCCTGGCCCTGGTAGACGCCCCAGTCGTTGTCGTAGGTGCGCGTCCACACCGTCCAGGCGTCCGGGCTGACCGGGTGGGTGGGCGAGCCGAGCGCGAGGATGTAGACCATCATCGCCTCGTTGTAGCCCATCCAGTCGTGGTCGATGAAGCCGCTCTCGGGGAACCAGCCCATCGAGATCAGCGGCGCCCGCTGCTGCAGCCACGGCCAGTCCACGCGCTTGTACAGGGTGTCGGCGATCTCGCGGATTTCCTTTTCGCGGGCATCGTCACCGGTGTAGTAGGACTGGGCAAACAGCACGCCCATCATCAGCAGCGCGGTATCCACCGAGGACAGTTCCACCCAGCTGTCGTAGCGGGCGCCCTGCTGCATGTCCAGGAAGTGGTAGTAGAAGCCCTTGTAACCGCCCTTGCCGGTGCGCTGCGGCCCCATCGGCAGGTCACGGAAGAATTTCAGGGTGAGCAGCGTGCGGTCCACCGCCTGGGTACGGCTGACCCAGCCGTTCTCCACGCCGATCGGATAGGCGGTCAGCGCGTAGCCGACCGAGGCGATGCTGGCGAACGGGCGCGACGGATAGCGGTCCGGGCTGAGCCCGTTGACCTCGTTGGTAGTGTCCCAGAAGAACTGGAAGGTGCGGCGCTCGATGTCGTCAAACAGCGGCGGCAGCTCCGGCTTCATCGGCCGCGGCGGTGCGTCGGCTTCGACCAGGATCACCGGCGGCTTGGGCTTTTCCGGCTTGTCCGGCGCCTGCTTCTGGCAACCGGCGATGGCCACGGACAGCAACGCCAGCGACACCATCCGAGATGCATTCATCGACCACCACCTTTTGCGCATGTTCGTGCTGGAGAGCATAGCCTCAACCAAGCTGAAACCGTTTACAGATCACGATCCAAAAAAATCCGCCGGGGCGGATGCCGTTCTACGACCGCACACGCGCTTGCCCATCCATGGACGGCAAGCGCCTGTGCAGTCCGCCGGTCGGCCTGGGCCGGCCGGCGGTGCTGCCCCGGCAACGCCTGCGAGGGCGTTGCCGGGTGATGCGGTCATCAGAAGCGGAAGCCGACTTCCGCCTTGACCTGGCGCGGGGTACCGATGATGTCGCCGGTCTCGTTGTAGCTGGCCAGCAACTTGCCGTTGGACTTGGTGTAGTTGTAGTTGGAGAAGTTGTCGAAGTTGAAGACGTTGATGATGTCGATGCGCGCGTACAGCTCGGTATCGCCCGGCATCTTGAACGTCTTGGTGGCCTGCAGGTCGACCGAGCGGTAGCCGAAGATCTTGCCACCGATCAGGAACTTGCCGTTGCCGTTGGGCACGGCTGCGCCCGGGGTCGGCAGGTCGAAACCGGTCGACTGGGTGACCGGGTACCAGTCGTTCACCGCGGTCGGGGTGGCCAGGGTGACCTTGCCGCCGAAGGTGATGCCCCAGAAGCCCGCGTACGAACCGGTGACCACCAGGCGGTGGCGCGGCGCGCCGTTGGAGCGGATGGTCGGGTAGTCGCCGATCAGGCCGCGGTCGAAGGCGTACTTCTCATTGATGTCGCGGTTGTGGCGCGCGGTGGTCCAGGTGTAGGCGATCGAGGAGCCCCAGCCGCTTTCCTGGGTGAACGGCTTCTGCGCCGACAGCAGCACCTGCGTTGCGCGGGTCTTGATGCCCTGCTGGCCGATGATCAGGCTGCCGAAGCCCGGCACGTTGCAGCTCCAGGCCTGGCTCAGGCCCGGGTCGGTGCCGCCGCACAGGCGCGGGTCATCGAAGAACTGGCCGGTCGGGTAACGGTTGCCCAGGGTGAAGGCGAAGCCGTCATAGCTCAGCGTACGGGAGATGGTGGCATCGGTCAGCCAGTCGCCGACCTGGTTGCTCATGCCCAGGCTGAACTGGTCGGAGTACGGCACCTTCAGGTTGTTGTTGAGCAGGTCCACTTCCAGGCCGGCGTTGCTGGTGGCGCCCACCAGGCTCTGCAGGTTGCCGATGCCGTTGAGCAGGTTCGGGTTCCAGTCATAGCAGGCGGCCTGGCCATTGAGGCAGCTGCCGGTGGCCGGGTTGCGGAAGTAGATGGTCGGCTGCGGCAGGGCCAGCTTGGTGGTTTCCAGCTGCAGGTTGTCGAACAGGTCGCGATCGTAGGAACGACCGGCGCCACCGTGGATCACGTGCTGCTCGTCGGCGTTGATGTCATACGAGAAGCCCAGGCGCGGCTGCCAGGCATCCTTGAACGCCTTGCGGTTGTGGCCGTTGCTGATGTAGTTGCTGATGTCCAGCCCGCCCAGCGCCAGCGTATCGGCGAAGGTCTGGCCAGCGGCAGCGCGCGGGTCCTGCGAGTAGATCGCATCGACCACGGCCTGCGGGGTCACGAAGTCCAGGTAGGCAGGGGTCTTTTCGTAGTCCCAGCGCAGGCCGATGTTCAGCTGCAGGTGGTCGTTGACCTGCCAGTCGTCCTGGATGAACAGGCCGATCTGCTTGGACTTCGAACGCACTTCGCCGGACACGCCCGACACGCCGTTCACCGGCTTGACGAACTGCGCCTTGTACGGGATGTCGGACGGGAAGTCCGCATCGCCCAGCGAGTAGGTGAACTGCGGATTGATCTGCGCCGCATCGGAGGCGTACAGGTCGATCTGCTTGTACTTGGCGCCCATCTTGATGGTGTGGTCGCCGGCCCACTGGATGCCATCCAGGGTCAGGTTGTCTTCAATCGCCCAGCCCTTCTGGCCCTTCACCTGCGAATCCAGTGCCGAGGCGCCACCGATCTTCACCAGGGTGCGGTCTTCGGTGCCGTCCGGCGCGGTGTAGATGAAGCCGTTGCCCAGGGTCAGCGGGGTCGGGTTGTTGAAGGAATCTTCATGGGTGAGCATCATTTCGTTGTAGTAGCGCTCACCGCTGTGGTTCCAGCGCAGCGCGTAACGACGGTCGGTGTTGACCACTTCACGGCCGGCTTCGGGCGCGGTCTGGCCACTGAACTGCTGCTGGGTCTCGTCGCGGTCCTGGAAGCTCAGTTCGATGCGATCGTTGTCGGTCGGCTCGAAGTCGATCTTGGCGAAGATCAGGTCCTGCTGGAACGGCTGGCTGGCCGGGCCGAGGCCGGCGGCGGCGTCTGCCGGCAGCAGGCCGACGCGGTTGGTGACCGAGCCTTCCGGGGCGATGGTGACCGGCAGGTCGAAGCGCTTGGCTTCATAGGTCACGAAGAAGTGGGCCTTGTCCTGGATGATCGGGCCACCCAATGCAAAACCGTACTCCTTCTCGGCCGACGCTTCTTTGGTCTGGCCCGCCTGGCGCTCGGCCGGGGTCTTGGCGCGCATGTCTTCGTTGGTGTAACGGTAGAAGGTTTCACCCTTGAACTCGTTGGTACCGGACTTGGTCGCCGCAGTCACCGCCGCGCTGGAGACCTGGCCGTACTCGGCCTTGTAGTTGCCGCTGATGACCTTGTATTCACCGATGGCCAGCTGCGGGAACGGGTTGCCGGCGCTGCCGGACTGGCCGGCCACGCCGCCGCCCTTGACGTAGCTCTTCTGGCCCACGCCGTCGATGTAGACGTTGGTGCCGTCGGCATTGGTGGCGCCGCCGCGCAGGGAGGTGTTGCCCTTGGCATCGCGGGTGAAGATCATGCCCGGCACCGCGTCGGCGAACTCCAGGAAGTTGCGCGACACCTGCGGGGTGGTCTGGATCTGCTGCAGGCTGACCGTCTTGCCCACTTCGGACGTACGCACTTCCTGCAACAGGGTCGGGGCGACCACGTTGACCGTGTCCAGGTTGGTGGCGTTGGCGGTGCTGCCGTTGGCCGGCGCGCCGCTGAAGTTCAGGGTCGCGGTCGAGGCCACGGTGACCGTCACCTTCTGGGTCTGGCCGTTGGCCACCACGTCATAGGTGCCCGGATCCAGGCCCATCAGCGAGTAGCTGCCGTCGGCGCGGGTGGTGGCGCGGCGCACGGTGCCGCTGGCCAGGTTGGTCGCGGTCACTTCGGTGCCGGCCTCGGCCTGGGCGACCTGGCCGCGCAGCGAAGAGGTGGCCGACTGCGCCATCACGCTCGGGGCGGCGCCCAGCATCAGGCAGGTGACCAATGCGCTCGTCAGCAGGCTGCGCGCCGGCGTGCGATTGCGGTGATTGGAATACGTCATGTGAATCTCCGGGTGGTGGTGGCCGTCGTTGCGGCCCCTGTCGTTTTATTTATTGCGTTGTTTTAAGGCGTCACGACCAACGGTCGTGACCTACGGCTCGTTTCTGGGCTTGCTTGAATCACGCACGATCAGGCGCGGTACAAGCGTCTGCTTGTCACCGGCCGCTTCCGTGTTGTTGCCGTCCATCAACTGCAACAGACGCGTCATCGCCTTATCGCCGAGCTCGGCGATACTCACCTGCATCGTGGTCAACGACGGGTGAACGAAACGCGCCAGCGGAATGTCATCGAAGCCCGCCAGGGCGACATCGGCCGGGACCCGCACGCCTGCCTGCGCGAACGCATACAGGCAGCCCAGCGCCATCATGTCGTTGGCGGCGAACACCGCATCGGGCAGCGCACCGGCTGCCAGCAACTCCTGTCCGGCGCGATGGCCGGAGGCTTCGTCAAAGTCACCGGGCAACTCGATGCCTGCCGCATCGGCACCGAACGCGGCCAGCGCGTCGCGGAACCCGCGCAGGCGCTCGCGCGCATCGAAGTTGAGGTCCGGGCCGGAAATGAAGGCGATGCGGCGATGGCCGACATCGAGCAGATGGCGGGTCATGGCCATCGCCCCGGCATGGTCATCGATGCTCAGCACCGGATGATCCTGCTCGGGCAGGTAGGTATTGATCAGGACCGTGGGCAGCGCCTGCGGCAGGTTGTCGGTCAGGAAGCCCGGGCTTTCGGCATAGGGCGAGAGCACCAGCAGGCCATCGACGCGACCACGCATCGCCCGCAGGGCCGCGCCCTGCTGCTCCTGGTCACCGTGGTAGCTGGACACCAGCAGATGCTGGCGGCGATCGCGGGCGACCGCGTCGATGCCGCGCATCAACTCGGAGAAGAACTCGCCGTACAGGTCCGGCAGGACCACGCCAATGGTGTTGGTGCGCCGGCTGCTCAGGCTGCGCGCGGCCGCATGCGGGGTGTAGCGCAGGCGCGCGGCCACCTCCAGCACCAGCTTGCGCACCGGTTCGGCGACATTTTCATGCCCATTGAGCGCACGCGACACCGTGGCCACGGAGACCCGGGCTTCGCGGGCTACATCTTTGATTGTGATGGCTGCCTTGTTCACTTCGCCGCCCTCCACGGCTTAGAGATCTGGGGCTTGGCGCGGAATGTAAGCGTTTTCAATCCTGAATGTAAACACTACGTTAGGCCAATGTCGTACAGCGGTAACGCAAAGCTGTCCTTGGCGGGCCCGTTCGGGACTCGCCAGGACAAGGCAGGACAAGGGTTTCAGCGGTTTTTGGCTGGCGCTTCGGCGCGGATGGACAGCGCGTGGATATCGGTGTCCATCATGCTGCCCAGGGCGGCATACACCGCCCGGTGGCGCGCAAGTGGCAGCTTGCCTTCGAAGGCCGCGCTGACCACATGGACGTTGAAATGGCCGCGACCATCGCGCGCGCCTTCATGCCCGGCATGCCGATGGCTGTCGTCCTCCACCTCCAGCAGTTCCGGGTCCAGCGCCTGCTGCAGGGCCGCGCGGATGCGCTCGACCCGGTTCACGGCAGGACCTTGCGGAACGGACGCACCTGCACGCGGGTGTAGACCCCGGCGGCCACGTAGGGGTCGGCATCGGCCCAGGCCTGGGCCAGGGCGAGCGAGTCGAAGGCGGCGATCACCACGCTGCCGCTGAACCCGGCCGGGCCCGGGTCTTCGCTGTCGATCGCCGGGCACGGGCCGGCCAGCAGCAGCCGGCCTTCGTCGCGCAGGGCGGTCAAGCGGTCCAGGTGCGCGCCGCGCACCGCCATCCGGGCGCCCAGTACATCGGCACCGTCATAGCCTTCAATCACATACCACACAGGCAACTCCCAAGGCTCAGCTAAACGAACCGGGCGATTCTAGCCCGCCTCGCTGGACACTGCCGGCCTGAACCCGTACTCTTGGGTCCATTGCACGTGGCTGGACGCAGCAGCCCCGTCGGCAGAGGCTTCACCGCCACCCGACGACCGACCCGCTGCCCCACACCAGTACACGTAGACGACCTCCCCGTAGTTCTGTCGCTGCCCATCGCGGCGCGCCTTGCTGTTTGATGTGTGGAACCACGCCGACGCAGGCGTGTCATTGCCCGCCCTGGTACCGCCCGGATCGCTCCGGCCGCGGGCACGGCGCGGCGACCGGTCCGTTGCAATACTGACGTCAACTAGATGACTTCCGAACTCGCGCTCGACGCGAACCCGCAAACCCGGCCGACCGCCCCACAGCAGCAGGAGATGCCGCTGGCCGTGGTGCATGGTCAACCGGTCCTGCAGATCCCGCAGGACCTGTACATCCCGCCGGATGCGCTGGAAGTCATCCTGGATGCCTTCGAAGGTCCGCTGGACCTGCTGCTGTACCTGATCCGCCGGCAGAACCTGGACATCCTGGACATCCCGGTGGCCGAGATCACCCGCCAGTACGTCGAGTACATCAACGTCATGCAGGAGCTGCGCTTCGAACTGGCGGCCGAGTACCTGGTGATGGCGGCGATCCTGGCCGAAGTGAAGTCGCGGATGCTGCTGCCGCGCCCGCCCAGTACCGAGGGCGAAGAAGCCGATCCGCGCGCCGAGCTGGTGCGCCGGCTGCAGGAGTACGAACGTTTCAAGCAGGCCGCCGAAGATATCGACAGCCTGCCACGCCAGGACCGCGACACCAGCCTGGCCCATGCCTTCGTGCCCGACCGGGCTGCGGTGAAGCTGCCGCCGCCGGTGGATCTGAAGGAAATGCTGATGGCGCTGCACGACGTGCTCAAGCGCGCCGAGCTGTTCACCGGCCACGCGATCAAGCGCGAGGCCCTGAGCGTGCGCCAGCGCATGGGAGATGTGCTGGGGCGCCTGGAGGACGGCCGGTTCTACCGGTTCGAAA
Source organism: Stenotrophomonas maltophilia (assembly GCA_002435595.1). Classification (GTDB taxonomy): domain Bacteria; phylum Pseudomonadota; class Gammaproteobacteria; order Xanthomonadales; family Xanthomonadaceae; genus Stenotrophomonas; species Stenotrophomonas maltophilia_AC. Next base: position 16,070 of record DJBL01000014.1, read on the forward strand.
CACTGTTCACCGCCGAAGAAGGCAAGCTGGGGGTGCTGGTGACCTTCCTGGCCTTGCTGGAACTGGCCAAGGAACAGCTGCTGGACATCGTCCAGGAAGCACCGCTGGCGCCGATCTACGTCAAGTCCCTGGCTGCCGGCAACACCAATGAACCGCTGCAGTTCAACAGCGAGTTCGACGACAACGACGCCGCCAACGAATCCGACTGAGCACTGCCCACGCATGGATCAACCGCTGATCAACCGCATCGTCGAAGGCGCGCTGCTGGCATCCAGCCAGCCGCTGACCCTGGCGCAGCTGCAGGGCCTGTTCCCCGAAGAGGAACCGGCACCGCCGGGCAGCATCGAACGCGCACTGGAACTGCTGCGCGAGGGCTGTGCCCAGCGCGGGGTGGAACTGGTGGAGGTGGCCTCCGGTTTCCGCTTCCAGGTCACCAGCGAGGTGCATGGCTACATCACCCGGCTGTGGACCGAACGCAAGACCCGCTATACCCGCGCCACCCTGGAAACGTTGGCGCTGATCGCCTACCGCCAGCCGATCACCCGTGGCGAGATCGAGCAGGTGCGCGGCGTGGCGGTGAGCAGCAACATCATCCAGGCACTGGAAGAGCGCGAATGGATCCGCGTCATCGGCCACCGCGACGTGCCTGGCAAGCCGGCGCTGTTTGGCACCACCAAGGGCTTCCTGGATTACTTCGGGCTCAAGCGCCTGGACGAACTGCCGCCGCTGTCGGAACTGCGCGACCTGGGTGAACTGGAGCCGCAGCTGCCGCTGGACCGCGACGGCCAGCCGGCCGGTCGCCTGGCGGCCGGCGCGGCC
>DJBL01000013.1 GCA_002435595.1 Stenotrophomonas maltophilia
CGTCGCCGCCCGCTGCGACGGCACCGGGCTGAGCACGCCGCCGTGCGCCCCAGGTGCCTCGCCACGGCCCGCGCAGCGGCTCAGGGTGGGCTGGTGTGGGGCAGCAGGGTGTCGGTCTTGAAACGCGGCGGACGGCGCGCGCGGGTGCGCTGCTCGTAGGCGTAGCCCAGTTCGATCAGGCGCGGCTCGCTCCAGGCGGTGCCCATGAACAGCAGGCCCAGCGGCAGCCCGTCCACGTGGGCCATCGGCACGCTCAGGCTGGGGTAGCCGGCCACCGCCGCGGCGCTGTAGCTGGCGCCGGGGAAGGCATCGGCGGAGCCGGCGCGGATCGGCCAGGCAATGCCGGTGGTGGGGGCGATAAGCGCGTCGAGCTGCTGGGCGCGCAGCGCCGCATCGATGCCCTCCGGGCCGGCCAGGCGGCGGGCCTGGCTGCGCGCGGCGATGTACTCCGGGGTGCCCAGCCCACCCACGGCGGCGGCGCTTTCCATCAGGTCCTGGCCGAAGGGCAGCAGCTCCTTGTCGGCATGGACGCGGTTCCAGGTGATGACCTGGTCCAGGCTGCGCAGCGGTGCCTTGTAGGTGGTCAGGTAGCGCTGCAGGCCGGCCTTGAATTCATGCAGCAGCACGATCCGCTCGGCGTCTTCCCACTGGCCCTGGGTGGGGAGCTGCACCGGCACCACCACCGCGCCGGCCTCGCGCAGTACGCCGATCGCATGCGCCAGCGCCGGTCCGACCCCGGGCAGCTGGTCGACCGGGCCGTACACCACGCCGATGCGTGCGCCGCGCAGGCTGTCCGGATTGAGCCGGGAGGTGTAGTCGTAGACCGCGCGTCCGGGCATGGTCGCGGTGGCCGGATCGGCGTCGTCGCGACCGGCCATTGCGGTGAGCAGCGCGGCCGCGTCGGCCACGCTGCGCGCCATCGGGCCGGCGGTGTCCTGGCTGAAGGAAATGGGGATGATGCCCTCGCGGCTGACCAGGCCGACGGTGGGCTTGAGCCCGACCACGCCGTTGATCGCAGCCGGGCAGACGATGCTGCCATCGGTTTCGGTGCCGATCGCCGCGGCGGCCAGGTTGGCCGATACCGCCACCGCGCTGCCACTGCTGGAGCCGCACGGGTTGTGACTGAGCCGGTAGGGATTGCGGGTCTGCCCGCCGCGCGCGCTCCAGCCGGAGATCGACTCGCTGGAGCGGAAATTGGCCCATTCGCTGAGGTTGGTCTTGCCCAGGATCACTGCCCCGGCCGCACGCAGGCGGGTGACCAGGAAGGCGTCGTCGGGGCGGAACCGGGCCAGCGCCAGCGAGCCGGCGCTGTTGCTCATCGGGCGGGCGCCGATGTTGTCCTTGAGCAGCACCGGAATGCCATGCAGCGGGCCACGCAGGCGGCCGCGGCGGCGTTCGGCATCCAGCGCCGTGGCGTCCTTGAGGACCTCGGGGTTGAGTTCGATCACCGCGTTCAGGCGCGGGCCGGCGCGGTCGATGCGGGCGATCCGTTCCAGGTAGGCCCGGGTCAGGGTCACGCTGTCCAGCTCGCCGCTGGCCATCTGCGCCTGCAGGTCGACGATGTCGGCCTCGGCATAGGCGAAGGGAATGTCGGGGGGTGTCGTGGGGGCGGCCGCGCGTACTTCGCTGGCGTGCACCGGCGCGGGCGCGGGTGCGCAGCCGCACAGCGACACGACCATCACCAGGGATGTCAGTGGCAGACGCATCGGGGTGTCCCGGAAACCGGCGCTCAGGCTAACCAGCCCGTGCCACGCTTGGCAACTCAGGGCGCAGCGGTCGGCGTGGGATGGCGTTTGCGGATATCGCGGGCGAGCACGCCGACCACGATCAGGTTGATCACCAGCACCGACCACGAGGCCCAGCCAGGGTGGCGGATGATGGCGTAGATATCGAACGGCAGGTAGATGCCGGCAGTGACGCAGCCCAGCCAGGAGGCCCAGGCCTTGGCGCGCCAGAGGCCCCAGGCCTCGAAGAGATGCAGCACCCCGTAGGCCACCATGGCCGCGGCGGCCAGGTGCACCGCATCGGGATTGATCATGTTGAGCAGCGAGGGCAGGGTGCCGTGATCCGGGTCCAGGCTGAAACGCCGGATCAGGGCATTGACCGCGTCGCGCAGTGGCTGCGGGCCGAGCATTTCCAGCCCGGTTGCCGCCAACAGCGCCAGGACCGCCTTGCTGGCTTCCAGCAAGGCGATCAGGTGCAACCCCGGATGCTTGTGAGGATCCGGGTTGTAGGGCTTGTCGGTCACGACAGGGTCCTATCAGCCGCCGCGCGATGCCTTCTTGCGGTCGCTTTCGGTCAGGCCCTTCTTGCGCAGGCGGATTTCCTTCGGGGTGATCTCGACCAGCTCGTCGTCTTCGATGAAGTCCAGGGCCTGTTCCAGCGAGTACTTGATCGCCGGGGTCAGCTGGATCGCATCGTCCTTGCCCGAAGCGCGCATGTTGGTCAGCGGCTTGGTCTTGATGGCGTTGACGGTCAGGTCGTTGTCCTTGGAGTGGATGCCGACCAGCTGGCCTTCATACACGTTGTCGCCTTCAGCAGCGAACAGCTTGCCGCGTTCCTGCAGCGGCCCCAGGGAGTACGCCGGGGTGGCACCCGGGGCATTGGCGATCATCACGCCGTTCTGGCGCTTGGCGATGGCGCCCTGTTCCTTCGGACCGTAATGGTCGAACACGTGGAACAGCAGGCCCGAACCCTGGGTCAGGGTCTTGAACTCGTTCTGGAAACCGATCAGGCCACGGGCCGGGATCTGGTATTCCAGGCGCACGCGGCCCTTGCCGTCCGGCTCCATGTTCTTCAGCTGGCCCTTGCGGGTGCCCAGCTTTTCCATCACGCCGCCCTGGTGCTGTTCTTCGATGTCCACCACCAGCTGTTCGATCGGCTCCATGGCCTGGCCGTCGATCTGCTTGATGATCACTTCCGGACGCGACACGGCCAGCTCGTAGCCTTCACGACGCATGTTCTCGATCAGCACCGACAGGTGCAGTTCGCCACGGCCGGAGACCAGGAACTTGTCGGCGTCTTCGAGCTGCTCGACCTTCAGGGCCACGTTGTGGACCTGCTCGCGGTCCAGGCGGTCCTTGATCTGGCGGCTGGTCAGGAACTTGCCACCGGACAGGTCCTTGTTGCCGGCGAACGGCGAGTTGTTGACCTGGAAGGTCATCGAGATGGTCGGCTCGTCGACGGTCAGTGCCGGCAGCGCTTCGGGGGTATCGGGGTGGCACAGGGTGTCGGAGATGGTCAGCTCGGCGATGCCGGAGATGGCCACGATGTCACCGGCTTCGGCGGTGTCCTGCTCGATGCGCTCCAGGCCCAGGAAGCCCAGCACCTGGGCGACCTTGCCGTTGCGCTTCTTGCCTTCACGGTCGATGACCGCGACCTGCATGTTCTTCTTCAGGGTGCCGCGCTGGATGCGGCCGATGCCGATCACGCCGACGAAGTTGTTGTAGTCCAGCTGGCTGATGCGCATCTGGAACGGGCCGTCCGGGTCCACTTCCGGCTTCGGCGCATGCTGCATGATCGCTTCGTACAGCGGGGTCATGTCGCCGTCGCGCACGCTGTCTTCCAGGCCGGCATAGCCGTTCAGGGCCGAGGCGTAGACGATCGGGAAGTCGAGCTGCTCATTGGTGGCGCCGAGCTTGTCGAACAGGTCGAAGACCTGGTCGATCACCCAATCCGGACGCGAGCCCGGGCGGTCGACCTTGTTGACCACCACGATCGGCTTGAAGCCCATCGCGAAGGCCTTCTGGGTGACGAAGCGGGTCTGCGGCATCGGGCCGTCCATCGCATCGACCAGGATCAGCACGGTGTCCACCATGGACAGCACGCGCTCCACTTCGCCGCCGAAGTCGGCGTGTCCCGGGGTGTCGACGATGTTGATCCGGTTCTTGATGCCGGTCTTCTTGTCTTCCCAGGTGATGGCCGTGTTCTTGGCCAGGATGGTGATGCCGCGTTCCTTTTCCTGGTCATTGCTGTCCATCACGCGCTCGGCGAGCACGGTGCGCTCGGAGAGGGTGCCGGACTGCTTGAGCAGCTGGTCGACGAGGGTGGTCTTACCGTGGTCGACGTGGGCGACGATGGCGATGTTGCGAAGATTTTCGATAGACATGCGAAAGGGGGCCAGTCGGCGCCGGATTTGGAAAAAGAAGTCCAACATTATACGGCCTAGATGACCAATCGCGAAAAGTGCGTTTCAGATTGCCCCGCATCCCCATTCAGGTAACGACCTTCGGCGGCCGGACCTGCGGTCTCGGACCTTGTGGCGGCGGTGCCGTGGCGGGCGCCCGGAGGCTAGCCCCCAGAGTCAGGGGTTGGCCGCGCAGCGGCGGGGGTATCGACGATGCTAAACGGGGCCTGCGGTGTGCGCAGCGCACCGTGGCCGGCAGCGCGAATGCAATGACGCGGGGTGTATCCTATGGGGCTAACGACAAACCCCCGTACCCCAAGGATTTGCATGTCCCTCATCGCCACTTTCGACACCACCCAGGGCCCGATCAAGGTCGAGCTGTTCGCCGACAAGGCCCCGCTGACGGTCGCCAACTTCGTGAACCTGGTCAAGCGCGGCTTCTATGATGGCCTGATCTTCCACCGCGTGATCCCCGACTTCATGATCCAGGGCGGTTGCCCGCAGGGTCGTGGTACCGGCGGCCCGGGCTACAAGTTCGAGGACGAGAAGAACGGCGTGCGCCATCAGGTCGGCTCGCTGTCGATGGCCAATGCCGGTCCGAACACCAACGGCAGCCAGTTCTTCATCACCCACATCAAGACCGACTGGCTGGACGGCAAGCACACCGTGTTCGGCCAGGTCCTGGACGGCCAGGCCATCGTCGACTCGGTCAAGCAGGGCGACGTGATCCATTCGATCACCCTGGAAGGCGACACCGACGCCGTGCTGGCCGCCCAGGCCGAGCGCGTGGCCGAGTGGAACAAGCTCATCCCCAGCGCCTGACCCGATCCCGGCGGCCCCCTGTGAAGGGGGCCGTTTTTACGTTCCGGCCGCCCCGCCAGGCCTGTCCCCGCCCGCGCGGCCTTCTCCCACACCGCTATTTAGCTTCTTAGCAGAGGAAATCCCCATGAAAGCACCTGTTCGTGTTGCCGTGACCGGCGCCGCCGGCCAGATCGGCTACGCCCTGCTGTTCCGCATCGCCTCCGGCGAAATGCTGGGCAAGGACCAGCCGGTCATCCTGCAGCTGCTCGAGCTGCCGATCGACAAGGCCCAGGCCGCCCTGCGCGGCGTGATGATGGAACTGGAAGACTGCGCGTTCCCGCTGCTGGCCGGCATGGTCGGTACCGATGACGCCGAAGTGGCCTTCAAGGACGCCGACATCGCCCTGCTGGTCGGCGCGCGTCCGCGCGGCCCGGGCATGGAGCGCAAGGACCTGCTGCTGGAAAACGCCAAGATCTTCACCGCGCAGGGCGCGGCGCTGAACAAGGTCGCCAGCCGCAACGTGAAGGTGCTGGTGGTGGGCAACCCGGCCAACACCAACGCCTACATCGCCATGAAGTCGGCGCCGGACCTGAACCCGCGCAACTTCACCGCCATGCTGCGCCTGGACCACAACCGCGCGCTGAGCCAGCTGTCGTCCAAGCTGGGCAAGTCGGTTGGTGGCATCGAGAAGCTGGTCGTGTGGGGCAACCACAGCCCGACCATGTACCCGGACTACCGTTTCGCCACCGCCGATGGTGCCTCCATCGCCGAGGCGATCAATGACCAGGAATGGAACGCCGGCACCTTCATCCCGACCGTGGGCAAGCGCGGCGCGGCGATCATCGAAGCCCGTGGTTCGTCCTCGGCCGCGTCGGCCGCCAATGCGGCGATCGACCACGTGCGTGACTGGGTGCTGGGCAGCAACGGCAAGTGGGTGACCATGGGCGTGCCGTCCGACGGCTCCTACGGCATCCCGGAAGGCGTGATCTTCGGCTTCGCGGTGACCACCGAGAACGGCGAGTACACCCTGGTCAAGGACCTGCCAGTGGACGACTTCAGCCAGAAGTACATCGACAAGACCCTGGCCGAGCTGGAAGAAGAGCGCGCTGGCGTGGCCCACCTGCTGGGTTGATCGACCCGCGGTGGCCTGCCGACCCCGCGTCGGTACGCTGTTGAAGGAAACGCCGGGCATTGCCCGGCGTTTTTTTTGTCGACGGTGCCGGCCGCGGGCCGCTTTTCCAGCCGCCAGGACCCAGCCGCAGCCGGCCCGCAGCCGGCACTACGTACGACCAAGGTCGGACGGTCCGCCCGACGCCATCGGACTATGCTCGATGCCATGGCTTTGTCTGGGAGGGCTGTCATGCGTTACGAGGAAATGTACCGACGTTCCATCGAAGAACCCGAGGCGTTCTGGGCCGAAGAGGCGCAGCGCATCTACTGGCACACGCCACCGGAGCAGATCCTCGATTACAGCCATCCGCCGTTCCGACGCTGGTTCGTCGGCGGGGAAACCAACCTCTGCTACAACGCCGTCGATCGCCACCTGGTCGACCGGCCCGACCAGCTGGCGCTGGTGGCCATCTCCACCGAAACCGATGTCACCCGCGAGATCACCTACCGGCAGCTGTACCGCGAGGTGAACGCCTTCGCCGCAGTGCTGCAGCGGCTGGACGTGGGCCGCGGCGACCGCGTGGTGATCTACATGCCCAACATGGCCGAGGCGGTGTTTGCGATGCTGGCCTGCGCGCGCATCGGCGCGATCCACTCGGTGGTCTTCGGCGGTTTCGCCGCGCACAACCTGGCCCTGCGCATCGATGATGCCGAGCCCAAGCTGCTGATCGCCGCCGACGCCGGCAAGCGCGGCGGCAAGGTGATTCCCTACAAGGCAATGGTCGATGCCGCGTGCGCCGAAGCCAGCTCGCCGCCGCCGCACGTGCTGATCGTGTCGCGCGGGCTGGACCCGGCCGAGCCCCGGGTGCCCGGGCGCGACCTCGACTACGCCACCCTGCGCGAGGAGGTCGGCGACCAGGACGTGCCCGTGGTGTGGCTGGAGTCGAGCGAACCCAGCTATCTGCTGTACACCTCCGGCACCACCGGCAAGCCCAAGGGCGTGCAGCGCGACGTCGGCGGCTATGCGGTGGCGATGGCGCAGTCGATGCAGACCGTGTTCGACTGCAAGCCGGGCCAGGTGATGTTCTCCACCTCGGACGTGGGCTGGGCGGTGGGCCATTCCTACAACGTGTACGGCCCGCTGATCGGAGGATGCACCTCGCTGTTGTACGAGGGGTTGCCGACCAATCCGGACCCCGGCATCTGGTGGGCGCTGTGCGAGCAGTACGGCGTACGTACGCTGTTTTCCTCGCCCACGGCGATCCGCGTGTTGAAGAAGCACGATGCCGATTTCATCACCCGCCACGACCTCGACGCACTCAAGTACGTGTTCCTGGCCGGCGAGCCGCTCGACGAACCCACCGCGCACTGGATCAACGATGCGCTGGGCAAGCCGATCATCGACAACTACTGGCAGACCGAGACCGGCTGGCCGGCGCTGACCTTGTTGCCCGGGGTGGACATGAAGCCGGTGCGGTTCGGCTCGCCCGGGTTCCCCAACCTCGGCTACAAGATGAAGGTCATCGACGAGAACACCGGCGAGGAAGTGGCGCCCGGGCAGAAGGGCGTGCTGGTGATGACCCCGCCGTTGCCGCCGGGTTGCATGAGCACGGTGTGGAAGGACGACGACCGCTTCATCCAGAGCTATTTCAGCCACTTCAAGGAGCTGCTGTACAGCTCGCTGGACTGGGCGATCCGCGACGCGGACGGCTACACCTTCATCCTCGGCCGCACCGACGATGTGATCAACGTAGCCGGGCATCGGCTGGGCACGCGCGAGATCGAGGAGTGCATTTCCGGCCATCCGCTGGTGGCCGAGGCGGCGGTGATCGGCGTCAAGGACGAACTCAAGGGCCAGGTGCCGCTGGTGTTCGTCACCCTGCGCCAGGCGGTGGACGGCGATGGCGGCACGGTGATCGCCGAGATGATGCAGCGGGTGACCCAGTCGCTGGGCGCGCTGGCGCGGCCGGCCCACATCCACATCGTCAACGCGCTGCCCAAGACCCGCTCGGGCAAGCTGCTGCGGCGTTCGCTGCAGGCGCTGGCCGAGGAGCGCGACCCGGGGGACCTGTCCACGCTGGATGATCCGGCCGCATTGGACGAGATCCGGCGCGCGCTGAGGCACTGACGCTCGCCGCTCGCTTCGCATGGTACCAACGCGCAGGCGCGGCCCCGCAAGGGGCTTGCGTCGGTGGGGAGTCCCATGGAGGACGGCATGGAGATGGACCACAGGATGCGTGCAGGCAAAGCGCTGGTAACGGCGATCGGTGGGTGCTGCCTGCTGGGCTACGCGCTCTATCTGATCGCCGCTGCCGGTCAGATTCCCGGCCGCTGAACAGCCTCCAGGTGATCGCGGTGCCGGTCCTGCTGCTGGTGGTCATCCGTGCCATCCGCAGCTACCTGCCGTTCCGTGCGGACGCCTGAGCGGCGCGTGTTGCAGCGCATTATCGGCGTCGGCCAGGCTCAGGTAAGCTCCGGACGTGACCGCTGCAGGCCCCGGGGCCTGGCGTGGCGCGCTGGGGACACGGCGCGCGGAGGCGCCGGCGTGGAGATCCGCCTGGAACGGTCGCAAGGGGACGCACGTGCATCGGCCACCGGCTGTTGCCGGGCGTGGCAATGCAGCAGGTGACAGGGGGAACCACCGATGTCGTACATCCATGCCAAGACGGCCGCTGGCCGTCAGGAAATCGAAGACCGCGCGCGGCGCTTGCCGCCGGCATTGCGCTCCATTCTGCTCATGGTCGATGGTCAGCGCGATGACGATGCGTTGACCGCATTGTTGCCGGGGCTACGCGCGCCGGACGATGCATTGGCGCAACTGGCGCAGATGGGGCTGATCGAGGTCATCGGCGGTGCGGTAGCGCCACCGGCGGCCCGCGCGCTCACCGCCGGTCGCGAGCAGGACCCGGATCTTTACAAGCGCCTGTACGACTGGATGAGCGAATCGGTGCGCAGGCACCTGGGTCTGAAGGGCTACTTCATGCAGCTCAAGATCGAACGCTGCACCGATGCGGCCGCGCTGGAAAAACTCTGGCCGGACATGGCCGCCGCCGTCGCCAAGGCCAGGAGCCCGGCGTTGGCCAGCCGTTGGCTGGGCGATACCCATGCGCTGCTCGATGCGCCCGCCCCGCAGGCGCCACCGCAGCAGGACACGGCGGTGGCTGTGCCTGGCTGAATCGTGGCGGTGGGCAAGGGTGGTGGTCGTCGCGCACCAGCGTTACCTTGCCTGGCTACACACGCAGGAGCCAGGCGATGGACCCCACGAAGGACGAAGACGGCACCCCGGGCTGGGATGCCCTCAATGCGGCGCTGGCCGCGTTGTATCCCGGCCAGGAGCCGAAGCACTATGGCACGGCGCTGCCGTACACGCTGGGCGGCAACGATCCGCTCGACGGGATCAGCGTGTACTGGGCTGACACCCCGCGCCCGCATTGGCACTACGTCACCTACGGCTTCTCCGAGCTGTACGACAAGCAGAGCGAGGACGCCGCCGAGAGTGGCTACGGCTTCGAGCTGACCTTCCGGCTGGCCGCCGAAGCGGGGCAGGGCACCGACGCGGCGCCGCCGGTGTGGCCGATGAACCTGCTGCAGAACCTGGCCCGCTATGTCTTCGGCAGCGGCAATGTGTTCGAGGCCGGCCATCATCTGGACGCCAACGGGCCGATCGCGCTGGACACCGACACGGTGCTGCGCCACCTGGCGCTGGTCGAGGACCCGCAGCTGCCGCCGCGCGACACCGCCAACGGCCGCGTGCGCTTCCTGCAGGTGGTCGGGCTGGCCGACGACGAAATGGCGGCGGTGCGGCGTTGGTCCACGCAGGGCGTGCTGGACGTGCTGGAGCCGGCGATGCCGCTGTGGATCACCGATCTGCAGCGCGGCTCGCTGCTGGCCGACCCGGCCCTGGCTGCGCAGGTCGAGGCGGGGAGCGCGCGCGAGGGGTCCAGCACCGGCATGCTGTTCCTGGAAACGCTGGATTGGGAAACCTGCGGCGAGGGCGTGGAACTGGTGCTGGGCGCCGGCCAGGTGCCGGGGGTGCTGGAGCTGCTGCCGCTGCGGCTGGAGCACGGCCATGCGCTGATCCTGCTCAACGCCGAGCGCAGCTGGCGCTTCGAACCCGGCGAGGTGGACCAGCTGGAGATCGAACCGGCGGCCGCGCGCTGCGTGCTCGGCCCGGCCAGCCTGCGCGCGCTGTGCGAGCACCTGCAGGCCCAGCGCGGCGTCTACCCGCTGCCCGGCGGCCGCCTGCAGATCCGGGTGGAGCCCACCCAACTGCGTGACGCACAGGGCAAGGTGGTGCGCACCCTCGGGTAAGCGCACCGGGCCGGCGCTCGAGCCGGCGGGCCTGGAGGCCACGCGCCGCCCCGATCAGGAGCCTGCGCGCAGGCGCGGAAAAAAAAGAGCCCGGCATGGCCGGGCTCTCTCTATATATACGTATGTGCCGTACCGGCAGTCTCAGCTCAGGCCTTCGGCCTTCAGCGTGGCCTGCACGCCGGCATCGGCGTCCATGCGGGTCTTGTACGCGGCGATGTTGTCCAGGCCGCTCAGGTCGACCTTTGCCCCTGCCGCCCAGCGCAGGGTGATGTAGAAGTACGGGTCGGCGAAGCTGCGGAAGCCGGCCAGCCAGGGGCGGTCGGCGAGCTGCTTGTCGGCGCGCTCGAACAGGCCGCGCAGGCGCTTGCGCGCGGTGGCGCGAAGGGCGTCGTACTGGGTGTCGTCTTCGATGAAGTTGCCCGGCCCGAACAGCGGCTTGAACGCCGGGTGCAGGTCCGAATTGACGAAGGACAGCCAGCGGGTGGCCTCGGCGCGCTGCTGGGCACTGCCGTCACCGGCCAGGCCGGCCTGCGGGTAGGTATCGGCGATATAGCCCAGGATCGCCGCGTTCTGGGTCAGGATGAAATCCCCATCGACCACCGCCGGGACCGAGCCGGCCGGGTTGATCTTCAGGAATGCCGGCGCCTTCAGGGTGTCCTTGTCGAGCAGTTCCACCTCGAACGGCTGGCCGGTCCACTGCAGGGCGATGTGGTCGGCGGTGGAGCAGGCACCGGGCTTGCTGTACAGCTTCATGGGAACTCCGTTGCGGATGGTGATGGGTGAGCCGCCCACTATTCCAGAGCGGGCTACGCATCCTCAACGGTATGGCCGTAACAGTTCGTTACGACGTGCGCGGCTTGAGTTTCTGCACGCGGTAGAAGGTGTGGTCGCCAATGGTGGCCACCTGGTAGGCGTTGCGCCAGCTCGGGTTGGCGATGGCCAGCGCGGCGAAGTGGCTCGCCCCGGGCACGATCTCCTTGCGCTCACCCACCGGCAGGGCCCAGTTGCGCTCGGCATCGAAGGCCACCGTCATCGCTTCCTGCCAGGCGTCGGCGTTGCCCAGCTGGGTGCCGGGGGCGACGATGGTCGGGGCGAACTGCTTGCGCGCGGTGACGACCTTGCACATCGAGTCGCCCCAGAGCCCGCTGTCCAGGCGGCGCAGGGCCACCTCGGCGACGGCTTGCTGGCCGCGCAGGGTCTGGTCACGCGCTTCGAGGTAGACGGTCGTGCTCAGGCACAACGAATCGGCGGCCGGCTGCGGCAACAACTGCGACAGCCAGAGAATCCAGGCCAGTTTCATAAATCTCCTTGCTCCGTATGGGCCGCACCTGGCTGTCCATCCGATCATGCGGACGGGGCGAGGGTACGACTTGGCGTCATGGGGAGGCGGCCATCGGGGCCGCCCGGGAGCGGACCCGAACAAGACGTGGGGTCCGCGCGCTCACTCGAACTGGGTGGTGAGCGGGAAAGTTGGCGCACGATAGGGGGCCATTTCCCAATGCATCCTGAACCTTTGGGCTTGACATTCAGGTTCGGAGCGAGGGCCGGATCGGGTATCCGGCCGCGTATTCAGGTCGGTTTCGACCTGCTTCAGAGCGCCGCGGCGAGGTGGCTGCCCTGGTGGATGGCGCGCTTGGCATCCAGTTCGGCGGCGACATCCGCGCCACCGATCAGGTGTGCCCCGATGCCGGCGGCCTGCAGCGCGGCATGCAGGTCGCGGCGCGGTTCCTGGCCGGCGCAGATCACCACGTGGTCCACCGGCAGGGTCTGTTCCTGACCGTCGATGCGGATGCGCAGACCGTCGTCGTCCACGCCCAGGTATTCCACGCCGCCCAGCATTTTCACGCCCTTGGCCTTGAGCGTGGCGCGGTGGATCCAACCGGTGGTCTTGCCCAGCCGGGCGCCGGGCTTGCCCGGGCTGCGCTGCAGCAGCCAGACCTTGCGCGCGGGCGCTTCCGGAACCGGCCGGGCAAGCGCGCCGCGGGCCTCGAAGTTGGGGTCCACGCCCCACTCGGCCATCCAGCGTGCCGGATCGAGCGCGCTGGAGGGGCCAGCGTGGACCAGGAACTCACCCACGTCGAAGCCGATGCCGCCCGCGCCGATGATCGCCACCTGCGCACCGGCCTGGACCCGGCCCAGCAGCACGTCCAGGTAATTGACCACCTTGGGATGGTCGGCACCGGGGAAGTCGACCCGGCGCGGGGTGATGCCGGTGGCGACCACCACCTCGTCGAAACCGGCCAACGTGGCCACGTCGGCAACCGTGTCCAGCTTCACCGTGACCCCGGTCTGTTCCAGCGTGTGGCGGAAGTAGCGCAGCGTCTCGTGGAATTCTTCCTTGCCGGGAATGCGCTTGGCCACGTTGAACTGGCCGCCGATCTCGCTGCCGGCATCGAACAGGGTGACCGCGTGGCCGCGCTCGGCCGCCACCGTGGCGCAGGCCAGGCCGGCCGGGCCGGCGCCGA
>DJBL01000012.1 GCA_002435595.1 Stenotrophomonas maltophilia
GCGTGCACGCCACCGCCGCGCTGCCGGCGCGGTTCTGGGGCGGCGCCCGCGTCAGCATCCCGCCCGGGCGCTATCGCAGCGTTCTCACCGGCCTGGATGTAGATATTCAAACCGCCTCTATTCCGCTACGGGCGCTGTCTGCGGACAGCCCCGTGACCCTGTTGATCCACCAATGAAGCCCGGACCCATGGAAGAGCACGAACGACGCGAACGCATTGCAGAACTGGCGCGGCAGATCTGGGAGGCCGAAGGCCGCCCGGACGGACAGGGCACGCGGCATTGGCTGATGGCCGAGCGACTGCTGGAGGCCGAACTGCAGGCCGCCGCCGGCAAGGAGTCGGGCCGATGAGCCCGCGTCCCTCGGTGCAGACCTCACGCCTGCGCGCAGGTCGCCCGTTTCCGCTGGGCGCGACCTGGGACGGGGTGGGCGTGAACTTCTCGCTCTACAGCCGCCATGCCACCCGCGTGGAGCTGTGCCTGTTCAACGAGCGGGGGCGTGAGGTGGAGCGGATCGTCCTGCCCGAGTACACCGACGAGATATGGCACGGCTACCTGCCCGACGCCCGCCCGGGCCAGCGCTACGGCTATCGCGTGGATGGCCCGTACGCGCCCGAGGCCGGGCACCGTTTCAACCGCCACAAGCTGCTGTTGGACCCCTACGCCCGGCAGGTGGTGGGCGAGCTGAAGTGGGCGCCGGCGCTGTTCGGCTACACGGTGGGCCATCGTGACAAGGACCTGAGCTTCGACAAACGCGACAGCGCACCGTTCATGCCCAAGTGCGCGGTGGTCGATCCGGCGTTCACCTGGGGACGCGACCGTCCGCCGGGCGTGGCCTGGGAAGATACGGTGATCTACGAAGCCCACGTGCGCGGGCTGTCGATGCTGCATCCGGAAGTAGCCGAATCGGCACGGGGCACGTTCTCCGCGCTCAAGCACGACAGCCTGCTGGACCACCTCAGGCACCTGGGCGCCACTGCGCTGGAACTGCTGCCCGTGCACGCCCACGTGGACGACCAGCACCTGCTCGAGCGTGGCCTGCGCAACTATTGGGGCTATAACACCCTGGCCTTCTTCGCACCGCACCCGCGGCTGCTGGCCACCAACGCCATCGCCGAGTTCAAGCAGATGGTGGCCGGGGTGCATGCGGCCGGGCTGGAGGTGATCCTGGACGTGGTCTACAACCACACCGCCGAAGGCAACGAGCTGGGCCCGACGCTGTCGTTCAAGGGCATCGACAACGCCAGCTACTATCGCCTGGCCGACGACCCGCGCTACTACGTCAACGACACCGGCACCGGCAACACCTTCGACCTGACCAACGCCGGTGCATTGCGCATGGTGATGGATTCGCTGCGCTACTGGGTGCAGGACATGCACGTGGACGGCTTCCGCTTCGACCTGGCCACGATTCTGGGACGCGAGCGCGAGGGCTTCGACCCGTCGGGCAGCTTCCTGGACGCGGTGCGCCAGGACCCGGTGCTGAGCCAGGTCAAACTGATCGCCGAGCCGTGGGACATCGGCCCCGGCGGCTACCAGCTCGGCCGCTTCGCGCCGGGCTGGGCCGAGTGGAATGACAGGTTCCGTGACAACGTGCGCGCGCTCTGGCGCGGCGATGGCGGGCAGTTGGCCGAGTTCGCCACCCGCATCATGGGCTCGGCCGACCTGTTCAACCACAAGGGCCGGCGCCCGGCGGCATCGATCAATTTCGTCACCGCCCACGATGGGTTCACCCTGCACGATCTGGTCAGCTACAACGACAAGCACAATCAGGCCAACGGCGAGGACGGGCGCGACGGCAGCGACCACAACATCTCCTGGAACCACGGCGCTGAAGGTCCCAGCCAGGATGCGGACCTGCTGGCGCTGCGCTCGCGCCAGATGCGCAACATGCTGGCCAGCCTGCTGTTCGCGCAGGGCACCCCGATGCTGCTGGCCGGGGACGAGTTCGCGCGGACCCAGCAGGGCAACAACAATGCCTATTGCCAGGACAACCCACTGACCTGGCTGGATTGGGCCGAGGCCGCCTCGGAGGCGGGGGCGCGGCAGACCGCGTTCGTGCGCAAGGCGCTGAAGCTCCGGCGCCGCTATCCCCACCTGCGGCGCGGACGCTTCCTGGACGCCCGCGATGGGGGCGACGACGGTGCGGTCGAATGGCTGCGCAGCGATGGGGCCGCCATGACCGAGGCCGACTGGAACGATCCGGAGTCGCGCGTGCTGATGCTCAGGATGGGCGGCAGCGATGTCGGCGAGAGCGAACACGGCCCGGAACATGACACCTTGCTGCTGGTGGTCAACGCCGGCCATGCCGAGGTCCGCTTTGCGGTGCCCGCGGCGGGTGAGCGGCATTGGCGGGTGCTGCTGTCCACCACGGCAGGGCAGGCGCCGACGCTGGATGAAGGCGGCGGCCTCACCTTGCCCGACCGCAGCATGGCGCTGCTGGCGAGCCGCCCGGTGCGCGCCTGGGCCGCTCCGGAGGGGGGATGATCCATGCGATGGGGTGCGATCCAGGCAGGGTGAATGGGCGTTACATGAACGAGTCAGCTATGTAGTCAAGGACTTCACATCAGACGCTTCACCGTACGCTCCTCAGCTACCTGAATTGATTTAAGCTCCCGTCCCGGCGCCCATTCAGGTGCGTCGGGTCGGCTCCCTACCTCTCTTTGCAGGAATTCCTCATGGCGGCTTTGCAGCAGCGCACGATCGATCTCATCCGCAGCCATCAGGAGTCCCTGTTGGCGCAGTGGGTGGACAGCCTCACCGCCGGCAGCCAGCCCCAGGATGGGCGTTTGTCCACCCGCGAACTGGATGCCCAGGTCCGCGAGTTCTGGCGCCTGTTCCTGCAGGCGCTGTCGGTGGCCAACGCGGGCAACCTGACCGGCGCGGACTGGCAGGAGACCCGTCGTTTCCTGGAAGACCTCTCGCGCGATCGCGTGCTTAAAGGCTTCGACTCGGCCGAAACGGCCCGCTTCCTGTTCTCGCTCAAGCGCCCGTTGTTCGACCTCATCCAACAGGGCTATGCCGATGACCCGGCGCTGCTGGGCGACCAGCTGTGGGCGATCTCCGAACTGCTGGACCTGCTGGGCCTGCACAGCGTCAAGGCCTTCCAGAAGACCCGCGAGGACGTGATCCAGCGCCAGCAGGAAGAAATGCTCGAGCTGTCCACCCCGGTGGTGAAGCTGTGGGAGGGCGTGCTGGCGCTGCCGATGATCGGCACGCTGGATTCGCAGCGCACCCAGGTGGTGATGGAATCGCTGCTGCAGCGGATCGTCGATACCGGTTCGGAAATCGCCATCATCGACATCACCGGCGTGCCCACCGTGGACACCCTGGTGGCCCAGCACCTGCTCAAGACCGTCACCGCCATCCGCCTGATGGGCGCCGATGCCATCATCAGCGGCGTGCGCCCGCAGATTGCCCAGACCATCGTGCACCTGGGGTTGGACCTGCAGGGCATCGTGACCAAGGCCAACCTGGCCGACGCGCTGGCGTTGGCGCTCAAGCGCACCGGGCAGACGGTCGTGCGGGCAGAGCGCTGAGATGGAACGGATCCCGATCCTGCAGATGGGTGATCTGCTGCTGGTGACCATCCAGGTGGACATGCATGACCAGCTGGCGCTGAGCCTGCAGGACGACCTCAGCGAGAAGATCCGCCGCACCTCCGCGCGCGGCGTGCTGATCGATATTTCGGCGCTGGACATCGTGGACTCGTTCATCGGCCGGATGATCTCCACCATTTCGTCCATCGCCCGCATCATGGATGCCACCACGGTCGTGGTGGGCATGCAGCCGGCGGTGGCGATCACCCTGGTGGAGCTGGGGCTCACCCTGAGTGGCGTGCGTACGGCGCTCAACGTCGAGCGCGGGATGAAGCTGCTGCAGCGTACCGACGAAGAACTCTCATGAGCGCGGCCACGGGGGAGCTGCCGATCCGCGTCGAACAGGACGTGGTGCTGGCCCGGCAGGCCGCGCGCCAGGTGGCGGTGCTGTGCAAGCTGCGCCTGATCGACCAGACCAAGCTGGTCACCGCCGCCAGCGAACTGGCCCGCAACGCGGTGATCTACGGCGGCGGCGGCACCATGGCCTGGGAAGTGCTGGAAAGCGGCCTGCGCAAGGGCGTGCGCCTGGTCTTCACCGACCAGGGGCCGGGCATCGCCGACCTCGGCCAGGCGCTGACCGATGGCTGGTCGTCCGGGTCGGGCATGGGCCTGGGGCTGTCCGGTTCGCGCCGGTTGGTGGATGAGTTCGAGCTGGACAGCGCGCCGGGCAAGGGCACGCGTATCGCCATCACCAAATGGAGCTGAACTTTACCGGCCAGCTGACCCGGGTGGTGGTGGTCGAGGAAGTCTCCCAGGTGGGCCAGGCCCGGCGCGAAGCGCTGGCGTTGGCCGAACATGCCGGGTTGGACGAAATGGACGCCGGGCGCGTGGCGCTGGTGGCTACCGAGTTGGCCACCAATGTGATCAAGCACGGGCGCGGTGGGCGCATGTATCTGTCCACGGTGTGTGGCCGCGGCGGGCTCGGCGTGGAGCTGTGCACGCTGGATGCCGGCCCGGGGCTGTCGCTGGCCCAGTGCCTGCCCGACGGGTATTCCACCGGCGGCACGCAGGGGCTGGGGCTGGGCGCGATCCGACGGCACGCCAGCGTGCTCGATGCCTGGTCCGACGCCAAGGGCGCGGTGATCGTGGCCCGCATTTATGCCAGCCGCGCCCCGGTGGATATCGACGTACCTTACGGCGCGCTGCGCATCCCCATGCGCCATGAACTGGCCTGCGGCGATGGCTGGCACCTGCGTGCGCACGGCGGGGGCATCGCGGTGAGCCTGATCGACGGGCTCGGCCATGGGCTGCCCGCCGCCGACGCGGCGCAGGCCGGCGTGGCCGCCATGGCC
>DJBL01000011.1:0-7622 GCA_002435595.1 Stenotrophomonas maltophilia
CCGTTGGTCGGCTGCCCTTGCGCCCAGCGCCACGCCCCCCGACAAACGCACCGCGCCCTGCGCGGTGCAGCCGACCAACGGTCGGCGCTACCGGGTTGTTGCGCCGAGGCGGGGCACACGGGGCAATCTGAATCCTCCCCTCGTAGCACCGACCGTTGGTCGGCTGCCCTTGCTCCTGCGCCACGCCCCCGACAAACGCACCGCGCCCTGCGCGGTGAAGCCGACCAACGGTCGGCGCTACCGGGTTGTTGGGCCCACGGTCGGCTCTACCGGCGTCGGGTCTCGAACCGCTCCTCAAAGAACTCGTCCAGCGCCTTCCAGGCACGCTTGGCGGCGCGCTCGTTGTAGAGGCAGCCGGGCGGGCTGTTGGCGTCGGCCTCGGCGAAGCAATGCACCGCGCCGCTGTAGTTGGTGAACTCCCAGTCGACCTTGGCCGCGTTCATTTCCTGCTCGAAGCTGGCGATGTCGTCCTTGCTCACACCCTTGTCGTCGGCACCATTGAGCACCAGCACCGACGGATGCGCCACGCCGGCCTTGGCCGGCAACGGTGAGCCCAGCCCGCCGTGCAGGCTGACCACGCCGGCCAGCGGTGCGCCGGCCCGGGCCATTTCCAGTACGGTAGTGCCACCGAAGCAGAAGCCGACCGCGCCGATCCGGCTGGCATCCAACGGGGCCTTGCCAGCCTGCGCCTTGAGCACCTCGATGGCCTTCAGCGCGCGCGCCCGCAGCAGCGCACGCTCGTTGCGCAGCTTGGTCGCCACCGGCCCTGCTTCGGCATCGGTCTTCGGACGCACGCCCTTGCCGTACACATCGGCCACCAGCACCACGTAATCATCGCCGGCCAGCTGCCTGGCCTTGGCGATCGCCGAATCGTTGACGCCCTTCCAGTTCGGCACCATCACCAACCCGGGGCGTTTGTCGCTGTCGCCGTCGTCATAGACCAGCACGCCACTGAAGGTGGTGCCGTCCAGCTGCCATTCCACCGGCTGGGTCTTCATTGCCGCCACCGCCGGCAGCGCAACCATCCCCAACAGCACCGCCGCTCCCCATCGCCATTGCCTGACCATGCGCCTGCTCCTCCGGATAAGAACCCCGAGTGTAGGGCGACCGGGCGAACACCCCGTGTAGAGCGGGGCTCTGCCACGCCGCGCACACCCCGTGGCGCGCGGCTCTGCCCCCGCCGTTCCCTACCGCGCGCAATCCAAACCAGCCGGTCAGAGCCCGGCGCTGCGGAATCATCGACGCCTGCCGCGCCGATCTGGCACCCTTGTCGGCCGCTCCTGCACGGCTGCTGCGCCATGACGCTTGTCGACCGCTTCCTCACCGGCCTGGTGCCCCGCCTGCCCGCCGACGAAGTCGCCATGTGGGCCTGGACCGAAGGGGCCAGCGCCGCGGATCGGCAGCGCCTGCGTGCCCGTTGGCCGCACGTGCCCGACAGCCTGGTGGACCTGCTGGGCCGGGTCGATGGAACGCATTACCGCGCCTACCCCGGCGGCGAGGTCTGTGTGCCGATGCTCGGCTCGGACCTGGGCCGCTACCCGTATTACCTGCGGTCGATCGAACAGATGTTCGAGGACACCGCCCAGTGGGACAGCTGGGGCGAGAGCATCCGCTCGATCTACGAGGAGTGGCTGGAGGAGGACGCCGACATCCTGGGCGCGGGTATCGATGCCGACCTGCCGATGGGCCAGCGCCTGTGCTTCGCGCACTGCGTCAACAACGGCGGCACCTCGATGCTGTACCTGGATTTCGACCCCGCGCCCGGCGGCATTGTCGGCCAGGTGGTGCGCTACCTGCATGATCCCGACAGCTATGTGGTGATCGCACCGGGTTTCGATGCGTACCTGCAGCAGTTGATCGAGGGCGAGTACCTGTTCATGGGAGACCAGGCCGGGATGCGTTGAGGCCCGGCGGGATGGGGCAAGCGCAACCGCAGCCGACCGGCGCTCGGCCCTACGCGATGCCGATACCGGCGATGGCGGTGATCGCCTCCGGGTCGAACCCGGCCAGTTCGGCGAAGTGGCGGCCGCGTGCGACGTAGTCGCGGTACACCCCGTAGCTGGGCGCGCCCGGCGACATCAGCACCACCCCGCCCTGCGCACCGAGCGCGGCGCGCGCCAGTTGCATCGCCTCGGCAAGATCGGCAGCGGCATGCAGGCCGAAGCGCCCGGCATCGGCCAACGGTTGCAGCAGCGCATGGATGCGCGGGCCGTTGGCACCCATGGTGACGATCTCCACCGGTGGCACGTCATGGGCCATGTGCGCGACGAAATCGTGCCAGTCCAGGCCACGGTCATGCCCACCCACCAGCAGCGCGATGCGCTGCCCGGCAAAACAGTCCAGCGCGGCCAGGCTGGCGTGCGGGGTGGTGCTGATGGAATCGTTGACGTAGGTCAGCCCCTCGCGCGTGCCGATCACCTGCAGGCGATTGGGCAGCGGACGGAACGCCTGCACCGCCGGCGCCAACGCCGCCGCGTCCAGCCCCAATGCCTCCAGCGCGGCCAGCACCGCGCACAGGTTGCCGCGGTTGTGCCGCCCGGGCAGGGGCGTATTGGCGGTATCGAATACCGCCTGTTCACTGCGATAGACCACCTCGCCCCGCATGTGCCAGCCCTGCGGCTGGTTGAACCACACCACCTCGCTGTGCGGCAGCGACAGCGCGGCCAGGTGCGGGTCGGCGGCGTTGAGCACGGCGATGCGCGGCGCCGCGCCGGTCACCAGTTGCAGTTTGTCTTCGATGTAGCGCTGCTCGCTGCCGTGCCAGTCCAGGTGCTCGGGGAACAGGTTCAGCACAATCGCTACCTGCGGGTGCGCGCCGCTGCGCGCCACCTCGCCGGTCTGGTAGCTGGACAGCTCCACCGCCCAGTACCGCGGCGCCGGCTGCGGGTCCAGCACTTCCAGCATTGGCAGGCCGATATTGCCCACCAGCGCGGTGCGCGCGCCCGCCGCACGCAGCAGATGCGCCAGCAGCGAGGTCGTGGTGCTCTTGCCCTTGGTGCCGGTCACGCACACGGTATCGTGCACGGTGCCATCGGCCGCGGCGTGCTCGGCAAACCACAGCGAGGTGCCGCCGATGAACTGCGTGCCTGCGGCCGCGGCGTGCCCGGCCGCCTCGCCGTATGGGCTGATCCCCGGCGACTTGATCACCACCTCGAAGGCGGCCAATGCCGTGCCGGTCACGTCCGAGCGCACGCTCAACGCACCGTCGGTTTCCGCGCGCGCGGCAGCGGCCTCACTTTCCGGGCAGAACAGGGTCAGCGGCAGCGACGGCAGCCGCTGGCGCAGTACGTTGAACGCCGCACGCCCCTCACGCCCCCATCCCCACAACGCAACGCGCTTGCCCTCAAGCTGCGAAATTCGCACGCAGGCGCTCCCAGATCGGTGCCGGAATGCGGTGTTCGCCCTCGAGCACCAGCAGCGGTGCGATCTCCAGCTCGGTGGCATCGAGCTGCGGCTGGATCTGTGCCACGAAACGCTTCACCAATGCGTCTTCGGCCCACTCCGGGCGCGTGGCCAGGGTGGCCATCGCCGCGCGCGATTCGCGGCCTTCGCCCACGCACTCGAACGGCTTGTGGTCCTGGAACTCCAGCAACGCATCGAATCCGCCGGCCTGGTCGGCATCGTCCAGCAGGTTGCGGCCGAAGATGCCCACCAGCCGCGTCTTGGGCATGAACGGGGCCAGCGCCAGGAACACGAAATGGCACTTGGGGCAGACCCCGCACCAGCGGTTCACCGGGCGCTCGCCCAGGATGTGGAAGTTGCGGTTGCAGCTGGAGAAGTGCGCGTCGTAGACGTCGCTCTTGGCGAACTGCCGCGCCACCGCCAGCTCCGACAGCGGGCGCAGCAGCGAGTAGTACTGCAGGTCGGCAGCCACATGCTGCTCCAGGTATTCCCCGAACGCCTGCTCGAAGGCCCAGCCCTTGGACCACTGGTGGTTGACCTCGCCGGTGCCGGGAATCTGGCTGCCGTAGCTGGCCGAGCGCTCGTTGGAGAACACCACCTGGTCCACGCCCTGCAGCAGCGCGGCCAGCACCATGATCGCCGAGTTCACCGCAGTGACCGGAATATGCCCGTTCCATGCGCCCTGGCGGTTGAGCTCGAACAGCTCCGGGGCCAGCGCGCGGCCGATGTTGAGCGTGGGCAGGCCGGTGCGTTCGGCGCAGGCACGGATCAACTGCGACCCGCCGATCCACGTCACCGTCTCGGCAATGCCCAGCCCACGCAGCGCCTCGATGCTGACCAGCGAATCCTTGCCACCACCGATGGCCACCAGCGCGTGTTCGCGCAGCCCCACGGCAGGGGCGGCGAAGGCCTCCCCGTCCACCGGCAGGCGGAAGCGCCCGCGCAGGTTCAAGCCGTTGCGGTAGGCAAACTCGCCCAGGCCGTTGAGGTAGATGTCCTCCACCAGCGCCGCGGTGGCCGCATCGATGGCATAGCCGTCGATGCGCACCTGTGCCGGCACGCCGGCCTTGTAATAGCTCACGCCGGCAATCAGGTGCAGCAGGCGCAGCGCACGCTGCACCGCCTCGGCACGGGCCGCATCCAGCACGAACGGCGCGCCGGGGAGGGTCACCGTCTCGATCAGCTCGGGGCCGTCGTCGAAGGCGTAGACCAGGTGCGCCACGCCGGTGTCGGCGGCGAAATCGCAGCGCACGAAGCGGAAAACGGCAACCTGGTGTTTATCGAAAGCAGTCATGGTGTATCCGGTTCAGAGGGCGGCCGTGCGTGTGCACGGCGCGTCTTCAAGGGGGGGCGGCAGGCAGCGGTCAAGGCACGTCATCGATGACGTCCTCGCGCGGCAGCTCGCGCTGGTTGTAGGTGTTGGCCATGACGTAGCCGTAGGCGCCGGCATCGGCGATCAGCATCACATCGTCCGGCGCGGTCGAGACCGGCAGCTTGCGACGCTTGCCAAACACATCGCTGGACTCGCAGATCGGGCCGACCACATCGAAGGCGGCCTCGGCATACCCGCCCAGCCGACTCAGGTTCTCGATGTCGTGCCAGGCGTCGTACAGGGCCGGGCGCATCAGCGTGTTCATGCCCGCATCCAGGCCCACGCGGCGCACGCCATCCTTCTCGATCACCTGGGTGGCACGGGCCAGCAGCACGCCCGACTCGGCCACCAGATAGCGGCCCGGCTCGATCGCCAGGCGGAACGCGGGGTGCACCGCCTTGACCTCGGCCAGGCCGACGGCCCAGGCATCCAGGTCGAACGGCTCGTCGTCGGCGCTGTAGGGAATGGGCAGGCCACCGCCGATGTCGATGGTCTCCACGCTGCCGATGCGGCGCGCGAAGCCGGCCAGCTCGTCGCACATCAGGCGCCAGTGCTGCGCCGTTTCCACGCCGCTGCCCAGGTGCGCGTGCAGGCCCACCACGCGGGTGCCCAACTCGGTGGCCAGACGCACGAACTCGTCCACGCGCGCGATCGGCAGGCCGAACTTGGACTCCTTGCCACCGGTGCGCACCTTGGCATGGTGGCCTTCGCCACGGCCCAGGTCCACGCGCAGCCACAGCTCGCGGTTGCGGAACAGGTCCGGCCAGCGCTGCAGCGCCTCCACATTGTCCACGGTCACGGTCACGCCCAGGGCGAATGCGGCCTCGTACTCGGCGCGCGGGGCGAAGCTGGGGGTGAACAGCACGCGCCGGGGCGACAGCGTGGGCAGCGTGTTGAACACGTGCTTGAGCTCGCCGTGGGACACGCACTCCAGGCCGAAGCCCTCCTGCTCCAGCACCTCCAGGATGGCCGGATGCGAGTTGGCCTTGATCGCGTAGTAGCGCTGGTCGATGGCCTTGATCGCGGTCAGCGCACGGGCGCGGGCGCGCACCGTGGGCAGGTTGTACACGTAGCGCGGGGTGCCGGCCTGGGCCAGCGTCAGCAGGTGCTCGCGCTGGCCGCGCCACCAGGCGGTCTCACGCGGGCGCACGGTGCCGGCGATCTCGCGCCAGCGCGGGCCGAACACTTCGCCCTCCTCCACCGGCATCGCACCGCTGTCGATCAGTTCGGCGTGCAGGATCGGCAGCAGGCCATCGGCGTCGGCCTCGTCGATGACGAAGGTCAGGTTGAGGTCGTTGGACGACTGCGAAATCATGTGCACGCGTTCGCGGCCGAACGTGGCCCACACATCCGACAGCTTGTGCAGCAGCGAACGCATGCCGCGCCCGACCAGGGTGATCGCCGCGCACGGCACGATGATCTTGACCTTGCAGATCTGCGACAGGTCGGCCGACAGCGCGGCCAGCACATCGGTGTTGACCAGGTTCTCGGAGGGGTCCAGCGACACGGTGACGTTGGTTTCGGCCGAACCGATCAGGTCCACCGACAGGCCGTGCTTCTTGAACAGCCCGAACACGTCGGCCAGGAAGCCCACCTGCTGCCACATGCCGATGCCTTCCATGGACACCAGCACAATGCCGTTGCGGCGGCTGATCGCCTTGACCCCCGGCACCGGCGCGGCGTTGCCGTCGATGCTGGTACCCGGCAGTTCCGGGCGCTCGGTGTCCAGGATCGCCATCGGCACGCCCGCGTCGCGGCACGGCTTGATCGAGCGCGGGTGCAGCACCTTGGCGCCGGTGGTGGCGATTTCCTGCGCTTCGTAATAGTCCAGGCGGGTCAGCAGGCGCGCATCGGGCACATCGCGCGGGTTGGCGCTGAACATGCCCGGCACATCGGTCCAGATCTCCACCCGGCTGGCCCCCAGCAGCGCACCGAAGTACGCCGCCGAGGTATCCGAACCACCGCGGCCGAGAATGGCCGTGCCACCATCGGCGTGGCGCGAGATGAAGCCCTGGGTGATCAGCATGCGCGTGGGCTGGGCGCGGAAACGCGCCGCCCAGTCCGCATCGGCGCGCCACTGGCAGTTCACCGACAGGCGCTGGGACCAGTCGCTCTGGTTGGGCTGCGGCGGCAGCGCGTCCAGCCACTGGCGCGCATCCATCCAGCCGAAATCCAGACCGCTGGCGCGCAGGTAGGCCGCACCCACCGTCGAGGACAGCAGTTCGCCCTGGCCCAGCACGTCGGCCTGCCAGTCCAGCGGGCGGCTAGCCGCGCGCGGGTCATCGAGCAGCCCGGCCAGTCCGGCCAGGCGTTCGTCCAGTGCGGCAGCGTCCAGCCCCAGCTCGACCAGGAACTGGCGATGGCGCGCCACCAGTGCTTCCACGCGGGCGCGGCTGTCGGCGGCGCCATCGGCGATCGCGGTCAGTTCGTTGGTGACCCCGGACAGGGCCGACACCACCACCAGCACGCGCGCACCGGTTTCTTCCGCACGTTTTTTCGCCAGCTTCCCGATCGTGTCCCAGCGGTGACGACGCGACACGGAGGTGCCGCCGAACTTCAGTACGATCCAACGATCGACAAGGGGGGAAGCTGACATGGAAGTAAAGAGGGTTTCGTAGTGAGGGGGGATTCGCCCGGCGCACCGGCCGAACTCCCGATTCTATGCCAAGCCCGGCCCCGGCAGGGCCAGTACCGGCCCGCTCGGCGGCCCCGGGCCGGCTGCGGGTTGGTAAGCTGCCCGGCCGTTTCGCAGACCCTGCCACCATGAGCTCTCGCCGTTTCCTGCAGTTGGACGTGTTTTCCCCCCGCCCGGGCGCCGGCAACCCGTTGGCCGTGGTGCTCGATGCCG
>DJBL01000011.1:7801-8014 GCA_002435595.1 Stenotrophomonas maltophilia
GGCCGTGGTGCTCGATGCCGAAGGCCTGGACGAGGCCAGCATGCAGGCCATCGCCCGCTGGACCCGGCTGCCGGAGACCACCTTCGTGTTCGCCCCCGAAGCAGACGGCGCCAGCTACCGGATCCGCATGTTCAGCCCGCAGAAGGAAGTGCCTTTCGCCGGCCATCCCAGCGTCGGCACCGCCCATGCGGTACTGGAAGCCGGGCTGGCCGC
>DJBL01000010.1 GCA_002435595.1 Stenotrophomonas maltophilia
CGCTCTTCCGATCTGCCGCGCCGCCGGCGGAGGCACCCACGCCGGTCCCGGCGGTGGCAGACAGCCCGGTGCCGGCGCACTGAGCTGGCCGGCACGGTGGCAGCATCGTTGGCAGTGCGGCGTGCGCTGATCGCACTGGCTGCGCTGGCCTGCAGCGGCGTCGGCACGGCGGCCACGCCTGCGCCCGCGCCGTGCACCCAGCCACTGCTGGAGGAACTGGGCTGGCGGATCAGCCTGGCCCCGCTGGAGCGCGCGCAGGTGCACGCCGGCCCGGTCTGCGAGCGTGCTTCGCTGGCCCAGGCCCAGCAGGCCGGCGACCTGCGCGTGCAGCTGCCAACGCAGTGGGACCGCGATACCCGCACGCGGTTCCTGGCCACGCTGCTGGACGACCCGGGCACTGTCTGTGCCTACGCCTTCCGGCTGGGCCAGGCCACGCGCCGGGCCACCACGCAGTTGCAGGACAACCCCGGCTACCGGTTCTCGGCGCTGCAGCTGGGCTGGATCGGCTTTGGTGCGCGCGGCGCCCGGGCGCAGGGCTGGGCGCGCTTCCGCAGCTTCGGCCGCGGCTACCAGCCGGCCACGCGCAACAGCGAGGCGCTGCAGCACTTCTACGATGGCCGGGTGCGCAGCGAGTGCGGGGTCGGCCGCCAGGTCGCACAGCTGGCCACCCAGCGCGAGCTGTATGGCGATGCGGCCTTCGATGCAGAGTTCAGCGCGGGCGAGCTGTCCATCGGCACCTTCCTGACCCTGCACGACACCGACAGCATCCTGCTTGGTCGCCATGCCGGTGACTTCCTGGCCGATGGCAAGGCGGTGAAGACCGCCCGCCGCGGCCGCCAGGCCTTCGTCGGCGCACCGGGCTTCATCGAGCACGTGTTCGATACGACCTACCTGGACGACATCAACAACCAGGCCGAGAATTTCGTGGTGGTCGACGTCAGCGATGCGGCCGCACGCGCGCTGCGCGCGCATGACGGCTTTGCGTATTACGACGCCCTCAACCGGCGTATCTGGTCGCTGGCCCGACGCATGCCCGGGCCGGGACCGCGACGCTTCGAGCGGCTGCTGGTGGACCGCGATCCGGTCTGGCGCAAGGGCCTGCCGGCCGAACAGCAGCCGCTGCTGGCCGAACTGGATGCCCTGCTGGACGATCCGTTCTACCAGGGCTTCGTGATTTATGTGCATCCTCGCGGTATACGTCCTGTCGGATATCACATCGCACGCCTGCTCGACCGCAATCCGCGCACGCCGTTTGCCTTCGAACTGGGCCTGCACAACCTGCATACCACGCTGTACCGGCGCTGGATCGACGCACGCCTTCGCCAGTGCGATTCCCCGCCGGCAGCATCCCCGCAGCACAACTGACACGTTTGGAAGGTGAGACATGGATATTGCAATGATCGGCTTGGGCAAGATGGGCGCCAACATGGCCGAACGCCTGCATCGCGGCGGCCATCGGGTGATCGGCGTCGATCCCGGCGAAGGCGCGCGCACCAGCGCGGCCGCCCGCGGTTTCGAGGTGTCCGCCTCGATTGCCGAGGCGCTGGCAGCGCTGCCGGTGCCGCGGGTGGTGTGGCTGATGGTGCCGGCCGGTGAGGTGGTGGACCAGACGCTGGCCGCGCTGGCCCCGCACCTGTCCGAGGGCGATGTGGTGATCGACGGCGGCAATTCCTACTACAAGGATTCGATGCGCCGCGCCGGACAACTGCAGGGCACGGATGTGAGCTACATCGACTGCGGCACCAGTGGCGGCGTCTGGGGCCTGCAGGAGGGCTACAGCCTGATGATCGGCGGCGAGGCGGCCGCGGTGGAGCGGGTCGGCGCGATCTTCCGCACGCTGGCCCCGGGCGAGGAGCGTGGCTGGGTGCATGCCGGCCCGAGCGGTGCCGGCCACTTCTGCAAGATGGTCCACAACGGCATCGAGTACGGAATGATGCAGGCCTATGCCGAAGGCTTTGCGTTGATGCAGCACAAGACCGATTTCAACCTGGACCTGGCCGCGGTGGCCAAGGCCTGGCAGCACGGCAGCGTGGTGCGGTCCTGGTTGCTGGACCTCAGTGCCGATGCACTGGGCCGCAACCCGCAGCTGGACGGTATCGCCCCCTACGTGGAGGACTCCGGCGAAGGGCGCTGGACCGTGGCCGAGGCGATCGACCTGGACGTGCCGGCACCGGTGATCACCCTGTCGTTGCTGGAACGGCTGCGCTCGCGCGAGAAGAACTCCTTCAGTGACCGCCTGCTGGCGGCCATGCGCAACGAGTTCGGCGGTCACGCGATCAAGACCCGCTGAGGCCCCCGGGCGCCGCTGCCGGCGGCGCCCGGGTTCGGCACCCGTCCTGGCGGATCAGGCCGGCCAGGCACCCAGATCGATGCGGCGTCCGCTGCGCGCACTCGCGGCCCCGGCCTCCAGCAGGCGCATCAACTGCACTGCTTCGGCCGCGCTTACCGTGGCCGCGCCGACGCCCAGCATGGCATCGCGGAAGGCCGCATAAAGCCGGCGGTAGTCGCCCGGAACATTGTCCACGCTGCTGCGCTGGGGCCGGCCCTCCGCGCCCACCACCACGTGTTGGCCGTGCAACGGGTCCAGTCCCCACCCCGGGGCGCCCGGGGCGATGCCATCGCGCAGCTGGTCCTCCTGTACGTCGCGGCCCTCCTTGAGGTAGCTGCCCAGGCTGCCATGCACGCTGAAGCGCGGTGCCGAGGCGGCCACCAGCGAGCCGGCATGCACGATCGCGCGATGCTGCGGGTAATGCAGCACGGCATGGAAATAGTCATCGCTGCGGGCGTGCGGGCGCTGCGCGGCCAGGTCGGCGCTGATCGCCTGCGGCCAGCCGAACAGCTGCAGCATCTGGTCGAGCAGGTGCGGGCCCAGGTCCATCCACAGGCCGGCCCCGGGCGCATCGCTTTCGCGCCAGCGATCGCGCACCTGTGGCCGGTAGCGGTCGAAGTGCGAATGGCATTCGGCCACCTGGCCGAGCGCGCCGTGGTCCAGCAGCTGGCGCAGGGTGAGGAAGTCGGCATCAAAGCGCCGGTTCTGGAACACCGTGACCACCCGTTCGGCGGCCCGCGCGGCTTGCACTACGGCCTCGGCCTGGGCCACGTCCAGGGTGAATGGCTTGTCCACCAGCACATGCTTGCCCGCCTGCAGCGCGGCAATCGCCAGCGCGGCGTGTTCGCTGTTGGGGGTGGCGATCACCACTGCATCCAGCGCCGGATCCTCCAGCAGCTGCGAGGGTTCGGCGCAGATGCGCACGTCGGTGAACGTGCGCAGCAACCGGTCGCGCTGCGAACTGACGATGCTGTGCAGCACCAGGCCGGGGGTGTGCTGGATCAGCGGCGCATGGAACACGCTGCCGGCCAGGCCATAGCCGATCAATCCCACCTGCAGGGGCGTGGTCATGGGGGAGCTCCGGGACGAGGGGACGACCAGCCTAGCGGCTGGCGGCACGCCACGGAACATGAACCGTTGTGCATGAAGCTGAGTGGTTCACGGCAGCGTTATGTCCTGCGCACGTGCCGCACACGCCTTGCCCCGGACACTGGCCACACACCCAAGGAGACACCGAACATGACCAACACTACGCGCAATCTGCTTGCTGCTTCGCTCGCCCTCGGCATGGTGCTGGGTACCTCCTCGGCCATGGCCAAGGATCCGCCGAAGACCACCGACCACGCCGCCATGACCCATGCCGACACGCATGACTCGGCCGAGCCGGTCACCGACAGCTGGATCACCACCAAGGTCAAGACCGACCTGCTGACCAGCAAGAACGTCCCGGGCACCGAGGTCAAGGTGGAGACGGTCAACGGCGTGGTCACCCTGACCGGCACCGTGGCCAGCCAGGCCGAGCATGACAAGGCGGTCCGCGTGACCAAGGGCATCAAGGGCGTCAAGAGCGTCGATGCCAGCGGGCTGAAGGTGGTGGCGGCCGCCGCCAAGCGCTGAGCCCACCGGCCTGCGCAGTGCATCGAAGGGCGCGCCTGCGGGCGCGCCCTTTTGTTTTTCTAAAGCGTTCATAAAACCTTGCGCGGCCTATTCACAATGCGCTGGGGTATATTCATGGCTTCGCCCGCGTTGGGCACCGCCGTTTACGGCACCGCGAGCTGAAGAGGGACTATGGCGCTGGTTTTCAGTGACGATGTATGGGATCGCTGGCGCTTGCCGGCACTGGCGCTGGCAGCGGCGGCCATCATCGTGGTGCCTTGGCTGACCTTGCGCAAACTGGCCGATGACAACGTCGAGGCGATGCGCTGGGTGAGCCATACCCAGGACGTGGGGGTGGCGGTCTACCAGTTGCAGGCCGACGTGCGCGACGTGGAATCGGCTGCGCTGACCATGTCCAAGGGCATCGATGCACCGGGCCTGCGCGAGCGCCTGGGGCAGGCCAAAGACATCCCGCGGCGGCTGGCGCGGCTGGCCGAACTCACCCGCGACAACCCCGAACAGTTGATCCGCATCGGCCGCATCCAGTCGATGGTGGAGCGGCGCATGGAAGTGGCCAGGCAGTTGGCCCGCAGCGCACCGGACAGCGACCAGCGCGAGATGGTCCAGGACCTGACCACCCGTTACCCGATCCGCGGCCTGATCGAGGAACTGCAGGCCACCGAAGAGGCGCTACTGCGCGAGCGCAGCGCCAGTTTCCAGCAGCAGCAACGGCAGAGCGAGTTCGTGTCCTGGACGGCGCTGCTGGTGCAGCTGTCGCTGCTGGGCCTGGTGCTGTGGCTGCTGCATCGGCAGATGGGCCATCGCGCCAGCGCCGAACGCGCCTCGCAGCGCTCGGCTGCACGCGCTGCCTCGGTGCTCAACACCGTGCGCGAGCCGATCGTGCTGCTGGACCGCGAGTTGAAGGTACAGCTGCACAACCCGGCCTTCGCCGAGCTGTACGGCCTGGATGAAGAGCAGCCGGTGGAAGGCCTGCGCCTGGATGGCATCGGCGACGGCGCATGGAACGATGCGGTGGTGCGCCAGCGCCTGACCGACGTGCTGCTGCGTGGCCGCGAGCTGTGGGACTACGAACACGAACAGCGCACCGCCGACGAGCAGGTGCGCACGATGCTGATCAACGCCCGGCGCATGCCGCTGCCGGACAAGGACGACGAAGTGGTGCTGATGACGGTCAGCGACGTGACCGTGCAGCGCGCCGTGCAGCAGCGCGTGGAAGAACTGAACCGGCAGCTGGAAGGCAAGGTCGAGCAGGTCTCGGAAGTGAACCGCGAGCTGGAGGCCTTCAGCTATTCGGTCTCCCACGACCTGCGTGCGCCGCTGCGCCACATCGGCGGGTTCTCGGACAAGCTGGCCCGCCACCTCGGCGAGCAGGCCGACGAGAAGTCGCTGCACTACCTTGGGGTGATCTCCAACTCGGCCAAGCGCATGGCCGCGCTGATCGATGACCTGCTGGTCTACTCGCGGCTGGGCCGGGCGGCCATGCGCATGCAGGCGGTGGACATGCAGTCGCTGGTGGCCGACACCCGCGCCATGCTCGACGCCAACCTGCAGAGCGAGGCCGAGGAAACCGGCGTGCACCGCCAGGTGGAGTGGAAGGTGGCCCCGCTGCCGATCCTGGTCTCCGATGAGAACATGATGCGGCAGGTGTGGCTGAATCTGCTTGGCAATGCGATCAAGTATTCTTCCAACCGCGATCCGGCCCGGATCGAGGTCGATTACCAGCAGCAAGCCGACGGCGGCCACCTGTTCACCGTGCGCGACAACGGCGCCGGTTTCGACATGGCCTACGCCGGCAAGCTGTTCGGCGTGTTCCAGCGCCTGCACAAGGCCAGTGACTATCCCGGCACCGGCATCGGCCTGGCCAGCGTGCGCCGCGTGCTTACCCGGCACGGCGGCCGCATCTGGGCCGAGTCGGCCGTCGATGCCGGCGCCACCTTCCATTTCCTGCTTCCTCCTGCGCTTGACGCAATCAACAAGGGCTCCGCCGCATGACCGCACTTCGCACCATCCTCCTCGCCGAGGACAGCCCTGCCGACGCCGAGATGGCCGTCGATGCCCTGAAAGAGGCCCGCCTGGCCAACCCCATCGTGCACGTCGAAGATGGCGTGGAAGCGATGGATTACCTGCTGCGCCGTGGCGCCTACGCCAACCGTGAGGAAGGCCTGCCGGCGGTGCTGCTGCTGGACATCAAGATGCCGCGCATGGACGGCCTGGAAGTGCTGCGCGAGATCCGCAACACCGAAGAGCTCAAGCGCCTGCCGGTGGTGATCCTGTCGTCCTCGCGCGAGGAAAGCGACCTGGCCCGCAGCTGGGACATGGGCGTGAACGCCTACGTGGTCAAGCCGGTGGACGTGGACCAGTTCTTCGGCGCGGTGCAGACCCTGGGCAAGTTCTGGGCGGTCATCAACCAGGCGCCGGAAGTCGAGTAAGCCCATGCCGCTGACTGGCCCCTCACTGGGTATGCTGCGCGTCCTGCTGGTGGAAGACTCCCCCGAGGACGCCGAACTGATGTGCGAGCAGATGCTCGATGCCGGCCTGGAGGCCAGTTTCGAGCGGGTGGAGAGTGCCGAGGAGCTGCGCGAAGCGCTGAGCCGGTTCTCCCCGGATATCGTGCTGTCGGACCTGAGCATGCCCGGTTTTTCCGGCAACGAAGCGTTGCAGATCGTGCGTGGCTGGCACCCGGATGTTCCCTTCATCTTCGTGTCCGGCACGATGGGTGAGGAAAATGCGGTCGCCGCCCTGCACCAGGGCGCCAACGACTACATCATCAAGCACCAGCCGGCGCGGCTGCCCTCCGCGGTGGCGCGTGCGGTGCGCGATGCGCGCAGCACGATCGACCGCCAGCGGGTGGAAGCCGAGCTGATGCGCGCGCAGCGGCTGGAAAGCCTGTCGCTGCTGGCCGCCGGGCTCAGCCACGACCTGCGCAACATCCTGCAGCCGCTGCTGATCATGCCGGACCTGCTCAAGGCACGCACCGAAGACCCGCAGTTGCACCACCTGGCCGACATCATCGCCGAGTGCGGTCGCCGCGGCCACGAGATGGCCGAATCGATGCTGTCCTTCGTGCGCGGCTCGCGCAAGCCCAGCGAACAGATCTGCATCGCGCACCTGTTCGAGGCGGTGGAACTGCTGTTGCGCAGCAACCTGCCCGACAAGGTGAGCCTGCACCTGGACGTGGCCGATGACCACCTGGCCGTGGATGCCAACTACACCGAGCTGCAGCAGGTGCTGTTGAACCTGTCCTTGAATGCGATCCAGGCCATGCCCAAGGGGGGCCGCCTGACCCTGCGCGCGGCGGCCGACCGCGACGGCCAGGGCGAGGAATGGTTGCGCATCTCGGTGACCGACGAAGGCACCGGGATGAGCGCGGAGACCTTGTCGCACCTGTTCAATCCGTTCTTCACCACCAAGGCCAACGGCACCGGGCTGGGGCTGATCTCGTGCAAGCGCATCGTCGAAGGCGCGCACGGCAGCATCCACGTGGACAGCACGGTCGGGGTGGGGACGCGGTTCGACCTGCTGCTGCCGATGCAGGCGGTCAGCGCCGACAGCGAGGCGGTGGACCAGCCGGTCGCTGCCGGTACCGGCCAGTCGATCCTGGTGGTGGATGGCGAAGCCACGCGCCTGTCCCTGCTCGGCAACGCGCTGTCCAGCCAGGGCTACCACCTGCAGCTGGCCTCCGACGGCGCCGCGGCCCTGCGCTGGATGCAGCAGGAGGCGATGCCCGCACTGGTCATCGCCGATGCCGGCTCCAAACTGCTCTCGGCCAGCCACCTGCTCGGCGAAATGGCCGCCCTGGGCTTCCGCGGCCCGGCGCTGGTGCTGGAAGAAGCCGATGTCACCGTGCCACTGGCGGTGTTCCCGCCGACCATCAACGTGCACGTGCTGCGCAAGCCACTGGAGATGCAGCAGGTGTTCCGCTCGGTCGCCGAGGCGCTGGAAACGGCGTGACCGGCAGGCGCGTGCGACGCCGAGGCCGGCCATTGGCCGGCGTCAGCGGCTCAGGCTTCCCACGGGAACGGCGGCAGGCTGGCCACGGCCTGCTCGAGCCTGTGCGACCAGCTGCCGTGGATTTCCGCATATAGCGGGCTGTCCCCGGCCAGCCGCATGCGCTGGCTGATGCGCAGGTCGCCCTTGCGGATCAGCGCCAGGTCCACCGGCAGGCCCACCGACAGGTTGGAGCGGATGGTCGAATCCAGCGACACGATCGCGGTGCGCGCGGCGTCTTCCAGCCGGGTCTGCGGGCGCAGGATGCGGTCCAGGATCGGCTTGCCGTACTTGGATTCGCCGATCTGCAGGAACGGGGTTTCCGGCGAGGCGGCGATCGCGTTGCCCAGCGGATAGATCATGTACATGCCCGGCTGCTCGCCGCCGACTTGGCCGCCCAGGATCAGCGTGGCCTGGGTGACGATGCCATCGTGGCCGGCCTCCTGCGTGCTGGCCTTGACCTGGCTGTCCACCAGCACGCGGCCGACGTACTCGGCCACTTCGAACAGATGCCGGTAGGCGCGCAGGTTCTGCTCGCGCGCCTCCTCCACGTCGCGGCGCAACCGCGACACCAGCAGCTGGGTGGTGGCCAGGTTGCCGGCGGCCATGATCACGAAGGCGGCCTGCCCGGGAAACTCGAACTCGTGCAGCTTGCGATGCACCCGTACGTCGTCCAGCGACGCGTTGGTACGGGTGTCGGCGGCGAAGACCAGGCCCTCGTCCACCTCGATGCCGACGCAATAGGTCATGTCGGTGTCCTATGATGTGCACCCCGATTCTATGCGGTGCCCCCGTTGGCCCCGTGTGGATTCGCCCCACGCACGCTGAATACCATGACCACTGTGCTCCTGAGCCTGGGCAGCAACCTGCAGCCGCAACAGCATCTTCACGCCGCGGTGGAGGCTTTGCGCGCGCGCTTTGGCGCCATCGACGTCTCACCGGCCTACCGCACCGCGGCGGTTGGCTTTGACGGCCCGGATTTCCTCAACAACGCGGTGGCCATCCGCACCGACATGCCGCTGCAGGCGCTGGATGCCTGGCTGCATGCGCTGGAGGACGCCCACGGCCGCGACCGCAGCGGCCCGCGCTTTTCCGACCGTACCCTGGACCTGGACGTGGTGTTCTACGGCGACCTGATCGTGGAGGGCCCCGGCCACCTGCGCATCCCGCGCCCGGAACTCAAGCACGCCTTCGTGCTCAAGCCGTTGGCCGACATCGCCCCGGCATTCGTCGATCCGGTCAGCGGCCTGGACCTGGCCACGTTGTGGCGTGCGCACCGCCAGTTCGGCGAGGCGTTCGAGACGATGGACCTGCTGCCGGGGTAGTCAAGGTACCGGCAAGGGCGGCTACCACGCGATGCCCGCCGCCCCGCCCGAACGCTCGGCGAGGGGGCGCGGACGCCGCTACGACAGGGTCCGGCCGCCGTCCACGCGCAGCGTGTGGCCGGTGATGAACGGCGCATCGGTGACCAGCCAGTACACCGCTTCGGCGATCTCCTCCACGGTGCCGGTGCGCGCCAGCGGCGTGCGCAGCAGCAGCGCCTGCTGGGCGTAGTCGTCCTTGCCCTGTTCCGGCCACAGGATCGCGCCGGGGGCCACGGCATTGACCCGCACCTTGGGGGCAAGCTCCAGCGCCAGCGAACGGGTGACCATTTCCAGCGCCGCCTTGGCCGCGCTGTAGACCGGGTGGTCGCGCATCGGCTGGGTGCCGTGCAGGTCGGTGAGGTTGACGATGCAGCCCAGGTGCCGGCGCAGCTGCGGCGCGGCGGCCTGGGCCAGCAGCAGCGGGGCGCGCGCGTTGACCGCGAACAGGTCATCCCAGTGCTCGGCGGTGATCTGGCCCAGCAGGGTGGGGTAGAAGTTGGACGCGTTGTTGACCAGCGCATCGAGTCGCCCGAACTGGGCCACGGTCTGTTCGACCAGGTCGGGGATCGCGTCCGCGTCGCGCAGGTCGGCCTGCAGGGCCAGCACGCTGCCCGGGCGCAGCATGTCCAGGTCGAAGGCCATCTGCTGCAGTTCGGCGGTGGAGGTATGCGCGTGCAGCACCACCGACCAGCCGCAGGCATGGAACTGGCGGGCGATCGCAGCGCCGATCCGGCGCGCGCTGCCAGTGATCAGCACCACGGGGGCGGTATCGGTCATCGGGGGGTACTCCGGGCTCGGCTATGCTGTGCATTGTCACCGCAATCGCCTTCACCATGCATTCCCCACTGCCCACCCCCGATACCGACGCCCTGGCCCACAGCGACCAGCTGGCCGCGGCGCTGCGCGCCGAAATCCTCGCCAACGGCGGTGCCATGCCGTTCGCCCGGTTCATGGAGCTGAGCCTGTACACGCCGGGCCTGGGCTATTACAGCGCCGGGGCGAGCAAGTTCGGCGAATCGGGTGATTTCACCACCGCCCCGGAGCTGGGCCCGCTGTTTGCGGCCACAGTGGCCAACGCGGTGGCCCCGGTCATGCAGCAACTGGGGCCGCAGGCGCGCTTCATGGAGCTGGGCGGTGGCAGCGGCGCCTTCGCCGAGGTCATGCTCAAGCGCATGCTGGAGCTGGATGCGTTGCCCGAACGCTACGCGATCCTGGAACCCAGCGCGGACCTGCGCGAGCGCCAGCGCGAGCGACTGGAAAAAGCCCTCATCCCGCCGGTGTTCGCGCTGGTGGAGTGGCTCAACGGTCCTTTCGACGACGACTGGGACGGCATCGTGTTCGCCAACGAGGTGATCGACGCGCTGCCCACCCCGCGCTTCCTGACCCGCGACGGCATGGTCTACGAAGAAACCGTCGAGCTGGATGCCGAGGGCGGCTTCATGCGCGGCGCGCAGCCGGCCGATGCGATGCTCACCGCCGCGGTGCGCCATGTGGAGCATTACCGCGAGCGGCCGTTCGCCGACGGCTTCCGTTCCGAGCTGCTGCCGCAGCTGCCGTACTGGATCCAGGCCGTGGCCGGGGGCATGCAGCGCGGTGCGCTGTTGTTCGTCGACTACGGTTACCCGCGCGGGGAGTACTACCAGGACGACCGCGATGACGGCACGGTGCGGGCGTTCTACCGCCACCAGGTGCACAACGACCTGTACCGCTGGCCGGGCCTGCAGGACCTGACCGCGTCGGTGGATTTCACCGCGCTGGCCGAGGCCGGTACCGGCGCCGGGTTCGAGCTTGCCGGCTACTGCACCCAGGCCAGTTTCCTGCTGGGCAATGGGCTGGACACGCTGCTGGAAACGGCCGAGGCCCGCGTGGACGAGTTCGGCAAGGTGCGCCTGCGCGACCAGGTCAAGAAGCTGACCTTGCCTTCCGGCATGGGCGAGCGTTTCCAGGTGATGGGCTTCCAGCGGGACGTGGCATTCGAGCCTGCATTCGCCCTGGGCGACCTGACCTGGCGGCTCTGAGATGACCGCGACAGGGATGTTGAAGCCGCTGCGCTGGCCGCGCTTCTGGCTGGCGCTGTGGTGGTTGGCCATCGCCGCCACCATCGCCGTGTGCCTGGTCCGGCTGCCGCCGATGGCGCTGCCGGCCAACAGCGACAAGGTGGAACATTTCCTGGCCTACTTCCTGCTGGCCGGCTCGGCGGTGCAGATCTACCGCACGCGCGCGGCGCTGGTGTGGGCAGGCCTGGGCCTGGTCGGCATGGGCATCGGCATCGAGTTCGCCCAGGGCGCGCTGACCGCCACCCGCATGGCCGACCCGATGGATGTGCTGGCCAACAGCCTGGGCGTCATCGCCGGCCTGTGCCTCACCTTCACCCCGTTGCGTGACCTGTTGCTGCGTTTGCGCGGGTGAACGGCGGTGACGGCCAACGGTCGTCATCTACCGATGCAATGACGCTCCCCGGAACCCGGCAGGTGACGACCGTTGGCCGTCACCCGGGTGACATTCCGCTCGACACGCCCCCCCCGACCCGCGCGATCAGAACAGCAGGTCGAGAGCCTCCAGCGCGATATCCACATCGTCGCCGCTCCGCTTGGGGCTGCGTTCGTCTTCGGGGCGCTCCGTCCTTTGTTCCGTCTCTGCCGTCGAGGCCTCGGCAGGGGGGCGCGCATCCTGTCGTGCAGGGTCGGCGGGCGTCGGTGGTGCATCGGGCGCGGTCTCCGGCAGGAACGAACCGAGTGCGTCCAGGACGCGTATCAGCCACGCCAGGAAACGGTCCACGCTGGACAGCCACCCGCCACGGATCCCGGGCGCGTTCGACGCCGGGGTGACCGGCGCAACGGACGTGGACTGGACATCGAGGGCCGTGGAAGCAGGGCGCGCCGAGGCGCCGCTGGCGGGCGCAGGCGGGGTCCCGGGGGCGTGTGCCGGCGCAGAGACGGCGTGCGGTGGCGTCGCGGCGCGGTCCTTGTCAGGCGCGCTGCGAAGCAGGGCCCGGCCCACCCACGGTGCCAGCAGCAGCATCAGTAACAGCAGCAGCGCCATGGCCACCCCGATGACCAGTGCGATGGCCTTCCACCACGTTCGCGATTTTCCAGCTTCGGCCATGGCAACACCTCCGTGTGGGCACTTCCCGGGCCGGGCGCAGATCCGGGTGCAGGGCACCATTCTCGCGCACCGCAGGCCACGGTGTTGCAGCCATGCGCGGCCGATGGGTCCACGGGTGACGACCAACGGCCGTCACCTGCCGGCCAACCGGCAGGTACCCACCTGGGGTGGGTACCTGCCCGGATCAACGCGGCTGCAACGTCACCTCATCCACCACCCACATCGTCGGGCGGGTGTCGCCGGTGAAGCGCACGCACAGGTCCTGGGTGCCCTTCAACGACCGCGGCAGCGCGGCGTCCAGCGTGATGAAGCCATCGGCACCGGGCGCGGCCGACAGTGGCACGCTCACCAGCGGCTTGCCGTCGCAGGTGCCGTTGAGCACGTCCATTTCCCCATGCGCGCTGCGCGCCGGGCTGAATTTTCGCGCCGGTTCGTCGTGGGCCAGCTGGAAGTAATACGGGATCTGCCCGGCACGCACGCGCAGCCTGGCGATGCCGTCCACGTCGGCCTGCTGCCACAACCAGCACGGGTTGAAGATGTTGACGTTGAAGATGGCGCGCTCGCCGTCGGCCGGGCCGTCGTCTTCCAGCCGCAGCAGCAGCTTGCCTTCGCCCGGACACATCGCCAGCTGCTGATCGTTGCGGGTGAGCAGCGAGGTGGCGGTGATGTCGAAGCGGCTGGCGCCGTTGGCCAAGGCCTTGCCGTTGAAGAACGTGGCCGCCTGCAGGGTGATCGGCAGCGGCTGGGTCAGCGGCGCGGTGTAGCGCGGCGACTGCGCGGTGACCGGGCTGCCATCCACGCTGTAGTGGATCTCGTAGCCCAGCGGCGTGCTCAGTGCCAGCGTCGCGGTGCCGGCCTTGCGGTCGTCGCGGCTGTCCTGCTCCACCTGGAACGGCGTCTGTGCATAGGCGATGCCCATTGCCTGCCAGCGCTGCAGCTGGGTGGGCAGGCGCGCCAGGAAATCAGCGTAGTCGCGGCGTTCGCGCGGCGACCAACCGGTCTCGGCCACCGCGGCCAGGCGCGGGAACAGATTGTGCTGCAGGCGCGCGTAGCTGCGCGTGTGCTCGGTGAACATGTTGGCCTGCAGGCCCAGGATGTGCTGCTGCTTGTCGCGGGCCAGCGCATCGGGCACCGGCTCGAAACCATACACGCGGCCCAGCGGGGTGATCAGCGGTCGGCCCGGCGGTTCGTTGTCCGAGGTGGTCTGCAGGTAGTCCATGTACATGTCGGTGACCGGGGACATGATTACATCGTGGCCTTCGCTGGCCGCCTTCAGGCCGCCTTCGGTCCCCCGCCAGGACATCACCGTGGCTTCCGGCGGCAGGCCGCCCTCCAGGATTTCGTCCCAGCCGATCAGGCGCCGGTCGTGCTGCTCCAGGTACGTCTCCAGACGCTTGATCAGGTGGCTCTGCATCTCCATCTCATCGCCCGCGCCGACTTCGCGCATGCGCGCCTGTACCCGTGCCGAGGCTTCCCACTGGTCCTTGACCGCCTCGTCGCCGCCAACGTGCACGTACTTGGCCGGGAACAGCGCGATCACTTCGTCGAGCACGTTTTCCAGGAACTGGAAGGTGCTCTCCTCGGTATTGAACAGGTTCGGGAACACGCCCCATTCGCTGAGCGGCTTCAGCGGGGTGTCCAGCGTGCCCAGTTCGGGGTAGGCGGCGATTGCGGCGGTGGCATGGCCGGGCACGTCGATCTCGGGGATCACCTGGATGTGGCGGGCCGCCGCATAGGCGATCACGTCGCGGATCTGGTCCTGGGTGTAGAAGCCGCAGTACGGGCGCTCGGCGCCGGTCACCGGATCGCGGCCGCCATCGCCGGCCGGAATCCGGCAGCTGCCGATCGCGGTCAGCTTCGGATAGCGCTTGATCTCCATGCGCCAGCCCTGGTCATCGGTGAGGTGCCAGTGGAAAGTATTGAGCTTCTGTTCGGCCATCGCGTCGAGCACGCGCTTGATCTCGTCCAGACTCTGGAAGTGGCGGGCCGAATCGAGCATCAGCCCGCGCCAGCTGAAACGCGGCGCATCGTCGATGCGCAGCGCCGGCAGGGTGCCGTCGGCGCTGCCGGTGAACAGTTGCGACAACGTCGCCGCGCCGTAGAACAGACCGGCCTCGGTGGCGGCGGCAACGGTGACGCCATCGCCGTTGGAGCGCAGCTGGTAGCCTTCGGCGCCGGTCTTCAACGCGGTGTCCAGCACGAAGCGGACGCCGTTCTTGCCGTTGCCGTTCCTGACCTGCAGGGTGGGGCCGCCGCTGTCGTGCAACAGGGTGCCGAACTGGCCGGCCACGCGCGTGGCCACGTCGCCGCGCGCCCATACCGGGGTGCTGGGCGCCAGCTTGAAGGCCGCCCCCTGCAGGCGCTCCACGTGGGCCGGCGCGGGAATCAGCGGCAGTGAGCCGGGCCGGGCGCGCGGGCCGTCGGACGCCTGCGCGTCGGTGGCATGCGCGAGCGGTGCCAGGGACAGGGCCAGTGCGAAGGACAGCAGTGACAGCGAGGTACGACGGGTGCGGGTATGCATCGGGTCATTCCTGTGTAGCGAATCGGGTTGCACCTGTAAAAACGGGCCCGGAGGTCCGGGCCCGTCGTTCAGGCTGGCAGCATGCAGCAAAGCGGATCAGAACTTGAAGTGCACCGTGGCCATGTAGCGGCGGCCGCTCTTGTAACGCGAGGCCAGGTGGTCCTTGTCGCCCAGGTACTGGAAATACTCTTCGTCGAGCAGGTTCTGCGCGTCCACGGTGATGGACCAGTTCTCGTTGAAGGTGTAACCGAAGCTGGCGCCCAGCTCGGCGTAGTCATCCACGCTGGCCGGTGCCGAGCCTGCGACGTAGCCGCCGGCCAGGTAGCTGTCGCGCCAGTTGTAGGTCAGCCGTGCGTTGATCGGACCCTTCTCGTAGTACGGGCTGAACGCGACCGAGTTGCGCGACTGGTAGGGCAGCGCATCGCCGGAGTTGTTCTCACCGTTGGCGTAGGTGTAGTTGGCGGTCAGGCCGAAGCCGCTCTCGCCGAAGGGCTGCTGGTAGCTGATGTTGAAGCCCTTGACGTGGCCGCTGCCGGCGTTGCGCGGACGCTGGATGCTGTAGTCGCAGTAGCCGTCGGCGGCGCAGCCGTTGGTGCCCACGATGTTGGCCCAGGTGGCCGGCGAGGTATCGCGGATCGAGTTGTACTGGCGCTCGGTGACGGCGCTGGTGTCGATGTAGTTGTCGATCTTCTTGTAGAACAGCGACCAGGCCACCACCGACTGCGGCGCGAAGTAGTACTCGGCCGACAGGTTGTAGTTCCAGGACTCATACGGGGACAGGGCAGCGTTGCCGCCGCTGCCGGTGAGCGTGGTGTCGTTGAGGAAGGTATTGTTCACCATCTGGTTGTAGGGTGCCCAGGCGATGACCTTGCTGGCGCCGAAGCGGAACACCCAGTCACTGTCGGTGTCGTAGACCAGGTTGACCGACGGCAGCAGGAAGTCTTCCTTCTTGGTCTGGGTCTGCCACTTGCTGTCCAGATCGGTCAGGGTGGGGGTGCCGCCGTAGACGAAGCCGCTGCCCGCGGTCTTGGAATCCACGTAGCGCACGCCGACATTGCCGCGCACCGGGCCGTTGGAGAAATTCAACTGCGCATAGGCGGCATTGTTGGTCTGTTCCAGCGCCCAGCTGTTGTTGAGGTAGCTGGCCGGATCGGGATTGGCGAAGTCCAGCGGGCTGCCCTTGACCCAGTTCAACACATTGTCGCGGCCCACCTGGACGTGGCGGCCCTGGCCATCGCTGAAGCCCTGGATGTCGGTCAGCCCGATGGTGCCGACGTCGGCCAGGGTGCCCGGACGCACGCCGCCATACACGTTCAGGTCGAAGCTCTCTTCATGCTTGCCGTGGCGCACGCCGAACTGCAGCTGGTTGAAGATGCTGTCGAACTGCACGTTGAAGTCCAGCTGTGCGTAGGTGTCCTTGCTGTCGGTGGAGAAGATGCCGTTGTTGCCGAACCAGCCGCCGGCCGAACCCCAGTTGGCCGGGTTGCGGGCCGCGTCGGGGTTGTCGAAGGTGATGCCCTTGTCCAGGTTCCAGCTGAAGCCGCCGTTGTAGAACGGTTCGATGAAGTACTGGGCCAGGTCCTTGTTCTCGGACTTGCTCTGGCCGACCTGGCCGCTGATGCCCCAACCGTCGCCCTTCCAGGCGCCACGCAGGTCCAGGCCCTTGGTGGTCACTTCCGATTCGCGCACGTTGTTGTCGTAGATCACCGTGCCGCTGTTGGCGGTGGCGCTGGCGTTGGAGTGGCCGCTGTTGACCACGCCGTTGCGCACGTCGCCGAGCTGGTTGACCGCACCGACGGTGCCCGGGTTCCAGGTCAGGAAGGAGTACATCGACTGGTTGTAGTTGTCGAAGTTCTCCTTGATGTACAGGCCGCTGAGGTTGAACTCGAGTTCGTCGGTCGGCTTGAACTGCAGGTTGACCACGGCGCTGTCGCGCTTGCGGTCCTGCTGGAACCAGGCGGCGTTGACCGAGTTGGGCACGTCCGCATTGGGGTCCACGCCCGGCGCATTGGTGAAGGTGGAGGCCTTGGCGTAGCCGAACACTTCCATGCCCTGGCGGTCCACGCGCTCTTCATAGTGCTGCGCGGCGACGTTGATGCCGAAGGTTTCCTCGTCGTTCTTCCAGCTGTAGATGGCCGAGGCGTTCGGCTTGCCCTTGCTGGCCTGGTCGCTGTAGCTGTAGCCCACCGAGGCGGCCACTTCATTGGCGCGCATGTCCAGCGGCTGGCGGGTATGCATCAGGATGGTGCCGCCCAGGCTGCCTTCGGTCAGGCGCGCTTCGGAGGACTTGATCACTTCCATGCGGCCCAGGATCAGCGGCGACAGCAGGGTGTAGTCGAAGCCGCGGTTGGGCTGCTCGCCGTACAGCCAGATCGCCTGCGCGACCGGGTGGCCGTCCAGGAAGGACAGGTTGAGGCTGGGATCGGTGCCGTCGATGCTGACCCGCTCACCCTGGCCGAAGCGACGGTCCAGCGAGATGCCGGGCAGCTGGGACAGCGCCTCGGCGACGTTGGTGCTGGGGAACTTGCCGATGTCCTCGGCGGTGATCGCCTCGGAAATGGTGACGTTGTTGCGCTTGGTGTCCAGCGACTTTTCCAGGCTGGCGCGGATGCCGACGACGTTGACCGTATCCAGGTCGGTCGCGGTGGTGGAGGTTTCCTGCGCCTGCGCGCCGAACACCAGACAGCTGAAAATGGCTGCCGAAAGCAGACTCTTGCGGTGGTTCATGATGTCTCTCCTCATCAATCCGATGGTTCGCCGGCGACGGCGTGTCTTCTTGCGTCTGGTACGACTTTGCCGCGCGCCCGAAACCGGGGCGCGCCTTGGGTGCCACGTACTGCGTGTTGCTTGCCCGGCGCGCCGTCAGGCGTTCGGGTGGTCCCTATGTCCCAGGTACCAGCTGGCGGCGCCGATGACGCCCAGCTGCCCGTGCTCGACCACCTTCACGGGAATGCGTTCCAGCGCCTCGCGCATCGGTCCTTTGTTGAGGTACCGGGACACGAACGTGCTGTTCAACAGGAATTCGCGGATCTGCGGCAGGATGCCGCCGGCCAGGTAGACCCCGCCGGTGACGCCGTATTGCAGGGCCATGTCGCCGATGGTGCTGCCGAGCAGGCCGCAGAACACCTCCAGGCTCAGGCGCGCGGTCGGGTCCTGGTCGGCCATCGCCGCGGCGGTGACCGCATCGGGCGTGGCCAGCGTCGGGGCCCGGCCTTCCAGCGCGCACAGCGCGCGATACAGGTTCATCAGGCCCGGGCCGGACAGTGCGTGCTCGACCGACACGTGCGCGTGCTCGCGCTGCATCTGGCGCACGATCGCCATTTCCAGTTCGGTGGTGCTGGCCAGGGTGGGCTGGCCGGCCTCGGTGGCCAGCACGACCGCACCGTGCGCCGTGGGGATCCACACCGCCGCGCCCAGCCCGGTGCCGGGGCCGACCACCAGGGTGGGGCCGCGCGGGGCGGTGGCCGGGCCGGTCAGCTGCAGCACGCCGCTGGCATCGACCTGGGCGGCGGCGTAGGCCACCGCCTCGAAGTCGTTGACGATGTAGACATGGTCCAGGCCGACATCCTGCTCGATCCGGCGTGCCGACAGCGGCCAGGGCACGTTGGCGGTGATCACCGTGCCGTCCTCGCGGGCCACGCCGGCGGTGGCCACCACGCAGTGGGCCGGGCGCGCGCCGGCGCCGAGGAACTCGGCCAGG
The DNA here is from genome assembly GCA_002435595.1 of Stenotrophomonas maltophilia. Taxonomy (GTDB): domain Bacteria; phylum Pseudomonadota; class Gammaproteobacteria; order Xanthomonadales; family Xanthomonadaceae; genus Stenotrophomonas; species Stenotrophomonas maltophilia_AC. The sequence goes on from DJBL01000010.1 coordinate 18,624, forward strand.
ATCGCGCTCAGGCCGGGGTAGTCGGCATTGCGGAACTTGCGGTACTCCAGCAGCTGTACCGGATGCTCCGGGTCGGCGCTGGCCTGCACCCTGGCCACGCGGACATGCGTGCCGCCCACATCGGCGGCCAGGAACGGCGGCACCGCGGCGGGCAGGGCATGGGCCGGTACAGAGTGGGCGGCTGCGGTCACACGGGCTCCTGGATGTACGCGGCCGGTCCGACCCGGCGATTGAGCGGAGTCTGTAATCGTTCTGACAACGATGTCAACGATAACCTCAGACTTTCGATGTTGCGCCGCAACGGGCAATAGCACCAGAAAACGTTTTCATCCAACGCCCGTCATGTTTTTGCAAACCGGCTGAAAACCGCAGCGGGAGTGCCGCCAGGCGTGGCGGGGCGTGGCATCTGCGCAGCTGCAGCATGCAGGCGGCGGCCGCCGCGGACGACACCGCTTGTTGACAAACCCGGCGGCGGCAACGAATAAATGTGACAACGTTGTTCCCAGCCACTCTTCCGACGCCGCCCCGCGCCGTCGATGCAGGAGCTCCCTTGATGTCTGCCGTGCCTGCTGCCTCCGCGCGTTCGAGCGTGCTCACCTCGATCCTGATCATCGGCGTGCTGTTCTTCCTGATCGGCTTCTTCACCTGGCTCAACGGTCCGTTGATCACCTTCGTCAAGCTCGCCTTCGAGCTGGACGAGGTCGGCGCCTTCCTGGTGCTGATGGTGTTCTACCTGTCCTATTTCTTCCTGGCGCTGCCGGCCTCGTGGATCCTCAAGCGCACCGGCATGAAGAAGGGCCTGAGCCTGAGCCTGCTGGTGATGGCCGCCGGCGCGGTGGTGTTTGCCCACTTCGCCCAGCAGCGCTGGTACCCCGGCGCGCTCAGCGGCCTGTTCATCATCGGCAGCGGGCTGGCCCTGCTGCAGACCGCGGTCAATCCCTACATCAGCATCCTCGGCCCGATCGAGACCGCCGCCCGGCGCATCGCGCTGATGGGCATCTGCAACAAGATCGCCGGCATGCTGGCCCCGGTGCTGATCGGCACGCTGGTGCTGCATGGCATCGGTGACCTGGACGCGCAGGTGAAGGTGGCCGACGCCGCGGCCAAGACCGTGCTGCTCAACGAGTTCGCCGCCAAGATCCAGCTGCCCTACATGGCCATGGCCGCGCTGCTGGTGGTGCTGGCGGTGGGCGTGCTGTTCTCGCCGCTGCCCGAGCTGAAGACCGCCGAGGCCAATGCCACCCCGGCGCGTGCGCCCGGCACCGCCGAGCGCACCAGCATCTTCCAGTTCCCGCATCTGTGGCTGGGGGTGCTGTGCCTGTTCGTCTACGTGGGCGTGGAGGTGATGGCCGGCGATGCGATCGGAACCTACGGGCATGGCTTCGACCTGCCGCTGGACCAGACCAAGATGTTCACCTCGATCACCCTCGGGGCGATGCTGGTGGGCTACCTGGCCGGCCTGGCGCTGATCCCGCACCTGGTGTCGCAGTCGCGCTATCTGAGCATCTCGGCCACCCTGGGCGTGCTGTTCTGCATCGGCGCGCTGCTGACCCACGGCTATGTTTCGGTCGGTTTCGTGGCCGCCCTCGGCTTTGCCAACGCGATGATGTGGCCGGCGATCTTCCCGCTGGCCATCCGCGGCCTGGGCCGCTTCACCGAGACCGGCTCGGCGCTGCTGGTGATGGCCATCGCCGGGGGCGCGATCATTCCCCAGGCCTTTGCCGTGCTCAAGCAGCACTTCGATTTCCAGTGGGTGTTCGCCGGGCTGATGGTGCCGTGCTACCTCTACATCCTGTTCTATTCCCTGCGCGGCCACCGGGTCGGGCTGCCCCGCGACGGGCGGTGATCGGCGATCATGGACGTCCAACGGGATCCGCAGGAAAAGAGCATGCGCAGAGCGACCATCAAGGATGTCGCCGAACGGGCCAAGGTGTCGCTGAAGACCGTCTCGCGCGTCATCAACAATGAGCCCTCGGTGATGCAGGCCACCCGCGCGCGGGTCCTGCGCGCGATCGCCGAACTGGACTACGAGCCCGATCCGGCGGCGCGCAACCTGCGCACCGGCACCACCCTGGTGGTCGGGCTGGTCTACGACAACCCCAATCCGTACCACATCATCGGCGTGCAGAACGGCGTGCTGGCCGCCTGCCGCGAGACCGGCTTCGGCCTGCAGATCCATCCCTGCGATTCCAGCAGCCCGATGCTGGCCGAGGAGCTGGCCGACTGGGTGCAGCGCTCGCGCCTGGCCGGACTGGTGCTGACCGCGCCGATGTCCGAGCGCGCGGACCTGGTCGCCGCGCTCACCGCGCGCGGGATCAAGCTGGTGCGGATCATCGCCGCCACCGCCGACCCGCAGGACGGGGCGTGCGTGTTCGTGGACGACCGCGAGGCCGCCTACGAGATCACCGAGCACCTGATCCAGCTGGGCCACCAGCGCATCGGCTTCCTCTGGGGCGGCAGTTCGCACCGCTCCAGCGGCGAGCGCTACGCCGGTTACGAGGCCGCGCTGCGCGATTACGGCATGAGCATCGACAAGCACCTGGTGGTGCAGGGCGACTACACCTTCGACGACGGTTTCCGTGGTGCGCGCCGGCTGCTGGCACTGCGCGAGCCGCCCACCGCGATCTTCGGCTCCAACGATGAAATCGCCGCCGGCGTGCTGGCCGCGGCCAAGTCGGCGGGCATGAACGTGCCTTACGACCTGTCCATCGCCGGCTTCGAGGACAGCCCGTTCTCGCGCCAGTCCTGGCCGCCGCTGACCACCGCCAAGCAGGCCACCGAGGACATCGCCCGGCATGCGGCGCGGCTGCTGATCGCCCAGCTGCGCAGCGACGCCTACGACGACGCGCCCCTGCAACTGCAGAACCAGGGCTTCGTGCCGCAGCTGGTGGTGCGCGGTTCCACCGCCCCGATGCGCCCACAGGGCGCACGCCCCCCTTCTCCTGAAACCACCTGAGTCCCGTATGTCCCTGCCTGCCCCCCACGACACCTTGATGTACCGCGAGGCCGCCGAAGCCGCCGACGTGATCGCCGCGCAGTTCGCGCGCAACCAGGTCGCGGTGGAGACCCTGGCCGCCAGCCTGCGCGCGGCACCGCCGCCGTTCGTGGTGACCTGCGCGCGGGGCAGCTCGGACCATGCCGCCACCTACGCCAAGTACCTGCTGGAAACCCGGCTGGGCCTGGTGACCGCCTCGGCCTCGCCGTCGGTGGGCTCGGTCTACGCGGCCCCGCTGAAGCTGCGCGGGGCGTTGTACATCGTGATTTCGCAGTCGGGCAAGAGCCCGGACCTGCTGCGCAACGCCGAGGCCGCGCGCGCGGCCGGTGCGCGCGTGGTGGCGCTGGTCAACGTGGAGGATTCGCCGCTGGCCCAGCTGGCCGAAACGGTGATCCCGCTCGGCGCCGGTGCCGAGCGCAGCGTGGCGGCGACCAAAAGCTACCTGGCCTCGCTGTCGGCGATCCTGCAGCTGGTGGCGTACTGGAGCCAGGACGCGGCGCTGATCGCCTCGCTGCGCGCGCTGCCCGAGGCACTGCGCCAGGCCTGGGACAGCGACTGGTCGGCCCTGACCGACGGCCTGGTGCCGGCCCACAACCTGTTCGTGCTCGGCCGTGGCCTGGGGCTGGGCGCCGCGCAGGAGGCGGCCCTCAAGTTCAAGGAGACCTGCGGCCTGCATGCCGAGGCCTACAGCTCGGCCGAAGTGAAGCATGGCCCGATGGCGCTGGTGGGACCCGGCTTCCCGGTGCTGGCGTTTGCCCAGCCGGATGAAACCGGCGCCGGTACCCGCGCGGTGCTGCAGGAGTTCGGCGCGCGCGATGCGCAGGTGTGGCTGGCCGATGTGGGCGGCGACCTGCCGCTGCCGGTCGCGCCGCACCCGGCATGCGCACCGCTGCTCACCGTGCAGGCGTTCTACCGCGCGATCAACGCGCTGGCACTGCGCCGCGGGCACAACCCGGACCTGCCGCCGCACTTGAACAAAGTGACGGAAACGGTCTGATGAAAACCGTCCTGCGCAATGCCCGGATCCTGGCCGGCGACGCGTTCCGCGACGACCTGGCGGTGGTGATCGAAGCGGGGCGGATCACTGCCCTGGTGTCCGATGCGGCCCCGCAGCTGGGCAGGGCCGACGAGCAGGTGGACCTGGGCGGCGGCTGGCTGCTGCCGGGCTTCATCGATGCACAGGTCAACGGCGGCGGCGGCGTGCTGTTCAACAACACGCCCGACGTGGACAGCCTGCGCACCCTGGCCGCCGCGCACCGCCGCTTTGGTACCACCGGGCTGCTGCCCACGCTGATCAGCGACGATGTGCAGGTGATGCGCCGTGCCATCGACGCCACCCGCGCGGCCATCGCCCAGGGCGTGCCCGGCGTGCTCGGCATCCACCTGGAAGGCCCGTACATCGCGCCGGCGCGCAAGGGCACCCACGATGCCAACAAATTCCGCGTGCCCGATGCCGAGGAGATCGCGATGGCGGCCTCGCTCGACAACGGCGTGACCCTGCTGACCCTGGCGCCCGAGCGGGTGCCGCTGGAGAGCATCCGCGCGCTGGTCGAACGCGGCGTGATCGTGGCGGCCGGGCATACCGCCGCCAGTTACGAAGAAGCCCGCGCCGGGCTGGATGCCGGCATCCGCGGCTTCACCCACCTGTACAACGCGATGTCGCCGCTGACCGGGCGCGAGCCGGGCGCGGTGGGTGCGGCGCTGGAAGATCGCGACAGCTGGATCGGCATCATCGCCGACGGCGTGCATGTGCACCCGGCCAGCCTGCGCGTGGCGCTGGCGGCCAAACCGCGTGGCAAGGTGATGCTGGTCACCGATGCAATGCCGCCGGTGGGCGCCGACAGCCCCAGCTATGAGCTGTATGGCGAGGTCATCACCGCGGTGGACGGCGTGGTGCGCAATGCGGCCGGTTCGCTGGCCGGCTCGGCGCTGGACATGGCCACCGCGGTGCGCAATGCGGTGCACCTGCTCGGCCTGCCGCTGGCCGAAGCCGCGCGCATGGCCTCGCGCTACCCGGCGCAGTTCCTCAACCTGGACGACCGCCTGGGCGAGATCGCCGAGGGCTACCAGGCCGACCTGGTGCTGCTGGATGATGCGTTGCAGGTACGCAGCACCTGGATCGCCGGCCAGCGCGAGGACGCATGAGCACAGCGGCCGCCACGCGCATGGGCTCGATCGATGCCCTGCGCGGGTTGACCGTGGCGGCGATGCTGCTGGTCAACAACCCCGGTGACTGGGGCCACGTGTATGCGCCGCTGCTGCACGCGGACTGGCACGGCTTCACGCCCACCGACCTGATCTTCCCGCTGTTCCTGTTCATTGCCGGGGTGTCGATGGCCTTCAGCCTGGCGCCGCGCGCCGGCGATGGCGCACTGCGCCCGGCCCTGCGCAGCGGGCTGTTGCAGCGCGCGCTGCGCATCCTGGTGGCGGGAGCGCTGCTGCACCTGTTGGCCTGGTGGGTGCTGGAGCTGCCGGCGTACCGCGTGTGGGGCGTGCTGCAACGCATCGCGCTGTGCGTGGCGGTGGTGGGCCTGCTGGCCATCCATGCCCGCGCGCGCACGCAGTGGGCCGTGCTGTTGGGCCTGTTGGGCGGCTATGCGTGGGTCCTGCTCGGGGCCGACGCGCTGGCGCCCTGGCAGAACCCGGCCAGCCGCCTGGACACCACGTTGTTCGCCCCGCTGCTGTACCGGTATGACCCGCTGACCGGCCTGGGCCATGATCCCGAAGGCCTGCTCAGCAGCGCCGGGGCGATTGCCAGCACCTTGCTGGGGTTGATCGCCGGCGGCTGGCTGCGTGCGCGGCGGCTGCGCGGCCTGGGCCTGCTGGCGCTGGCCTGCCTGCTGGGCGGTGTGTTGCTGGCGCCGGTACTGCCCTTCAACAAGCAGTTGTGGACGCCCAGCTTCGTGCTGTGGACTGGCGGACTGTCGGTGACGGCCTTGCTGCTGGCGCATCTGCTGGTCGACCGTGCCGGCCTGCCCGCGCTCGGCAGGCGCTTCGGTGTCAACGCCATTGCCGCCTACCTCGGATCGTCGGCGATGGCCCTGCTGCTGATCGGCAGCGGCACGTGGGCATGGCTGTACCAGGCCGTGCTGGCGCTGCTGCCGCATGCGCCAACGCTCGCCTCGCTGCTGTGTGCGCTGCTGTTCGTGGCGGTGTGGTGGGGCGTGGTGTGGATGCTGGACGCCCGCCGCATCTACCTGAAAATCTAGCGCCACCCGCGCATCTTTTACCCGACCGTCACGGTGCAGCAGTAAAAGTACCGGAACCGGTCTGCGTAAAAGCACTGGGGCCGTTGCCTTACCCCTCTTGTTGAACAGGAAAGGTGTATGCGCTCGATCCCGCCGTCTCCCGCACGCACGGTGCTGGCCGTCCGCATTTCGCAGTGGTTGCGCCGCGGCTGTCGGGGGGCGCTGGGGTCGGTCCTGCTGGCCGGCGCCGCCCCGGCCTGGGCGGGGTGTGACATCCCTGCGCCGGGCGCCGGCCAGACAGTGACCTGTTCGACCGCCGTGCCCAATCCGGACCCGGTCGCGATCGTCACCGCGGCCGCTGCGTCCAACACCACCATCAACGTACTCGCCAACGCACAGCTCGCTGTCGCCGCCGGCAACGCGATCACCGTGCAGGCCGGTACCGGGCATGTCATCAACAACAGTGGCAGCATCATCGCCAACGCCGGCCGCGCGCTGCAGCTCAATGGCAGCACCTACCTGGTCAACCGCGGCACGATTGCCGGCAGTACCGGTGGCGTGGTGTCCGGCGCCGGCAACGATCGCATCGACATGCTCGGCGGCAGCATCCAGGGGGGCGTAGTGCAGGGCGCGGGCAACGACGCCTTGGTGATCCGCGACGGCGTGATCGACAGCGTCGACCAGGGCGATGGCGAAGACAGCCTGGAGATCAGCGGCGGCAGCGTCACCGGCACGGTGCAGCAGGGCTCGGGCGTGGATACCTTCCTGATCACCGGCGGCAGCATCGGCGCGCTGCTGCAGGGCGATGCGCTGGACCGTTTCCGCATGACCGGTGGACGCATCGTCGGCGCGTTCGATGACGGCGACTACGCCGAGATGACCGGCGGTCGCATCGGCCGGGTCAACATGAAGCTCGATGACAACACCTTCCTGATGTCCGGCGGCACCATCGACGGCAACCTCGTCACCGGCTTCGGCCGCGACATCATCGTGCTGTCCGACGGCTATATCGGCGGCAACATCAGCGTCAGCGGCGGCGACGATGCGGTCACCCTCAGCGGCGGCACCGTGCGCGGCGAGATCCGCCTGAGCTTCGGCAACGACCGGCTGACCTGGAACGGCGGCGGCGTGGTGTACGGGGCGATCGACGTCGGCGAGGGCGATGACGTGGCGCAGCTGAGCAACCTCAATACCGCCCACCTGGGCGCGTTGCCGTCTTTCGATGGTGGCCCGGGCAACGACGTGCTCGGCTTGGACAACGTCAAGACCAGCGGCGTGGCGCGCTTCAGCAACTGGGAACAGGTGGCCCTGCGCCAGGACACCCAACTGGCCTTCGACGGCACCCTGGTGCTGGGCGACAGCGCCAGTGGCAGCGGCCGCCTGGACATCGATGCCACCAGTGCGGTGTTCGGCGGCGGCAGCAACGGCGGGGTCGCCCCGTTCGTGGCCGGGCAGCTGGCCACGCTCACCAATGCCGGCCGCATCGACCTGAGCAATGGTGGCGGCGTCGGCGACACCTTCACCGTGGTCGGCAACTACGTCGGCAACGGCGGCGCGCTGTACCTCAACACGGTGCTGGGCGACGACAGTTCGCTGTCGGACAAGCTGGTGATCTCCACCGGCAGCGCCAGCGGCACGACCGGCGTGGGCATCCTCAACGCCGGCGGCGCCGGTGCCTCCACCGTGGCCGATGGCATCCTGGTGGTACAGGCGATCAACGGTGCCACCACCGCGCCCACCGCGTTCGCGCTGTACAACCCGGTCGCTGCCGGTGCCTACGAGTACTTCCTGTTCAAGGGCGCGGTCAGTGGCGGTACCAGCGAAAACTGGTACCTGCGCTCGACCCTGGTGGCCAGCGCGATGCCGGCGCCCGCGCCGCCGCCGGGCGGGGGCAGCACACTAGATCGGAAGAGCGTCGT
>DJBL01000068.1:0-51600 GCA_002435595.1 Stenotrophomonas maltophilia
GCCCGGGCAGGGCGGCCGCGCGCGCAGCCACGGCGGCCACGTCCGGCAAGGCGCGCGGGAACGGGCGTGGATCGGCATGGTCGAAATCGAACGCGCCGGTGAGATCGCCGCAGACCGCGCGCCGCCAGGGCGACAGATCCGGGGCGGCCACGCCGAAGCGGCGTTCGATCAGGCGGATCACCGAGGTGTGGTCGTAGACCTGCGAATCGACCCAGCCGCCACGGCTCCACGGGGAAATGACATACAGCGGGACGCGCGGACCGAGGCCATAGGGGCGACCACGCAGGTCGAGCGGGTCGGCCTTCTCGTTGCCCGGGGACGGATGCTGGTGGTATTCGCCCTCCGTGGACACCACCGACGCACCGGCCCAGCCACCGGCCACCGAGGCGTCGCGCGAAGGCGGCGCCGGCGGCGGCATGTGGTCGAAGAAGCCATCGTTCTCATCGAACATCAGCAGCAGTGCGGTGCGCCGCCATACGTCCGGGTCGGCGGTGAGTGCATCGAGCACGCGCGCGGTGTACGCCGCGCCCTGGGCCGGGCTGGAGGGGCCGGGATGTTCGCTGCCGGCGGCATCGGCGATGATGAAACTGACCTGCGGCAACTGTCCCTTCACCACGTCCTCGCGCAATTGCGCCAGCCCGCGCGTGCTCACCCCGCGCGCGCGCAGCGCCGCATCATGGCCGGGCGCGCCGCGCCAGGCCTGGCGGAACGGCTCGAAGCCGGCCAACGGGTTGTCGGTGAAGTTGTCGGCCATGTCCTGGTAGATCTGCCAGCGCACGCCGGCCTGCTGCAGCCGCTCCACGTAGGTGGTCCAGGTGTAGGACCCCGGGTGGCCGCCCAGTTCGGGGAAGTTGTCGTGCGAGTTGGCCACCGCCGGGCCACCGCCGCGTGCCTGCGGATCGTTGTGCCCGGTCCACAGGAACAACCGGTTGGGGTTGGTGCCGGCCTGCATCGCGCAGTGGTAGGCATCACACACGGTGAAGGCCTCGGCCAGCGCGAACTGGAACGGCATGTCATCGCGCCGGAAGTAGCCCATCGCGTGGTCCTGCTTGGCCACCGGCCACTGCGCCATGCGTCCGTGATCCCAGGCGCGCTGCGCATCCGGCCAGGTATGCGGCGTGCCTTCCACGCGCATCAGGCCGAACTGCGCGGCGGTATCCAGCGCGAACGGCGCGATCGCCCGCGTGCCGGCCGCATTGGGCTGCAGCCACAGCGTGCGCGCTGGCTGGCCCTCCCGCAGCGGCGCGGCCGGCGCGACGAAGCGGTCGCCGAACCCGCGCACGCCCGGCAGGGTGCCGAAGTAATGATCGAACGAACGGTTTTCCTGCATGAACACCACGATGTGCTGCAGGTCCTCCAGGCTGCCGCCGCGCGCGTGCGGGGCGATGGCTGCCGCACGCGCGATGCTGGGCAACAGGGCGCTGATGCCGGCCCCCAGCCCACCCTGCAGCAGCCGGCGGCGGCCGATGTCCGCCGCCGGGCGGTCGCGTCGGGTCACAGGTCGACCCGTACCGAGACGCCGACCGTGCGCGGCGCGCCGATGAAGGCCGCGTCGCTGCCATCCACACCGGCCAGGTACTTGCGATCGGTGAGGTTGCTCACCACCAGGCTGGCACCGACGCCCTTGAGCCTGGGCGACAGGCCCTGCAGGTCCAGGCCGATGTTGGCGTTGAACACCGTGGCCGAGGGCAGCTTGTTGGCATTGGCCGCATCCAGGTAACGCTCACCGAGGTAGCGCCCGGAGATGCCGGCATTCCAACGCTCGCCCTGCCAGTCGGCCGAGACCACCAGTACATGCTTGGGCTGGCCGATCACCTGGGCACCGTCGACGATGCCCAGCTCGGTGTCCCGTGCCAGGTTGCCGCTGCCCAGGTACTTGGAGCGGTTGTAGGTGTAGGCACCGCTGATCCGCCAGCCGTTGTCCCAGCCATAACCGAGCGCGGCTTCCAGACCGGTGCTTTCCACGCCACCAAAGTTCTCGTAGACGCCATCGGTCTCGTCCAGGTAGTCGATGCCATCGGCCAGCCGCGCGGGCAGATAGACGATGCGGTTGTCGAACGTGATGTTGTACAGGGTCAGCGAGCCGGTCAAGGGCCAGCGGCTCACGCGCAGGCCCAGTTCGATGTTGTCGGCGGTTTCCGGTTCGACCCGGGCAAACCGCTGCGCATCGGTTTCGCCGAGCACGCCGGAGGGAATGGCGGCGAAGTTCTGCGCGTAGCCACCGAACAGCTCCAGGCCCTGCACCGGCAGGGTCCAGGTGCCGCCGGCGGAGAGCAGTGGATCGGACCGGGAATCCGAGCGCACGCTTTCGGCGCTGCCGATCACCCGGTTGCGCTTCTGGTCCACGAAGAACTGCTTGACGCCCACGCGCGCGCTGAACGCGCCCACGCGCGCCACGTCTTCCACGTAGTACATCTGCTCGCTGGTCTTGTAGCGGTCTTCGAACTGCACCCAGTACGGCTGGTGGTCGAAGCCGATATCGGTGCCCACGTTGAGCAGGCGGTGCCAGTCGCGGCGCACGCTGCGGTCGTACTGTTCCATCCACACGCCGCCGCGCACGGTGTTGTCCACGCTGCCCAGGGTCTGCTTCCACTCCACGTCGGCGGTGGCACCGGCGCGGTCGTTGTCGTAATGCGAGTGGCGGTAGGACTGCACGCCCTGCACGCCGGCGGCGTAGCAGTTGGGGTCGTACTCGGCGCTGAAGCCGGCCCGCGGCACGCAGCCGGCACGCATCTGCGCGGCGCTGCCGTCGGGGTTGACGAAGTAGAACTGGCCCAGCGCGCTGCCACCGTAGACGGTGCTGCCCCCCAGGTACTCCGACTCCGGCCGGCCCGCGCCATCATTGCGCGCCTGCACCAGGTAGGGCGGCAACCAGTCGCCGCGGCCTTCCATCCTGTGCGCGTAGCCGGTGAGCGTGGCCTTGAAGCCGTTGCCGCTGTCGAACGCACCACGCAGGTAACCGAAGGTGTTCTCGCGCAACGCACGCGAGCCCGAACGGTAGTTCTGGTCCAGGTAGGGGATGCCGGTGAGGGTACCGGTGAGGCCGTCGCGGTCGGGGTTGGTGGCGAATGCGGCCGGCGTCACGCTGGTGTACTCGGGCTCGTCGGCGTCGTTGTAGGAGGCGTAGCCGCTGAGCGTCCAGCGCTCGAGCTCGGTGACGAACCTGGCGGCGAGGTGATCGTTGCTGACGTGGCCGCTGCCGTCGATCCAGTCGTTGACCTTCGAGGACGACGCGCTGACCCAGGCGCGGGTGTTCCCGCCGAGCAGGCCGGTGTCATAGCGCACGTAGTACTTGCGCGCATCGTGGTCGCCGCCGCCCACCACCATGCGCAGGCGCTGTTCGGCCAGCGGATCGCTGGTGAGGAAGTTGAGCGTGCCGCCGAGCGCTTCGTTGGAGCGCGAGGAGATGTCGGCGGTGCCCTGGCTGACTTCGATGGTTTCCAGGTCCAGGGTGTCGATGTAGCGGTTGGCCAGCGAGCCGCCACCGTAACCGGAGCCACCATTGGGCAGGCCGTCGATGGTGGTGCCGATCTGCTGGGTGTCGCGGTTGGTGACGAAGCCGCGCATGCTGATCTGGGTACCCCACACCGACGAACCGGTGGCGTCGGCCTCGCTGACCACCACGCCGGGCAGTTCGTTGAGCGCGTTGTTGACGCTGCTCAGGGCCTGCTGCCGGTTGAGGGTTTCCTGGCTCACCGTGGTCTTGGCATAGCTGGTGGCCTGGCCGATCACCTGCACCTGGTCGAGCGTGCGCGCGTCGGCGGCGGGAGCGGGAGCGGGGTCGGCCGCCATCGCCTGCACGGCGGAGGAGAGCAGCAGGGCAAGCAGCGAAATACGGGGGCAGTGGCCGGAAGCGCGCATGGGTCAGGGGGGTAGTGGGCGACCGGCGGAGTATTGGCATCGCCGGTGACTTCCCCATGACATCGGCCTTGCACTACCGGTACGCCGGTGCCGGCCTGGCAGCGCGCGCGCAATCGCGCGAAACTGCACCTCCAGCCACGGCGAACGGCCGTGCGAAGGACCAGGCGAGCGTGCGATGAACCAGAGCCCGGCGTTGTTGCGACGATTGCTGCGTGCCCGCGACCACATGGACCGGGCGCCCCAGGAAGCGTGGCCGATCCCGCGGCTGGCGCAGGTGAGCGCGGTATCGCAGGCCTACTTTGCACGGCAGTTCAAGCTGGCATTCGGGCTGCCGCCGCACCGCTACCTGCTCACCCGCCGCATCGAGCGCGCCGTGGCCCTGTGCCGCCAGACCGACCTGCCGATCACCGACATCGCCTACCAGACCGGCTGGTCCAGCCTGGGTACCTTCGGGCGCATCTTCCACGACATCACCGGCTGCACCCCGAGCGAACTGCGCGCGCGCACACCGCCACCGGCGCCGGGCCCGCCGCCGGAGTGCCTGGCGCGGGCGGCCGCCCGACCAGACCTGGACAGCGCAGTTTCGGAGAAGCGGCGGCGCAAGGCGGCTGCTACAAAGCAACCTCACACGACGGAGGTTCCATGACGGACGGTATCGAAGTGGTCGGCCTGTACGTACGCGACCAGGAAGAAGCACGGGCGTTCTACGTGGACAAACTCGGCTTTGCCGTGCACACCGACGCGGGCAACGGGGACTACCGTTGGCTGACGGTGCAGCACCCGGACCAGCCCGGCGTCCAGCTGGGTCTGTTCAAGCCCGGCCCGCCGATCCACGACGCGGCCACGGCCCAGGCACTGGAGGCGCTGGTGGCCAAGGGCGCAATGCCGCCGCTGGTGCTGCGCGTGGACGATTGCCGGGCCGCCCATGCGCGCCTGAGTGCGCTGGGAGTGGAGTTCATGCAGGAACCGGTGGAGCGCTACGGCACCGTGGACGCCGGCTTCCGCGATCCCGCCGGCAATGGCTGGAAGCTGATCCAGCAACGCGCTCCCGGTTGAGCCAGGCGGGGTGGGCCGGCGCGGATTGGTGCCGGGCTAGTCCGCCCGCTGGCGTGCCTGGCCGAACATCCAGTCGCGCCACCAGGCCCCCGGCACGAGGTCTGCCGGCGGTTGGTGGCCCAGGCCGTAGTACTCGCGCAGGCGCACCTGCTGCGCGCCGCGTGCCTGCAGCGCGCGGACGAAGCGACGGTCGGCGGTGATCGGGTTCTCCGCATCGGCGGTGCCATGCAGCACCAGCGCGGGCACCGGCGTCAGCGCCGCCGACCAACGGTCTGCCGGGGCGATGCCGGACACCGGCATGATCGCGGCGAACAGCGAGGGGTCCAGCGTCGGCGCCAGCCATGCCGCCGATCCGCCCATCGAAAAGCCCACGGCATAGATCCGCGTGGCATCCACCGGATGGGTCGATGCGAACGCGCGCGTCAGTTCCAGAGCGGCGCCAAGCACCGGGGCCGGTTCGGCCGCCTGCGCCGGCGATGCGGCGCCGTAGTTGGCGCTGCGGGTGGCGAACTGCGGCACCAGGATGTAGGCCGGGTAGCGCTCACGGGTGGCCGGCAACGCCCAGCTCCGCGCCAGGCGATCGAGCTGGCCGGCATTGTCGGTGCCGATTCCGCCGGAGCCGTGCAACTGCAGCACCAGCGGATAGCGCTGCCCCGCGCGCGCGTGCAGGGGCGGCAGCACGCGGTAGGGAACCACCGTGCCATCGGCGGCGGTGAAGGTGCCGGAGGTGAACGCATCGACCTGCGCCGCCGCCACCGCATCCATCGCCATCGGCGCGACACCGAGCAGGGTTTCGGTCGGCACCGAGGATGTTGCACACCCGCTCGCGGTGGCGCACAGGCAAAGCAGCAGGACGTTACGGAGGAACATGGCGGCGATCCGCGGAAGGTGTGCCGAGTGTATCGGCGCCCCCGGGGCAGGCGCACGCGGCCTGCCACGGGATCTGCTCATGCCTGCGGCAAGCCTGCCTTGTGGCAGGCGAGCGCGCTTACTCCGCGCCGCCGGCGACCGGGTGCGCCCCGCGCCGGTGGAACTTGCGCGAGAGCCAGTTGCCCAGGTCGTCCATCACGGTGAATGCTGCCGGGATCACGATCAGGCTGAGCAGCGTGGAGGTGATCAGACCGCCGATTACCGCAATGGCCATCGGCGCACGGAAGCTGGAATCGCCGGCGAAACCGAGCGCGATCGGCATCATCCCCGCGCCCATCGCCAGGGTGGTCATGATGATCGGCTGGGCGCGCTTGCGGCAGGCATCGATCAGCGCATCATGCTGGCTCATGCCGTGCTCGTCCTCGGCCATCACCGCATAGTCCACCAGCAGGATCGAGTTCTTGGTGGCGATGCCGATCAGCATCAACAGGCCGATCAGCGCCGGCAGCGAAAGCATGTTCTGGGTGATCAGCAACGCACCGAACGCACCGCCGGCGCACAACGGCACCGCCGCCAGGATGGTCACCGGCATCAGCGCGTGGTTGAACAGCAGCAACAGCACCATGTAGATGCAGATCAAGCCGGCCGCCATCGCCAGCAGGAAGCCGATGAACAGCTCCACGAACACCTCGGCATCGCCGGTGTTGAGGAAGGTCACCCCCGGCGGCAGCTGCTTGACGCTGGGCAGCGCCTGCACCTCGGTCATCACATCGCCCAACGGGCGCCCGTTGAGTTCGGCGGTGAGGGTGACGTTGCGCTGGCGCTGGTAGCGCGAAATCTGCGAGGGCCCGCTGCCCTGCTGGATGTCGGCCACCGCGGCCAGCGGCACCGGGCCGTTGCGGCCGGGCACGCGCAGCTGGCCGATCAGGGCCGGGTTGGCCAGCGTGGCCTCGGCGAAGCCGACCCGGATCGGCACCTGGCGATCGGGCAGGTTGAGTTTGGCCAGGCGCTGCTCGTAGTCGCCGGCGGTGGCGATGCGCGCCGCCTCGGCGATGTCGGCCGTGGCCACGCCCAGGTCCGCCGCGCGCGCGGCATTGGGCACGATCTGCACTTCCGGGCGCAGCAGCGAGGCGGTGGAGGTGACGCTGCCCAGGCCCTGGATACCGCGCAGGTCGCGTTCCAGCGCGGTGGATGCTTCCTGCAGGCGCTGCGGATCATCGCCGGACAGCACCAGCTGCAGCAGGTTGCCCGGCTCGGAGCTGACATAGCTCACGCGCACCCCGGGCAGGTTGGCCAGCTTCTGCCGCGCCTCGCGCTCCAGCGCACGCTGGTCACGCTCACGGGTGTTGGCGGTGCCCCAGTCCAGCACCAGGGTGGCCTTGCGCGCTTCGCCCACGCCGGTCGCGCCGGGATCGCCGAGATCGAGCACGCTGCCCACCGCGGTGTACACCTGCTTCAGCTCGGGCATGTCCTTGAGCAGCGCACGCGCCTGCTCGGCCACGCCCACCGTTTCCTGCAGGCGCGTGCCCGGCGGCAGTTCCAGGCTGAGGTTGCTGCGGCCCAGGTCGGACTGCGGAATGAAGGTGGCCGGGATGAACGGCACCAGCGCCAGCGAGGCCACGAACAACCCGGTGGCCAGCCACAGGGTGCGCCCGCGGTGGCGCAGCGCGGCGTCCACCCAACCCAGGTACCAGACCATCAGCTTGGAATCGGGCTTCTCCTCGCCATGCGGCTTGAGCAGGTAGGCGGCCATCATCGGCGTGAGCAGGCGTGCCACCAGCAGCGAGAACAGCACCGCGGTGGCCGCGGTCCAGCCGAACTCGCGGAAGAACTTGCCGGCGATGCCGGGCATGAAGGCCACCGGCACGAACACCGCCGCCAGGGTCAGCGAGGTGGCGATCACCGCATTGCCGATCTCGCCGGCCGCCTCGCGCGCGGCTTCCAGCGGCGGCTTGCCCATGCGCAGGTGGCGCACGATGTTCTCGATCTCCACGATGGCATCGTCGACCAGGATGCCGACCACCACCGACAACGCCAGCAGGGTGATCATGTTCAGCGTGAAGCCGAAGAAGTACATCACCGCGAAGGTGGGGATGATCGACAACGGCAGTGCCAGCGCCGCCACCCAGGTCGCGCGCCAGTCGCGCAGGAACAGCCACACCACCAGCAACGCCAGCAGCGCGCCCTCGTACAACATCGTCATCGACGAATCGTAGGAGCGGTGGGTTTCGTCGATGGCGGTGGTGACCAGGCGGAAGTCGATGCCGGGATGTTCGGCCTTGATCGTGTCCAGCGCGGCATGCACGCCGGCTTCTACCTTGACCTCGCTGGAACCGCGCGTGCGCGACATCGAGAACGCCACCACCTCGCCGCCGTCCAGCAACGCCGCTTCGGTCGGGTCGGCGGCGGCATCGGTGACCGTGGCCAGGGTGGACAACCGCACCGCGCGCCCATCCGGCAAGGCGATGGAGTAGTCGCGCAGCGACTGGGCATCGCCCACCGTGCCCAGCGTGCGGATGGTCTGCTGCGCGCCCTCGATCTCGGCCTTGCCACCGGCACGCTCGACCTGGATCCGTGCCAGCTGTTGGGACACATCCCCCGCGGTGATGCCCATGGCGATCAGCGCGTTGGGGTCCAGGTCCACGCGGACCTGGCGCTGCACGCCCCCCACCCGGGTGACCCGGGCCACGCCGGGCACGCCGTACATGGCGCGCGCGATGTCGCGGTCGACGAACCAGCTGGCTTCGTCGGGGGTCATGTGCGGGGCGACCAGCGCGTAGGTCATCAGCGAGCCGCCGATGTCCACCTTGGAGATCACCGGCTCCTGGATGTCCTGCGGCAGGTCGGTACGGATGCGGGTGACCGCATCGCGGGTGTCATCGAGCGCGGTGGCCAGGTCGGCCTCCAGCTGGAACTCGATGGTGGTGGTGCTCACGCCTTCGCTGACCGAGGAGATCACGCGCTTGACGTTGTTGACCGTGGCCACCGAGTCCTCGACCTTGCGGGTGACCTCCGCTTCAAGCTGGCTGGGTGACGCGCCGGGCTGGGTCACCGTCACCGTGGTCATCGGGAAGGCAATGTCCGGGAAGCGCGCCACCGGCAGCTGGTAGAAGCCCCACAGCCCGGCCACGCACAGCACGAAGAAGATCAGCAGCGCAGGCAGCGGGCGTTTGATCGCCCAGGCGGAGATGTTCATCGCGCGGCGGCCCTGGCCGCGGTCACCACGCGCACGCGGTCACCCTCACCGAGGAAGCCGGCGCCGTCCACCACCACCTTGTCGCCGGGCTTGAGCCCTTCCAGGATCGCGGTCTGGCCGTTGACGGCCTGGCCGGTGCGCACGCGGTGGCGGGCGGCCTGCTGCTTGTCGTTGACGCTGAACACATAGCTGTGGCCATCACGCTGCACGATCGCCGCCGTCGGGATGGTCAGCGCCTGGCCGTCGCCGGTGACGATGCGACCTTCCACGTACATGCCCGGCTTGAGCGGGTCGGGCGCGGGCAGGTCGGCGTAGATCGTGCCGGTCCGGGTCTGCGCATCCACCCCGGGGGTGACTGCCCGGATACGCCCGCTGACCACCTGGCCGGCGTAGGGCAGTTCGACGGTGTTGCCCACGGCCACATCGGCCAACTGGTTCTCCGGCAACTCCGCGCGCCATTCCAGGCGGCCGTCGCGGATCAGGCGCAGCAGCTCGGTGCCGGCCGACACCACCTGGCCCGGCTGCACCAGCCGCTTGGAGATGAGGCCATCGGCCGGCGCGCGCAGGTCGGCAAAATCGCGGCGCAGCTTGGCTGCGTCACGCGCCGCACGGGCGGTGGAGGTCTGCGCCTCGGCGTTGATGCGCGCTGCGCGCAGTTCGTCCAGGCTGCTGGCGCTGATCAGTTGCTGGGCGGCCAGCTTGGCGCTGCGTTCGTAGTTCATCCGCGCCAGCTCCTGCGAGGCCTGCGCCTGGCGCAGCGAGGCGTCGGCCTGGGCCAGCTCGCTGTCCAGGGTGCGGTGATCCAGCTGCAGCAGCACCTGGCCCTGCTTCACCCACTGGCCCACGTCCACCGGCAACGCGGTCACGCGCTGGCCCGTGATTTCCACGCCCAACTGCATTTCCTCGTACGCGGTGACCGGCCCGGAGACCAGCACCGTGCGCGCCATCGGCTGCAACTGCGCAGTGGCCAGCGAGACCGGCAACGCCGAGCTCGCGGTCGCCGCCTCGGCCGAGGCGGTCTCGTCCTTGCCACCGCAGGCCGACAACAGCGCGGCGATCAGGATCAGGGAAGAACAGCGGAGGAGTCGGTCACGCATCGGTGGGGCTTCCGTGTCGGAGCAGCGGTAACGGGAGGGAAACATCAGGGGGTGGCAGCCAGCCGCCGTTCGATACCATCGAGCATCAGGCCCAGGCCCTGCTCGAAGCGCGTGTCGAAGTCGACCTCGCTCCAGACATCACGGGCCTGCCAGCAATGGGGAAAACGTTCCTCGGCCAGCGCCAGGAACGCTTCGCCCAGCGCCTCCATGCTGCCGTCGCCGGGCCACGACTGTTCTTCGATCACAAAGCCCATCGTGTAATACACCAGGTCCATCGAGGTGGTCGCGGCAAAGCGCGCCGGCGCACCGGCGCCGACCAGCGCGGCGATACTTGCCTCGCCCACCCGCAACACGTTCTCGGTCGCCAGGAACGTGCCGGCGTAGACCCGCGCGCCATCGCGGCGGGCCTTGAACGCCAGCCGGAACTCGCGCGCGATCTGCAGCAGGCTTTGTCGCCACGGCTGCCCGGCGGGAATCACGCGGGCGACGTCGCAGATCATCGCGTCGGCCATGGCGTCGATCAGCGCCTGCTTGCTCTTGAAGTGCCAGTACAGCGAGGGCGCGCGGATACCCAGCGAACAGGCCACCTTGCGCAGGGTCACCCCTTCCAGCCCCGCCTCATCCAGGATCCGGAAGGCCGCCTCGACGATGTTTTCCCGCCCGATCGGCTGACGCACCTGCTGGCCCTTGCCTAACGATGTTAGGGGCGCGAATCTAACAGCGTTAGGTTGGTCCGCGCAAGGAGGCGACCGCGACCGCTGCTGGCGACCGGGTGGACGGGGCAATACCATGCCGGTCAGGGCCTGGCGCCCAAGGGAGGGAGCAGGATGCACTCGAAGAACGGGACGCTGGCGCTGGCGCTGGCCGTGTGGTTTGCCAGCGTGGGCGCACGTGCGCACGCCGGCCCCATGGACGGCGAGGGCGCTGCAATTCCCTACGCGTCCCCGGACGCCGCGCTCGTCGCGCTGCGCGCGGCCCCCCACGTCAGCGAGCGGCTGGAGAACGACTGGTTCGCGCTCCAGGATCATCAGGGGCACGTGCTGTGGTCGATCACCGCAGCGGGCAACGCAATGCACCCCTCGATGGTCAAGCGCACCCTGGTCCGGCGCGACGGCGGGGTCGAGATCGGGATGTCGATCAAGTGCGGTGCATCCAGACAGGCCTGCGACACGCTGGTGCAGACATTCCAGGTCAACAACGATCGCCTTCGCCAACGTCTGCGCGACACGACCACCGCGGCGCTGCCGGCGGCGCCGGCGGAGCCCACGCCGGCCGGTGCAGCCGACCCGCCACGCTAGCCGAGACCGCCATGTTCCCGAGAAAACGCCTTGCCTGGGTGTGCGCCACCCTGCTGCTGATGCCTTCCATCGGGCACGCCCTGCAGCTGTCGCTCTACGACACCCGTGGGTACGCCGTTGCCTACCTGGACACCGATCAGCAGATGACCGTCTACCTGTGGGATGGGCAGCCGGTGGCCTACGTGGATGGGCAGTCCCTCTATGGCTTCAACGGCAGGCACCTGGGGTGGCTCAAGAACCGCGTGGTCGTGGACCATGACGGTTACGCGGTCGGATTCACTGAAAGCGTGATCCGGCGCCGCACGCGCGTGGAGCGCATCAAGGGCCTGCAACAACTCACCCCGCTGAAAGCACTGCCGCAGCTGGAACCGATGGAACCACTGCAGGCCGGCGGCTGGTCGGATGTCCCGCTGGATGTGTTCCTGTCGATGGGACGGAACTAGGCCGCATCGCGTGGCGGAGGGTGTGCCACGCATCTACGTCCACCTGAATCAACACGCCTGGTCAGGGTCACGTGCCGCGCTCCGCGCGGGAGCATCTGGCGGCTGAGCGCCTGGCGCGCCTTCCACCGCCGCGAGCATGGCGTACCCATTCGGAACATGCCCTCACGGTGGCAAGCAGCATCGTCGCCCTCTCGCTTACCGGTTTGCCCCTTATTGCGCACTGCGTCCCGGGCGAAGTCGTCAGGACTGACCACCACGGAGCCATCACCTTCCAACCAGACGGCCTTGTAAACATCGGGAGGTGGAATAGCGTTGTCCCAAACCCTCCGACCGGCGCCGCCTTATACCGCCACCGCGTGGCTGACTCCTCAAGTGAAGCCACGTCAAAGCGCTTTCAAAACGCCTCGGCTAGACTCCGGCTTTCCATTCGCGAAGGTGTATTCATGCCAGGCCGCATTCGTCTTTCCCTTCTCGCCACCACCACGGCGCTGGTGCTCGCCGGCTGCGGTGCCGGCTCCGAATCCGCGCCCACCGCGTCCGCGCCGACCCCGGATGCACCCGTAGCGACCAGCCCGGCCAGCGCTGCCGCCGCCGAGCAGGCCGCACCGCAGCCTGCCACCGCCGCCGCGCCCAGCGCCCGGAGCGTATTGACTGCCATCAGCGATATCGACGGCGGTGGTGCGCTCAGCTACGACGTGGAGAACGGCAGCAAGATCCATTACTGGCATGGCCAGCAGTTCGAGGCCGGCGGCAAGCAGTACTACACCGGCTTTGCCTGGATCACGCCGCACAAGTACGGTGCCGACCGCGAGACTGGCCGCATCGATCCGGCCGCCAAAGTCACCCTTGCCCATGCCACCTTCGTGGCCGACGGCGATCGGGCGTGGACGCTGCAGGGCAGCGAGCCGTTCATCGGCGAGTTCGGCCAGGCCGAACAGGGCAATGCCATCGATACGTCGCGCAAGCCGCAGACGTTCACCACTGCGTCCGGCCGCGTGTTGCTGGCCCTCCCCAGCCGCGCTGGCACCGGCGATGCGGGCGCGCCTGCGTATGAGGTGCTGGTGTTCAACCCGCACGAACTGCAGGGGACCGAGGAGCGCAAGTGGACCTTCCTCGGCACCGTGGCCGCCGGTACTGCCGGTGCCACTGCCGCGCCGCTGGAGCTGGTGGCCGTGGACGGTTCGGACCTGCCGGCGCTGCGCGTGAAGACGGCGGGGGGTGACAAGGCCACCGAGTACCGTTACGATCCCGGCCATAACACCTACCGGCCGATCTCCCGGTAGCGGACCCAAGGATGTGGTCCGGATCGGCCCATACGTGGCAGCGCCTGCGCTGTCGCGTGGCACGCATGGAGATCGCGATGCATACGGACACTACCCGGGTCGGTCCGCGGAAGACGTTTCTTCACTCCGCACTCACCCTCTTCGATCGCCTGGCCGTCCCCGGCCAGTACCGCCCAGCGAACGTCAGCCATGACGACGCAGCGTCGTCGTGTGCGTCGTCCAGCGCCCCGTGCGTGCGCGGACCGGCGATGCGCCTGCACGGCGCCGGGTGCTCCCTTTACTCATCGGCCGCGGCCGATTCTCCCTGAGACGACACCATGCCTACCGCCCTTGAACAGCCGGCTGTGATTTCCGTTGCGCGCTCCCTCCGCGCCCTTCCCGCCCGCCACGCCCTGTGGCTGGGCGTGTGCCTGGTTGCCGGCCTGACCGCCTGCAAGCCGCAGGCGCCCGCAGGCGAACCGTCGGCAGCGCCCGCAGCGGCTGCTGCAAGCGCGCCGGCTACTGCCACTGCGGCTACGCCCACCGCCGCCGCACCGGTCGCGCTCAGCGCCGGGCAGCTGCAGGCCGTGGTCGATGGGATGCTGCGCAAGGCTTACGGCGAAAAGGCCTTCAACGCCGCCACCGGCTGCTGGTCGCACAGCTTTGAAGGCGCCAACGACACGCTGGACTACTGCATGAAGGCGGACACGCCCAAGGTCGTGGCCGCCGCCTCCGGTACCCAGGTGTACGTCCAGACCTACAGCGATCCCAACGCGGATACCTACTCGCTGGTGGATCCGGGCCTGCGCGGCCTGTTCGCCGCGACGGTGACCGCCGATGGCAGTTGGCAGCCGCTGGCCAGCACCGCCGCCATCGACCAGGGCCAGGCCGGCGATTGCGGCTGCCGCGATGCGCAGCTGGTGCAGGTCGGCCCGGATCGGCACGGCTGGCTGGGCACCGCCGGCGGTACCTGGCAGGGTGTGAGCGTCACCCAATACACGCTGCTGGTGCCGGTCAACGGCGCGTTCCGCGATGTCTCGCGCATCGCGCAGAGCACCGAAGACTCGCCGAGCGAAGTCGTGCAGATCCAGATCGATGCGACCGGCACGCCGGTCGATGGTTTCTATCCCATCAAGGCGACCCGCCAGGGTGATGGTGCAGCGGCGGCAACGTCGGTGATCGCCTACGACCCCAAGCAGCAGGTCTACCCCGGGGCGCCGTAACGCCTCATTTCGATGTTCAGCTGAATCACTAAAAGGAAACTTGCTATGTCAAATCGGGACGAACGCTGGGCAGCGCACCGGCAGGAACTGGAAGCGGCGGCCAAGACCGCCGGGATCGACGTGGACGTGATGGTGAAGATCGCCGGCTTCGAGTCCGGCTTCAATCCGAACGCGCGGCCGATCTCCACCTCCAAGCCGGAACTGAACACCATCACGCAGTACGACGGCACCAAGGCCATTTCCTCGGCGCATGGCTACGGCCAGTTCCTCAATGGCACCTGGCACGACATGGTGCAGAAGTACGGCGAAAAGTACGGCGTGGCCAATGCCGCGGACATGACCAAGGAGCAGACCAACTCGCCCAAGCTGCGCGAGAACACCAAGCTGCAGGCGGGCATGCTGGCCGAATTCACCCGCGAGAACATCGAGCGCGCCTCGCAGTACGGCGGCAAGGACGTGGACGCCAATGTCTACGCCATGCACAACCTGGGCTCGACCGATGCGGTCAGCTTCCTGTCCAAGCTGCGCGACAACCCCAATGCGCGCGTGGACAGCGTGCTGAGCAGCAAGGTGATCTCCGGCAACCCGGCGCTGTACGGCGATGGCAGCATCTCGCTGCAGAGTGCCTACGCCAAGATGGGCGACCACATGGATCGCTACCAGGGCTACGCCGACGAAGCCACGCGCGGCCTGCCCAGCGGCACGCTCAGCCACACCGCCGCAGCACCTTCGCGCGCGGCACGTGATCCGATGGCCGACGGCATGCTCTCGCCCAACGAACGCGGCGCGCCGGTGGAGCAGCTGCAGCAGCAGCTCAACGCGCTGGGCTACACCGACCGCAACGGCAAGCCGCTGGGTACCGACGGTTCGTATGGCGACAACACCCGTCATGCGGTGGAGAACTTCCAGCGCGACCACGGCCTGACCGTGGATGGCGTGGCCGGTCGTGACACCCTGCAGGCGCTGCGCACGCAGGCGCCGGAGCATGCCCAGGCTGCACCGGCCCAGGCTGCACCGACCCAGGCACAGAGCGCTGCGGTGGCCGCAGGCGCCGCCGCCGTGGTGGGCGCTGCCGCCGTCGCCGCTGCGGCCCCGGCCAAGGCCGCCGAGCAGAGTGCCCCGGCACAGTCGGCCGCACCGGCCGCACCGGCTCCCGCTGGCGATGGCATCGAGCTCAACCGTGCCTACGAGCTGACCAAGCAGTTCGACAACGTCAAGTACGGCTTCGGCGACAAGCGCCCGGAAGGCGGCACGGTGGACTGCTCGGGCTGGGTGGTGCGTTTGACCAATCAGAGCATGGCCGAGGTCAACGAAAAGGCCGGGCGCACCGTGTTCGCCGAAAGCGAGAAGTACAGCCCGGGCTACGACCACGCCGCCGGCATCATCCAGAAGGCCTCCGAGCGTTCGGGCACCCTGCTTTCCGGCAAGGAAGTCACCGCCGGCGCACTGCGCGAGGGCATGATCATCGGTGAAGACAACGGTGCCAAGGGCTGGGACCGCGGCCGCTTCAACGGCATCGACCACATCACCATGGTGGTGCGCGATCCCAGCGATGGCCAGCTGAAGGTGAGCCAGTCGCGTAGTGGCGAAGGCGTGGAGATGATCCCGCTGCAGGGCTACCTGGACCGCAAGCACGCGCGGGGCGTGGAGCTGTTTGCCACCGATCCGCTGGCCGCCGGCCGCGACCTGATCAAGGACGGCGGCGGTCGCGCTGCTGCCGGCGAGCGCGCACCGGCGCCGCACGCCGCGCCGGAGAAGGCTGCGGCGTCCTCGCACGCCACGCTGCGCGAAGACAGCCGTGGCAGCAACGTGCAAGCCCTGCAGGAATCGCTGAACAAGCTCGGCTACACCGACCGCAACGGCAAGCCGCTGGACGTGGACAGCAAGTTCGGCGCGCACACCGAGGAAGCGGTCAAGGCCTTCCAGCGCGACAAGGGCCTGGGCGCCGACGGCATCGTTGGTCCCAAGACCCACGCCGCGCTGGACCAGGCACGCGAGCAGGCCAAGGCACCGCAGGCCGGGAAGGAAGGCAACAGCGTGCTCTCCTCGCTGTTCAACGCCGCCCGCGACGGCAATGCCGATGGCATGCGTAACGCGCTGGCCGGCCTGGCCGATTCACCGGCGGGCCGCGCCTTTACCGAAATGCGCGACAACCTGCAGCAGCAGTTGAACGCACGCCAGCCCGAGCAGAGCACGCAGGCTCCGGCGGCGCAGAGCCAGCCCGCTGCCGAGCGCTGAGGCCAGGCAACACGCGTAGGGGCGCCATCGCCGGGGACCAGGATGTCCTCGGCGGTGGCTTTTTTTTACTGAGGGCCGCCTGCGTTGCCAAGGCCACGGTGGCGGCACGCCCGCCTCACGGCAGCGAACGCAGCCAGGCCGCCGCCACGTCGATGGCGTCCTGATCGGCGGCCACGCGATGCTCGGGCGTGATGCCCTGCGGATACGCATCACCGGATCGGTCCAGCACGACCGCGGTGGTCAGGCGGAGCGCACCGCCGTCAGGCAGCGGATAGGCCCGGTTGGACGTTGCCCGCCCTGCAGTGGGCAGGCCGAAGAAGCGGGTGCCCGGGCGCGCCCGGAAGGCCACCGCCAGCGCCTCGCCGGCACTGGCCGTCTTCGGGCCCAGCAGGCCGCTACCGGACTCTGCGACAGATCGACCGCACACGCCTTGGACGGCCGTGAGCGCCAGCGCGTGGTGACCCCCTCGCGGTTGCGGAACGCGCCCACCTCATCCGCGCCCAGCAAGGCATGCAGTCCATTGAGCATGGGCCACATGTTGCCGCCGGTATCCTCGCGAAGATCGACGATCCAGCCCCGCGTCGAGCTCGGCGCGCGCGCAGCCACCTGCTCGCACAGCTGGGTGGCGAAGGCTTCGCCGTCGCGCGCGTGGGTGCCGCGCAGGCCTGGCACCAGCACGTAGCCGATGTCGTGCAGCTGCCGGCTTTCGATGGCGCGGGTGGCAATGGCGGTGTCGCGGTAGGTCGAGGCCTCGTGGGGGCGTTGCAGGAAGCTGTGCCGATCGGCCAGCGCATCGAGCACCTCGCGGATGCGGCTGTAGGCCTCCGCTGCGGGGAGTTCCTTCAGTGCGGGCGTCAGCAGCCGCTGCTGTTGCATCGGCCAGTCCACGTTGCCTGCGTTCAGCGCGTTCTCGCGGATGATGGCAAGCGCGGGGGCGAGCATGTCGTAGGCCGATATGCCTTCCCCGCCCGCGCTCTCGGCGGTCAAGGCGAGATCCGCGACCTCGACACGCCCGGGACTGTTCAGGGTCACACCCAGCTTGACCGTGGCCGTACCCGCCGGCACGTAGAGCCGCACCTCGCGTGACTGCGCACCCTCGCCCACACGCACCGGCTGGCCCGCCGAGCTGGCAAAGCCCAGCCGTGCATCGGGGCCGTCCGCACGCAGCCACAGCGCGGCAATGCCTTTGCCCTCCCGGGTCAGCACACTCCCGCGCAGGCGCAGGTCACGGCCCTGGAAGCGGGCGGCATCCACGGAGGTGATCGCGCCGACGAAGGCGGCCTCGCCGGTCGATTCGGCAGACAAGCTCAGGGTCGCACCGCCGGGCTGCAGCACATCGCCCGTACCGGCGGTTACCGCGTGGCGGCTGGTGCCGGTCCAGGCGGTGGCCGCTGACGCGCCCGCGCTGAAGAGCAGCAGCAGAAGAAGCGCCGCAGTGCGGTGCATGGTCAACCTCCTTGTTTGCATTGAACGCGACCATCCTGGTCGATGCACGGTGCATTGAACAGCCCGCCTGCCGCTGTTCTGCGCACAGACCGCTGACAATGGGACGGCCATCGCAACGGCGACGGTCCATCGCGCGGATCAGCGCGGCCGGGCGGCGCGCAGCGGCGGGAGATGCCGGGCCCTGTGCTGTGTCAGCGGGCGCGCGATACAGGCGGCGGCACCGCGATGCGCCCCGTCACTTGCGGGTGGGACGCGTGCGCCTTGCATCGCTGTGTTGGGTGGCTGCACGACTCTGCGCGAATTCCGGGAAGGTATCGGCCAGCGAATCGGCATCGGGCAGGATGTAGAACACCCCACCGCGCTCGAACGTGGTGCGGACGATCTGCTCGTAGAACGCGGGCGAAACGTTGATGCAGCCATGCGTGACGCGATTGTCATCCGGGGTCGGCGATGCGAGGCGCTCGGCACGCTTTTCCTTGGGCACACCGGTGGCGGTGGGATGGATGGAGACCGCCGATTCGTAGTCCACCCACAGCACGCGGCCGGCGTCGATGGAGGGGCCAAAGCCGCCTACAAAGCGACCGGCAGGGGTGGTGCGATCGCGTCCGGGAATCTCACGGAGCGCCAGTCCGGCAACGCCGGGCGCGGTGTGATCGCCGGTGGCCGAGCCGAACAGGCCCGGGGCGGCGCCACGAAGGCGGCCATCGCCGTCGAACACCAGAACCTGTGCGGCGGCCTTGTCCATGATCGCGAACGGGTAGCCGTGGCTGTCCTTGCTGGCGACCACCCAGCCGGCCAGCTGGATCACGGTATCGGACACGTCCTGGCCTTGCGGAAGCTCATCGACAGCAGCTGTCGACGGCGCGACCGGCTCTTCGGCGTTGGCCACGTCGATGCTGGCCAATGCCAGCGCCATCGCCAGCGCGGCACAGACGGCGCGGATTGCGGGGTATGAATGCGTTTGGATGGGACAGTTCCTGGCGTAAGGCGGTGTGACTACAGGAAGCCGGTGGCCAGCAGAGGCCACCGGTACCCGATGCAGTGCTGCTCAAACGTGGTTGAGGGAGCAATCAGCCGCGTGGCGTGCGGCGGGGTGCCTTTTCGAGCTGCTGGACGCGGCCCTCGATCTGATCCAGACGCTGGTTGGCCTGCTGCGCGGACTGATTGGCCGATTCAGCGCTCTGGGCTGCGCCCTGGACTTTTACATCGAGTTGGTCGAGGCGTGAGTTGATGGTGGCGAACTCGTCTTTATAAGTGGCGCAGGCACTGAGGCCTACAGTGGCGACAAGCGCCACGCCGAGCGTACGCGCCATCGTCAGGTGCTGCTTGGTTAGGAACATTGCACTCCCTCCTTCGTCTGGGGAGTCCCGAATATAGCGGCGTTTGCGTGCATGCCACGTTGGGCTTTCAGCTGGAGTTGGAAGAAGTCGAGGGGGTGTGAAGAATTGGAAAGTGCCGCCTGTGACGTCTTGGGCGGCCGGAAGGGCCTTGCCAGGGCGAGGCGTGCGCCCGGCCCAAGTTCCCTGAACCCGCGCTTCATTCATGTACCGGTCAGTTCAATATTCAGGATCGATTGTGATGGCGAATGAATAATTAACACCTGTCGACCGCCCCTTCTCTCCCCTCCCCAAGGGGGGCGGCCGGCAAAACCAAAAATAATGAAAGGTGTGTCCCGATATGAAGACTTCTTTGCTTGCCCTGGGCCTGCTCGCTGCACTGCCGTTCGCTGCCTCGGCAACCGACGGTCTGTCGTACAACTATGTTGAAGGCGGCTACGTGAACACCGATGCCAAGGGTGGCGACGCGGATGGCTGGGCCGTGAAGGGCTCGGTCGCGGTGGCGCCGAACTTCCATGTCTTTGGCGACTACAACGCGCAGGAAACCAAGCGCGGCAGCAATGACGTGGACCAGTGGAAGGTGGGTGTCGGCTACAACTACGGCATCGCCCCGACCACCGACCTGGTGGCCCGCGTGGCCTACCAGAAGTTCGATCCGAAGCACGGTCTGGACTTCAACGGCTACTCGACCGAAGTGGGCGTGCGCAGCGCGTTCACCCCGAACGTCGAGGGCTACGTGATGGCCGGCTACGAGGACTACAGCAAGAAGCACGGCATCAACCCGGACGGCGAGTTCTATGGCCGCGTCGGCGCCCAGGCCAAGCTCAACCAGAACTGGGGCCTGGCTGGCGAAGTGAAGCTGGCCAAGGGCGGCGACAAGGAATGGTTCGTCGGTCCGCGCTTCACCTGGTAATACGGCACCACCGCGGTACGTTGTTGGATGGCGCGGTCTCTCTCCCCTGCGCCATGAAGCCCGGCTTGCGCCGGGCTTCACTTTGTCGGCCGTCGCGTCTGCTGCGCGATCGCAGTCTTACGGACGTTTGCAGCCGACCAACGGTCGGCTCTACCCCCCTGGCGACACCCTCGTCGGTACGCCACGAAACAACCCGGCCTTGTGCCGGGTTGTTTCGTTTCCGCGGGTGGTGGATCCGACGCCTACAAAAAACCCCGGCGTTTGCCGGGGTTTTTCGTGGGTCACTTGAACAGCGTGTCCGGATATTCGGGCTTCTGTTCGCGCGCCAACAACGCGCGCAACCCTTCTTCGGGGGTCTGCTCGCCGTGCAGCACCGCACGCACCCGATCGGAGATCGGCAGGTCGATGCCGTGACGGCGGGCCTGGCGCATGACTTCATCGGCGGTCTGCACCGATTCCACCACCTGCCCGATCTCGCGCACCGCGTCCTGCAGGGTCTGGCCACGTCCCAGCGCCAGGCCCAGGCGACGGTTGCGCGACAGGTCACCGGTGCAGGTGAGCACCAGGTCGCCCAGCCCGGCCAAGCCCATCAGGGTCTCCGGCTTGGCACCGATCGCCGCAGCCAGCCGCAGCATTTCGTTGAGGCCGCGGGTGATCAGGCCGGCACGGGCGTTCAGGCCCAACTGCATGCCATCCGCCACGCCGGTGGCCACGGCCAGCACGTTCTTCATCGCACCGCCCAGTTCGGCGCCGACCATGTCGTCACCGGTGTAGGCGCGGAACGCGGGGCCGTGCATCGCATCGGCCACCTGCTGGGCAAACTCCGGCGCGTCACCGTGCACGGTGATCGCGGTGGGCAGGCCCTGGGTGACTTCCTTGGCGAACGACGGCCCGGTCACCACCGCCAGCGGCACATCCGGCCCGAGGACCTCGCGTGCCACTTCGTGCAGGAACCGACCCGAACCGGGTTCGAAGCCCTTGGTCGCCCAGGCCACGCCGGCCGCGGCCGGACGCAGCGGCGCCAGCGCGCGCACGGTTTCACCGAAGGCGTGCGAGGGCACCACCACCAGGATCCAGGTCGCGTCGCGGACGGCCGCGGCCAGGTCGGTGGTGGCGCGCAGCGATGCCGGCAAGGGGATGCCGGGCAGGTAGCGGGTGTTCTCGTGGCGTTGGTCGATAGCCTCGACCATGGCCGCGTCGCGCCCCCACAGCACGGTCGAATGACCGTGCCGGGCAAGCAGACTGGCCAGCGCCGTGCCCCAGGAGCCGGCGCCGAGTACCGCGATCTTTTCTGCGTGGTTGCTCATCGAAACGAACGCAGCGCCGATCAGGCGTTGCCGGCCGGCTCGGAGTCGGCCAGCGAGGTTTCACCCTGCTCCTGGCGCTGACGCAGGGTTTCGGCGTACAGGCCTTCGAAGTTGATCGGCTGCAGGAAGAACGGCGGGAAGCCGCCGGCCTGGATCAGCTCGCTGACCAGCGAACGCACGTACGGGAACAGGATGTTCGGGCACTGGGTGCCGAGCAGCACATCGATCGACTGCGGGTCCAGGCCCACCAGGCCGAACACGCCGGCCTGCTGCACTTCGGCCACGTAGGCGGTCTTTTCGCCGGCCTTGCAGGTCAGGGTGACGGCCAGCACGACTTCAAAGGCGTTCTCGCCCAGGCGCTGCACGCGCTGGTTGAGGTTGAGCTGCAGTTCCGGCTGGACCGAATCGTTGAACACGGCCGGCGCGTTGGGCGACTCGAAGGAAACGTCCTTGACGTAGATCTTCTCGACGGTGAACGCGGGGCCGGTGGCGGCGTCGGCCGGCGCGATGGCGCCGTTGGTGTTCTCTTCGGACATTTCCTGTAGCTCCAGAAATTAAGTGCAAT
Organism: Stenotrophomonas maltophilia; assembly: GCA_002435595.1. Classification (GTDB taxonomy): domain Bacteria; phylum Pseudomonadota; class Gammaproteobacteria; order Xanthomonadales; family Xanthomonadaceae; genus Stenotrophomonas; species Stenotrophomonas maltophilia_AC. Next base: position 22,113 of record DJBL01000068.1, read on the forward strand.
AAATTGGATTGTTACATGCCCTGCGATGGGGGCGTGTGGCGCCGCGCACAAGGCGCGCGGCGCACTCCAGGCGAAATCAGTTGCGGCCCTTGACCAGCGGCAGCTCGGCCTGCTGCCAGGCCGGAATGCCGCCATCGAGCACGTTGACCTGCTCGAAACCGGCCTTCTTCAGCGCCTTGGCGGCGGTTTCAGAAGCGTTGCCGGTCCGGCACACCAGCACCACCGGGCTCTGCCTGGCGTTGGCCACCAGCTTGTGCTCGGGACCAAACGCGGTCGGCTGCACGTTGCGGCTGCCGGCGATATGGCCCTTCTCGAAATCGCTGCTGGAGGACAGGTCCACCACGATCGCGCCACCGGCGTTCATCAGGTGGGTCAGTTCGGCAGGCTTGAGCGATTTGAAGCCGCGGAACAGGCGGCGGACTTCGGTGACGATGATGGCCACGGTCAGGCCGACCAGGGCCATCGACAACATCGGGTTTCGGCCGGCAAAGGCCAGCAACTCTTCGTAATTCACTCAGATCACGGGTCGATAAGCGGGGGCCGATTGTCGCACATGCGGGCGAATCGGCGACCAGCCCCGGCCTCGGGCCGGATTCAGGATTCCGGCCACAGGTCCGGCAGGCCGCTGGCCTGCCACCAGCGCTTGCCCTCGGCATCCCAGCGCCAGACTTCCTTGACCAGCACCAGCCGCTCGGACTGGGTGTTGACGTTGATCACCCCGATCTCGACCCGGCGCTCGACGCTGCCGTCGGGCATGGCACCGGTGCTGCGCTCGCGGTAGGAGGACACCCGGATCTGGCTGTAGCGGCGCAGTTCCAGATCGGTCAGCGGATGGGCCTTGCGGTAGGCCGGCTCCAGGTAGCCGATGGCATCTTCGGCGCTGCCCCAGCGGATGGTGGCGCCGTAGGCGTTCTGGGCCTCCTCGAGCAGGTTGCGCTGCTTGCGGCTCAGGCCGGCGGCCAGGGCCGCCACGCTGGCCAGCATCAAGGTGGTCAGCAGCAGGATCTGAAGCGTACGGCGCATGCGAATTCCCCAATCGGCAAGGCGCCCATCCTACCGCCTTGCGAAGGCAACGAAACGACCGCTCAGTTCAGCAGCCGGCTTGCCATCGCTGCCCGGCTGGCGGGCGACCAGGCCGATGCGGGCCTTGCCGCGCTGGGCGAAGGTACTCAGGAAGCCATCCCAATCGGCCTCGTCGGCAGCCTGGGCACGGGCGTGCAGGTCCTCGTAGACCGGCGCCAGGTAGCGCACGTGGCTGTCGGCCACGTACACATCGGCATCGAAGCCGGCCAGGCGCAGGCGCAGGGTCACCAGTGCCCAGCCGGACAGGGTCAGCGCCGAGGCCAGGCTGCCGCCGAATGCATTGCCCTTGTCGTTGACGTTGGCCGCCAGGGGCGCGCGCAGGTCCAGCACGCCATCGGCATAGGAGGCGACCCGGATCTGCATCGCCGCCACCGGCGGCATGCGGTCCAGGACATGCTGCAGCTCGGCCAGCTGCGCGGCGGGCACCACCAGCGGGTCGCGGTCGAGCACCACGAAATCCGCGCGCAGCCCCGGCCGCAACCGCCCCACGTCGGCCTCGTCGTGTCCGGCCCAGGCCGCGTCGGCGGTGAACCCCCGCAGCGCCTCGGCCGCGCTCAGGCGCTGGTCCGGCAGCCAGCCGCCGGGCGGTCGCCCGGCGCGGTCCTGCCGGGTCACCGCCGCATACAACCCCAGCCGCGGGTCCACCTGTTCCACCGGAAAATCCGAGCCCAGCGCGAGATGCGCGCCGGAGGCCAGCATCCGCCGCCACGCATAGGCGCCCTGCAGGCGCTCCGGACCCAGCCGTTCCTGGGCCCAGCCCATGTCCGAGGTGGCGTGGGTGGGCTGCATCGAGGCGATCACCCCCAGGTCGGCAAAGCGTGGCAGGTCGGTCGGCGCCACCACCTGCGCATGTTCGATGCGCCAGCGGTGGTCGCGCGCCTTGCCGGCGCCCAGCACCCGCGCATAGGTGTCCAGCGCGATCCGGTTGCCGCGGTCACCGATGGCATGGGTGGCGACCTGCAGCCCGCAGCCATCGGCCTTGCGCACGGCCACCTCGAACTCTTCCGGCGAGGTCACCAGCAACCCGCGGTTATGCGGATCGTCACTGTAATCGGCCAGCAGCGCTGCGCCGCGGCTGCCCAGTGCGCCATCCATGAACAGCTTCACCCCGCGCATCTCCAGCCGCCCACCGGGGTGCCGGTACGCGCCCCGCGCGCACAGGTCGGCCAGCGCCTGCGCATTGCCGTCGGCATAGGCATCGATGCGCAGGGGCAGTCGCCCGGCATCGGCGAAGCGGCGCATCAGCGCCAGGTCCTCGCGCGAAACGCCCATGTCGTGCACGCCGGTCAGCCCCTGGCTGACCGCCTTGTCCAGCGCGCGGGCGAGCATCTGTTCGCGCGCGGCGTCGCTGGGCGCCGGGATCGCTGCGCGCACCAGTTCCATCGCCGCATCCACGAACACGCCGGTGGGCTGCTGGCGCGCATCGCGCACGATCCGCCCGCCCTCCGGCTGCCAGCGCCCGGCCAGCGCACGCTGGCCCGTCTGCCGTGCCATCGCGCGCAGCGCCGCGCTGTTGGCCCAGCCGGCGTGGCCATCGATGCGCCCGAGCCAGACCGGCCGCTCCGGGAAGGCCGCATCCAGGTCGGCGGCCGTGGGGAAATCCTGCTGCGGCCACTGGTTCTGGTCCCAGCCGTTGCCCAGCAGCCACCCCTCCGGGTTGTCGGCGGCAAAGCGCTGCAGGCGCGCCACCACCTCGGCCTTGCTGGTGGCGCCGCCGAGATCGGCCTGCATCAGCGCAGCGCCCAGGAACATCAGGTGCGCGTGCGCGTCGATCAGCCCGGGGATCACCGTGGCCTGGCCCAGGTCGGTCACCGGCGCCTGCGGGTACCGCGCCCGCAGCGCCTGGCGCTGGCCGACCGCCAGCACCCGCCCACTGGCCTCGTCCCAGGCCAGCGCGGTGGCTGCCGCCGCGCCGGGCTCGCCGGTGTGGATGGTGGCCGCGTTGAGCAGGCGCACATCGGCCTGCGCCGGAAGGGCGCAGCAACAGGTCAACAGGACAGCCAGGCTGGCAATGCGCACGCGGTGCTCCCCACAAAAGAACAGGGGCGACTATGCCGCCCCTGCCAGGTTCGCTCAATGTGCACTGCGGCGCACTCAGCCGGCCAGTTCGGCCTCCAGGCTGATCGGCACCGCACTCAGTGCCTTGGACACCGGACAGTTCTTCTTGGCGTCATCGGCGATCGCACGGAACTGCGCCGCATCGATCTTCGGCACCACCGCCTTCACCTTGAGGGTGATCTGCGAAAGCTGCGGTCCGCCTTCCATCGACAGATCCACCTTGGCTTCGGTATCCAGCGAGGTGGGCACGAAGCCGGCCTCGGTGAGCTTGGCCGACAGGGCCATGGTGAAGCAGCCGGCGTGCGCGGCGGCGATCAGTTCTTCCGGATTGGTGCCCTTCTCATCGCCGAAGCGGCTGCTGAAGGCATAGCGGGTTTTGTCCAGCAGGCCACTTTGCGGCGTGCTCAGTTGTCCCTTGCCTGTCTTGAGGTCACCTTCCCAGTGCGCGGTGGCATGACGCGAAATACCCATTGGTTCGTCTCCTGCGGATGAATGGCAGGGCCAGCATGGACCGGACCGCGTTAGCGCCGCGTCGGGCCGGCGTGGCAACCGTGGCAGGGCCGCGTGCGGCGCCTGCCGCCGGACCGCGGCCAGGACCGGAAAACCGCTGTTTTCAAGGGGTTTGCGCCATGACGGGTGGGTTCCACGCGGTCGCCCCAGGGGCCACGGCGAGCGCCACGACCCCTGTTTTTTGGCTATGTGCTGATGCACTGCGGTAACCGGGAAGCGGGAAATCGCGAATTTTTATGCGATTGCCTATTGGCGGCGCCGCATTGTTGCCCTACATTTCGCTTGCCGACGGGGTTCGGCGCGACCAAACAACCAACCGTTCACGGAACAGGAAACCATGGCAAAGACCGCTAAGAAGGCTGCCCCGAAGAAGGCAGTAAAGAAAGTCGCTACCAAGGCAGCCGCCAAGCCGGCCGCTCCCAAGCCGATCAAGGACGTACTGAGCAAGTCTGGTCTGGTTGCACACATCGTTGAAGCGTCCGGCGTCGTTGCCAAGGACGTGCGCGCCGTGCTCGCCTCGCTGGAAGGCGCCGTCGCCGCTTCGGTGCACAAGAAGGGCGCAGGCAGCTTCACCCTGCCGGGCCTGCTGAAGATCACCACCGTCAGCGTGCCGGCCAAGCCGAAGCGCAAGGGCATCAACCCGTTCACCAAGGAAGAGCAGTGGTTCGCCGCCAAGCCGGCTTCCACCAAGCTGAAGGTGCGTCCGCTCAAGAAGCTCAAGGACGCTGCGCTGTAATCAGCGCGCTTCCTGCAGCACCCGGACGGGACGGCCATGGCCGTCCCGTTCTTTTTGGGCGGCCGCACCGATGGCGCAACACAGCGTTGCCCGGCCTGGCCGGTCGCCCCCGCAGGCGCGCAAACCCCACTGCCGTGGCCCTCGCCGGGCATTGCGGCGGTGCTGGAACGCTCAGGGTGGAACACTGCGTGCGACCGCCCCGGTCGCTGCCGGGCATCGGCACGCCTATGGTGGGCCTGTCCCCACAGCGCCCACTGCCATGACCAGCCCTTCCCAGCGTTACCGCATTACCGTCACCCCGATCGAGAAGGACGGGTTGCAGTGCAGCGGCCGCTGCACGATCGAACTGGAGCACCGCGCCCAGCAGGACTGGATGCGCCTGCTGGAAGTGGCACGCCGGCAAAGCGGGTTGAGCGGCGACGAACGCGCCGCGGCGATCGTGGCCACCCAGCTGCTGCACGACCTGGCCCGCCGCCATGCGCAGGAGCCGGACCATGCCCTGACCCGCCTTCAACCGCAGCTGGGCCAGGTGCTCGACGCCCTGCAGGACATTCAGCAGACGCCCTGAGCGCGTCGCACGGCCGCTACACTCTGCGCTCCTCCGGGGGAGAGTCCCGCCATGCGCCGTGCCCTGTTCCTGCTTCCGCTCCTGCTGGGCGGCTGTTCCTGCCATCGTGACACCGAGGCCACCGGCGACAGCGCCGCGTCGACCGCCACCGCCACCGCCGCCCAAGCGCAGGCCGCAGCCTACGACGCGCTGGAGCCGATTCCGATCCATGCACTCAGTGCAGTCGCCGCTGGCGCCGACAACGAGGGCACGGTGGTACGCCACTACCTCAATGCCGTGATGCGCGGCGATCGCGCGGCGGCCGATGCGTTCTGGAGCGGCGGCCGGACCGGCTACGCCGATGATGCGGTGCTGCGCGAACTGTCCGGCCTGCGCACGCTGCGGGTGGATACCGATTCGCCGATCGCGCGCGACGATGAGTACCCGTCGCGGTTGCGCGAGGTGCCGGTACAGATCCGCGCGACCACCGCCGACGGCGTGCAGCGCTACACCGGCTGGTACCGCCTGCAGCCCAGGCCCGACGGCAGTGGCTGGGAACTGCACGGCGCCTCCCTGCAGCCGGTGCTGGAGTAAGCCGGGACCACCTGCGGCGGCAGGGCCGTGCGGCATCCAAGCTGGATTCAGCCGAAGGCGCTATCGTTGGCCTCTCTCTTCCACGGCCTGACACCATGAACGCACGCCCGCTGCTGTCCCGCCTCGCCGCCTGCACGGTGCTGATCGCTGCCGCGGTCGGCGCACAGGCGGCACCCAGTGTTTCCGGCCGCCAGTTGTCGGTCGGCGCCGCCGATGTCCAGCACTACCTTGATGGCAGCTTTCCGCGTACCCAGGACGCGCTCGGCGGCCTGATCGCCATGACCATGAGCCACCCCAAACTGGCCCTGCCGCAGGGCAACCGGCTCGACCTGGGGTTCGACGTGGCCATGGCCACCGCCGGCAGTGCGCCGGCGGCCCTGGGCAAGGTCAAGCTGAGCAGCGGCCTGCGCTATGACGCGCAGACCCAGGGCTTCCATCTGGACCAACCCACCGTGGACGACTTCACCCCGGCCAACAATGGGGGCCGCCTGGATTCGCGTACGCGCAGCCTGCTCAACGCCTGGCTGACCGACTACGCGCGCCGCGAGCCGATCTACAAGATCGACCCGACCGTGGCCGGCGTGCTCGGCGCCCTGCAGGTGCAGTCGGCACAGGTGGAGAACGGCAAGCTGGTGGTCACCTTCAACCAGGATCTGGGCAAGCTCGTCCCGGCGGGCATGCTGGGCAAATGATGCCGGCGTGCACCGACCCACGGCCGGTGCCTGCCGGATGATCGGCCAGCAGGGACCGACCGCGGTCGGTCCCTGCCTGGTCAGCCGGCCAGCGCCTTGGCCACCGCGTCGGCAAACGCGGGAATGTCATCGGGCTTGCGGCTGGTGATCACGTTGCCGTCCACCACCACCTCCGCATCGCGCCACTGCGCGCCGGCATTGCCCAGGTCGGTCTTCAGCGACGGCCACGACGTTACCGCACGGCCCTTGGCCAGGCCCGATTCCACCAGCAACCAGGGCCCATGGCAGATCGCCGCGACCGGCTTGCCGCTGGCGCCGAAATCGCGAATGAATGCCACCGCCTGGGGATCGATGCGCAGCTTGTCCGGGTTGATCACCCCGCCCGGCAGCACCAGCGCGTCGTAGGCCTCGGCCTTGGCGCTGGCCAGCGACTGGTCCACTGCCACGCCCTGGCCCCAGTCCTTGCCCTTCCAGCCGCGGATTTCGCTGGCATCGCCCGGCGCGATCACCGCCACCTGGGCACCCCAGGATTCCAGCAGGCGCTTGGGCTCCTGCAGCTCGGACTGCTCGAAACCATCGGTGGCCAGGATGGCGACCTGCTTACCATTGAGTGCGTGTGCCATGGAAGGCTCCATTGGAAAGGAGCCTCCAGTCTGGTCGGATACGCATTGGGCAGCAGTGACCAGCATGTGCAGGCCGCGTGCGCGCAGCCGCGTTGCGCAGCCGCGGCGGTCAGGCGCTGATGCCGTGGCGGGCCGGCAACCGGTGCTGCCGGGCGCGTTCAGCACATGCCGGTCAGCGCTTGGGCTGCAGCATCGTGCCGGTGCACTTCTTCGCGCCGCAGCGGCATTCCCAGATCTTCTTCAGGCGCGCGGTGTGGCGCTCGGCCAGGGTGATGCCGTAGTTGTAGGTCAGCTCATCGCCGGGCTGGATGTCCTTGATCGCCTCGATGAACACCTTGTCCTCGCGGCGGTTGTCACCCTCGGCTTCCTCGATCACCGCTTCGCAGTTCGGGTCGCAGCTGTGGTTCAGCCAGCGCGCATCGTTGCCTTTGTAATTGGCATCGATGACGTAATCGTCGTTCAAGGTGAACAGGAAGGTGTGACCACTCTCCACGTCCCCGGTATCATCTGCGTCCACGTCGGCATGGCTGCGCAGCAGACCCTTGTACTGGATGACCCGCTCGCCCTGCTTGATCGGTGCCAGCGCGAACACGCCGTTACCGTGGATGGAGGACTTGCGGGCTTGGATCTTCTTGGGCATCTGGCTGGCCGTTGCGGAAGGTAGGCCCCGATTCTCGCTTAATCTTTGTGATTGCCAAAGCGACGCGCCGCCCCACCCCCACGCCCCTGGCCGGACCGCCCCTGAACGGGGTGGGTTGGATGCCCGCCGATAAAAGCGTACAATTTCAGTCCGCTTTATGGTTCTGCCTTCCCCATGCTCCGCGTCACCAAGCTCACCGATTACGCCACCGTCGTGCTGACCGTGCTCGCCGCCCGTCCGGGCGAGGTGCTCAGTGCCACCGAGTTGGCCGAGTTCGCCCGTCTCGAACCGCCCACCGTCAGCAAGCTGCTCAAGCCGCTGGCCCAGGCCGGCCTGGTAGAGGGGCTGCGCGGCGTGCGCGGCGGCTACCGCCTGACCCGCCCGGCCGACCGGATCACCCTGTTCGAGATCGTCGAAGCAATGGAAGGCCCGCTGGGGCTGACCGAGTGCGCCCACGACCACAGCCAGTGCGGACGCGAGCTGCAATGCGGCGCGCGCAGCAGCTGGCGGATGATCAACGACGTGGTCTCCGAAGCACTGCGCGCGGTCAGCCTGGCGCAGATCCTGCCCCCTCTTCCCCTTGTTGACGCTTCGCGCCGCGTGATCGCGGCCGATGTCGTCTCCTGATCCACAGGCAGCCCCCATGGCCACCGATACCCTCGATACCGTCGCCGCCGGCGACACCCCCAACCGCGAGATCCACGAGCAGCTCGGCCGCAAGTATTCGGCCGGCTTCATCACGGACATCGAATCGGACTCGCTGCCGCCTGGCCTGGACGAGGACACCATCCGCGCCCTGTCGGCCAAGAAGGACGAGCCGGAGTGGATGACGCAGTGGCGTCTGGACGCCTACCGCCACTTCCTGACCATGCCGATGCCCGACTGGGCCAAGCTGCAGATCGCCGCGATCGACCTGCAGGCGCTCAGCTACTACTCCGCGCCCAAGGGCCCCAAGTACGCCTCCCTCGATGACGTGCCCAAGGAACTGCTCGATACCTACGACAAGCTCGGCGTGCCGCTGCACGAGCGCGCCAAGCTGGCCGGCGTGGCCGTGGATGCGGTGTTCGACTCGGTTTCGGTGGGCACCACCTTCCGCAAGGAACTGGCCGAGAAGGGCGTGATCTTCTGTTCCATGTCCGAGGCCATCAAGGAGCACCCGGAGCTGGTCAAGCAGTACCTGGGCAGCGTGGTGCCGGTGGGCGACAACTACTTCGCCGCGCTCAACTCGGCGGTGTTCTCCGATGGCAGCTTCGTGTTCATCCCCAAGGGCGTGCGTTGCCCGATGGAGCTGAGCACCTATTTCCGCATCAACGCCGGCCACACCGGCCAGTTCGAGCGCACGCTGATCATCTGCGAGGACAAGGCCTACGTGTCCTACCTGGAAGGCTGCACCGCGCCGATGCGCGATGAAAACCAGCTGCACGCGGCGGTGGTGGAGCTGGTGGCGCTGGAAGACGCCGAGATCAAGTACTCCACGGTGCAGAACTGGTACCCGGGCGATGAGAACGGCGTGGGCGGCATCTACAACTTCGTCACCAAGCGTGCCGAATGCCGCGGCGCGCGCAGCAAGGTCACCTGGACCCAGGTCGAGACCGGGTCGGCGATCACCTGGAAGTACCCGTCCTGCGTGCTGCTCGGCGACGATTCGGTCGGCGAGTTCCACTCGGTCGCGCTGACCCACCATCGCCAGCAGGCCGACACCGGCACCAAGATGATCCACATCGGCAAGCGCACCAAGAGCAAGATCGTCAGCAAGGGCATCAGCGCCGGGCGTGGGCAGAACACCTACCGCGGCCTGGTCAAGGTGGACCGCAACGCCGATGGCGCGCGCAACTACACCCAGTGCGACTCGCTGCTGATCGGCAAGACCTCCGGCGCGCACACCTTCCCGTACATCGAGGTCAAGAACCCGAGCGCGACGGTGGAGCACGAGGCCACCACCTCCAAGATCTCCGATGACCAGCTGTTCTATTGCCGCGCCCGCGGCATCGACCAGGAAAACGCGGTCTCGATGATCGTCGATGGCTTCTGCAAGCAGGTCTTCCGTGAACTGCCGATGGAGTTCGCGGTGGAAGCCAAGAAGCTGCTGGAAGTCTCGCTGGAAGGGTCTGTGGGTTAACCCGACAGCCGCCTTCGTTTGAATTTTTCAGCCACGCATGGCGTGGCTCTACCCCGGATTCGTATCATGCTGAAGATCGACAACCTCCACGCCCGCATCGGCGACAAGGAAATCCTCAAGGGCCTCTCGCTGGACGTGAAGCCGGGCCAGGTGCATGCCATCATGGGCCCCAACGGTGCCGGCAAGTCCACCCTGGGCAACGTGCTGGCCGGCCGCGACGGCTATGACGTGAGCGAAGGCAGCGTGCAGTTCGAAGGCCGCGACCTGCTCGAGCTGGCGCCGGAAGAACGCGCCGCCGCCGGCCTGTTCCTGGCCTTCCAGTACCCGGTGGAAATCCCCGGCGTGAACAACACCTACTTCCTGCGCGCCGCGCTCAACGCCCAGCGCAAGGCGCGCGGCGAGGAAGAACTGGACTCCATGCAGTTCCTCAAGCTGGTACGGCAGAAGCTGGCCGTGCTGCACCTGAAGGACGAACTGCTGCACCGCGGCGTCAACGAAGGCTTCTCCGGCGGGGAGAAGAAGCGCAACGAAATCTTCCAGCTGGCCGTGCTCGAGCCGAAGCTGGCGATCCTGGACGAAACCGATTCGGGCCTGGATATCGACGCGCTCAAGAGCGTGGCCGACGGCGTCAACGCGCTGCGCTCGCCGGACCGCTCGTTCCTGGTCATCACCCACTACCAGCGCCTGCTCGATTACATCAAGCCGGACGTGGTGCATGTGCTGGCCGACGGCAAGATCGTGCAGAGCGGCGGCCCGGAACTGGCCCTGGAACTGGAAGCCCACGGCTACCACTTCCTCAAGGACCGCGTGGTGCCGGAGGCGGCGGTCTGATGAGCGTCCTGCTCGATTCCCTCGCCAGCGGCTTCTGCGGCAGCGACGCACGTCGCGCCGAACTGGATGCCGCCCTGCAGGCCGGCCTGCCCGGCCCGCGTACCGAAGCCTGGAAGTACACCTCGCTGCGCCAGCTTGAACGCCGCAGCTTCAGCCCCGCGCCGCTGGTGGCCGTCGAGGTCGATCCCGCGCTGCTGGCCGACATTCCGTCGCCGCGCCTGGTGTTCGTCAACGGCCGCCCGTCGCAGGCACTGAGCGATGTGGCCGCGCTGCCGGCCGGCATCCAGCTGCAGACCCTGTCCTCGGCGCTGGCCGCCGGCGACGAGGCCCTGCGCTTCCTCGGCCGCCGTTTCGAGCGTAGCGACGAAGTGTTCGCACGGCTCAACGCCGCCCTCGCCGATGAAGGCGTGGTGGTGCGCGTGGAAGACGGTGCACAGGTCGAACTGCCGCTGCAGCTGGTGTTCGTCAGCGTGGCCGACGGCAGCGACCTGGCCTGGCACCATCGCCACCTGATCGAACTGCGCGCCGGTGCGTCGCTGGGCGTGGTCGAGCACCACCTCCACGTGGGCGATGCCGCGCACCTGGGCAACACCCTTGTGCACGTGCACCTGGCCCAGGATGCGGTGCTCTCGCACGCCCGCGTGCAGGCCGACAGCGCGCGCGGCACCACCCTGCTGCGCACCGACGCGGTGCTGGCGCGCAACGCGCAGTACCGCCGCATCGACCTGGAACTGGGTGCCGCGCTCAGCCGCCACGAGCTCAACGTGCGCCTGGAAGGCGACAACGCCCAGCTCACCGCCAACGGCGTGCTGCTCGGCAACGCCCGCCGCCATGTCGATACCCGCCTGGGCATCGAGCACATCGCACGCGACACCACCTCGGAAATGGTCTGGCGCGGCGTGGCCGCCCAGCGCAGCCGCGTGGTGTTCCATGGGGGCATCCATATCCGTGCCGGCGCCGATGGCACCGACGCCAACCTGTCCAACAAGAACCTGCTGCTGTCGGCCGACGCCGAGATCGATACCCAGCCCACGCTGGTGATCGACGCCGACGAGGTCAAGGCCGCGCACGGCGCCACCGTGGGCCAGCTCGATGCCAACGCGCTGTTCTACCTGCGCTCGCGCGGCCTGCCCGCCGACCAGGCCCAGCAGTTGCTCAGCGCCGCGTTCTGCCATGAACCGCTGAACGCGCTGGATGCCCGCCTGACCGAACAACTGCGCCGCCAGCTCGACCTGGCCCTGGCCCGGGCAGGCGTGGCATGAACCTGTCCACCCCGCGCCCGGTCACCGATTCCACGGTGGCCCCGGACTGGGACCGCGTGCGTCTGGATTTCCCGCTGTTGATGCGCGAAGTGCACGGCAAGCCGCTGGTCTATTTCGACAACGCCAACACCGGCCAGAAGCCGGTGCAGGTGATCGGCGCGGTGGACGAGTTCTACCGCCGCTACAACGCCAACGTCAGCCGCGCGGTGCACGCGCTGGGCACCGAAGCCACCGAGGCCTACGAAGGTGCGCGCACCAAGCTGGCGCGCTTCCTCAATGTGCGTGCCAGCGAGCTGGTGCTGTGCAGCGGCACCACCTTCGCACTCAACCTGGTGGCCTACTCGTGGGCCTTGCCGCGGCTGAAGGCAGGCGATGTCATCCTGGTCTCGCGGATGGAGCACCACGCCAACATCGTGCCGTGGCAGCTGGTCGCCGAACGCACGGGGGCCACGATCCGCGTGGCCGAGATCACCCCCGACGGTGCGCTCGACCTGGATGCCCTGCGCCGTGCCATGACCGCCGAGGTCAAGCTGCTGGCCGTGGCCCATGTGTCCAACGTGCTGGGCACGGTCAACCCGGTCCGCGAGATCTGCCGCGAAGCGCGCAAGCGCGGCATCATCACCGTGGTCGACGGTTCGCAGGCGGTGCCGCACCGCAAGGTCGACGTGGCCGCGATCGGCTGCGACTTCTATGCCATCACCGGCCACAAAATGTGCGGCCCGACCGGCACCGGCGCGCTGTGGGCGCGCCGCGAGCACCTCGATGCCATGCCGCCGTTCATCGGTGGCGGCGAGATGATCAAGGAAGTGAGCTTCGAGGGCACCGTGTTCAACGATGCCCCGCACAAGTTCGAAGCCGGCACTCCCAACATCGCCGGTTTCATCGGCCTGGGCGTGGCGGTGGACTACCTCGACTCGCTGGGCCTGGACCACGTGGAAGCACGCGAAAGCGAACTGCTGGCGCACTTCAACGAAGAGCTCGGCAAGATCGATGGCCTGCGCATCTTCGGCACCACCCCGGACAAGGCCGCCGTGGTGTCCTTCCTGGTCGAAGGGGCGCACTCGCACGACCTGGCCACCCTGCTGGACCTGGAAGGCGTGGCCGTGCGCTCAGGCCAGCACTGCGCGCACCCGCTGCTGCAGTACTACGGCGTGACCGCGACCTGCCGCGCCTCGCTGGCCTTCTACAACACCCACGCGGAGATCGAACGCTTCATCGTGGCGTTGAACAAGGTGCGCAAGCTGCTGGGCTGACCGCACCCGGTCCTTGGCTGCCCCGCAACGCCGCGAGAGATCGCGGCGTTCTGCGTTCAGGCGCGTTGCACCACTAAGGGCATGGCCGGCGCTGGCGGTCGGTTCGACCGGGCGCGGTGACCACCAGCGTCTCGCTCGTGCCGCCGGCGCTGGCCTGCTGGCCATCCCGATAGGTCACCCGCAGCGCCGCCCCATGCCGCTGCAACACCATCATTGCCACGCCGTCGCCGCGATGCAGATACCACGCCGTGCCGCGCGCGGTCATCCGCAGCTGCTCCGGCGCCACGGCAGCGCCTTCGTAGCGCTGCAGCTGCACGCGGCCCGGCTCGGCGGTGCCGGCAAAGGTGAGCTCGGTACCGAGCAGGTCGCCGCTCTCCGGGTGCACACACACGTTCGAATACGTCCCGGCCAGCGGCGGCGCCACGCCCGCCAGCGCGCTCGCCCCGTGCGCCACAAGGATCACCGCTATCGCCACGCGCACGCTGCCCATGCCTGCTCCGCGTTGTCCAACGCTCCAACGCGCAGCGTAGCCCGAACGGTCGCCGCAGCGGCATCCAACAATGAGATAATGCGAACACTTCTCATTTGCGCACGTGGCAATGCCGTCTCCCATCCCTCGCACCGGCCGGCCGCGCCCGGATCGGCCGTGGTCGCCCCGCATGCCGCCGATCGGCGACCGCCCTGCGCGGGCCGTGGCGGCCGGCATCACGCTGCTGGCCCATGTCGGCGTTCTCGTCGGGGTGCTCTGGACCGCTGCCTACGCCCCGGGGGCGCTGCCGCCACCGCCGGCCGAGCGCACCCGACTGATCCTGCTGCCACCGCGCGCCCCGGAAGTGCCGCTGGAGGACGTCCCCGCCCCCACCCCCCGTACCGCCGCCTCGGTCCGCCGCCAGCAACCGGAGCCGCTGCGCCCGCTGCCACCGACACCGCCGCGCGCCACCGCCCAGTGGGTGATCCCGCCGCCCACCCCGCCACAGCCCCGGGTGGATTCACCGGCGCCGCAGCAGCAGGCTGCCTCGGTCGCCGCCGCCCCGCCCAGCCCGCCGCTCCCCACCGGCCCCCGCGAAACCACGCCCGGCCGTGACAGTTGGGAGGGCCGGGTCATGGCCCGGCTCGAGCGCTACCGCCGCTACCCCAGCAGTGCACGCGCGCGCCGCCAGGAAGGTACCGCCCAACTCCGCGTCAGCGTTGCCCGCGATGGCAGCCTGCTGCATCTGTCGCTGCAGCAGAGCTCCGGTTTCGCCCTGCTCGACCAGGCCGCGCTGGACACCTTCCGCCACGCCGCGCCGCTGCCCACGGTGCCGGAGGATCGCCCGGCACCGGTGGAGCTGTCGTTCCCGGTGGAGTTTTTCATGCGCTGAGGCGGCGACCGGCCAACGGCCGTACCTACCCGCCATCGCGCCCCCCGCCTAGAATGGGCAGCATGAGCACCCTGACCTTCCGCGCGGCCACTGCCGCCGACATCCCCGCCCTGATCGCCCTGGTCACCTCGGCCTATCGCGGCGACGCCAGCCGCGCCGGCTGGACCACCGAAGCCGACCTGCTGGACGGTGCCCGCATCGATGCGCAGGGCCTGCAGGCCGACCTGGCCAAGCCGCGCTCGACCATCCTGCTGGCCGAGCGCGATGGCCACCTGCTGGCCTGCGCGCACGTGGCCGATGACAACGGCAAAGGCTATTTCGGCATGTTCTCGGTCGACCCGGCCCAGCAGGGGGGCGGCATCGGCAAGCAGATGATGGACGCCGCCGAGGCCCACGCCGCCCGCGAATGGGGCGTGCCGGTGATGCAGATGACCGTGATCGACGTGCGCGAGGAGCTGATCGCCTTCTACGAGCGCCGAGGCTACGCACGCACCGGGATCAAGAAGCCGTTCCCGTATGGCGACGAGCGCTTCGGCATCCCCAAGCGCGACGACCTGCGCTTTGAGATCCTGGAAAAGCCGCTGGTGGTTGCGGCGTGAGCGAGACCTGGACCTTCGTCTGCGCCAGCACCGAGCTGCTGCCGGGCGAACTGAAAAGCACCTTCGACGAGGTCACCGGCACCCCGATCGTGGTGTTCAACCTCGATGGTGAGTTGTACGCGCTGGAAGACCAGTGCACCCACGACGAGTTCGACCTGTCCTCGGGCACCTTCGACACCGCCGAGGCCAGCATCGAGTGCGTGCTGCACGGGGCGCGCTTCGACATCCGCGATGGCCGCGCCCTGTGCGCGCCGGCCTACTCGCCGGTGGCCAAGTTCCCGGTCAAGCGTGAACACGACGGGGTCTGGACCCGCGACGACCGCGACTGACAGCGGTCACCGTGGCCATCCGCACCTGTGCCTTGCGGCGTGACGCGCCCCGTTGCCGTCCATTCCCGTTCTGGCCAAAGCGCAGCTACCTGCGCTTTGGTTCGACCATAGGCTGTGCCTGAAAAGCCTGCCCCACCGGGTTGCGGCCGAGCAATGCGGCCCACGCCTCGATCCGCGCGGTACATTGCGGGGTGGTCTTGGCGAGCTTCACCACCAAGGTCGGGGGCGAGAACGGCGATGTCAGCCGCTTGTCATCCCTGCCTTGGAGAACGGCGACCCGCTCCAGCAGCGGAGACCTGCCCATGTCCAGACGATCTGCCGAGACCACCGGGAACGTCTCAAGCACCCGTTGCGCTGCGTCCGCGGGCGCACCCGGCACAGACTTGACCTGAATCACGCGCGTGAGCGTGCCCGGCAGAGCGTCCTGCTGCCACCCGAGCTGCTGCATGCCACGTGGCAGGATGATCGACGCATGGCCATCCAGGACAGGTCGATCCAGCGTCACACCCGCCATTGCGGAGAGAATCGAGGGCGAGACTTGTGCGCTCAACAGGTTGATCGTACGCCCATCCCTTGCTACCACCGCCACCGATTGCAGCTGCACTGTTCCCACTGCCGCGATGCATGGATCGGTCCTCGCCGCGTCCAACACCGCCGGCGGTACGAAACGCTGCGCACTGCGGCGTGGCGGCTCACGCTGACTCTGCGTTGGACTGATGACATACCAGCCGCCTGAACGGGTATCGGCCGTGGCAACGACACTCAATGAAGCGAGCACTGACCCCAGCAACATCTTTTCCCACACCCTCATGACCGATCTCCTCTCACCATGGCGCCAGGCTCCATACGTCCAATCAGCCAAAGCTCGACCAATGCATACCCCCATGCAACCAGCACCAACACAGCGAAGAACAACGCACCGAACCTCAGCAACGGGCCGGAATTGGGAACGAACAGGGCCACGGGCAGTAGCAAAAGCACCGGCACACTGACCAGAACCGCCTGCAGCGTAACGTCCAGGAGGAAAAAACATACCGCTCTGCGAGGTGATGCGCCAAGCAGCTGAAGCAAGCCGATCTCTCTCACCTGCAGAAATGACTGTCCAGCCAACAACAGCAGCAAGCAGACGCTGCTTACCACACTCCCGAACGTACGCAGATAGTCCGTTGTCCTGTTGAGTCTCCGCCTGTGCTCCACGTCAGAGATGGGCATTGCATCACTTCCAGGGCGACTGATCTTCACGCCCACTCCCGCCTCGGCAAACGCGGCGGAGATCGTCGCTTCTTCCATGGGAAGCGACAGCATCGCCTTGGTGATCATCCACGTCCAGCGAGGCCCCGAGACCTGCTCTGCAAACGGCAGTGACACCACCAGAACCCGCGATTCCGTTGCAAGCTTCACGGCACGCCACGCCGCAGGCGCTTCAACCACCTGGCACTCCATGCCCAACGGGAAGCGAATCACTTCCTGTGACACCGAAGCTTCTTCCCCGCCAATCCAGACACATTGCGGGTAGGATGCCGCCGCCAGCGCCTTACCGTTCACCGCGACCGCCAGCGTCTGATTGCGCACCGCCGCCTCATCCCCCACCTGCACCGGCTGTTGCGTGGCAAGCACCCAGATGCCTGTGTTGGAAACGCCCGACAACTGCCCAAGCACACGTTGATCCAGATAGGGTGCGACCAGGTCGTTGTAGCCTCCGCCCGTGGGCGACGTCGTCAGGACATACAGTTCGTGGCCGTCGAACAGAACCGAATCCGCCAGGCGTTGATTCACCTGCCACGCGTAGTGCTGCATCCATCCAAGACCGCAGAAAACCACAAAGACCGACAGCAACGCCAACACCAGGCGTGCGGGCATCAGCCACATCCGCTGTAGCGTGAGCTTCAGCATCACGTGGACGGATCAGGTGCCAGCAGTTGACCTCCTCGAAGCTCGAGAACGCGCTGCATCCTCCTGGCCGCCTCCCAACTGTGAGTGACAAGTATCAAAACGCCCCCGCTCTCGACGTGGCGGAGCAACTCATCGGTGATCGCCGCAGCTGTCTCGGCATCCAGATTTCCGGTCGGCTCATCTGCCAGGAGAATCTCCGGCTCACGCAGCAGGGCGCGAGCGATCGCGACGCGCTGCGCCTGGCCACCGGAAATCTGATTGGGTCTTCTCGAGTGCATGCCATCCAGGCCCAGCCGATCCAACAGCTCGATAGCTCGATCCCGCCATCTCGGTCCGCTCAAATGGGCGACCCGCGCAGGTAGCAATACGTTGTCAAGCAGACTCAATTGAGGGAGAAGGCAAAAGTTCTGGAACACATAACCGGTATGTTCACGGCGGTAGGTGGCCATGGCATGTGCATCGTGCAACGGCATGGTTTTTCCCTTGAATCGGTACTCGCCAGCCTCAGGGCGCAACAGCCCCCCCAGGATGCCAAGCACCGTCGACTTGCCAGCCCCGCTCTGCCCGACGATGGCGACCGACTCGCCGGCACCGACACTCAGGTCACATCCGTCCAGGACGGGCGCTTGGCCCGACTTCGCATACGCATAGCGCACTGCACCAAGACCAATCAACTCACTGGCCATTCCGAGCCCCATCGACGTTGAACGAGACTGCCACAAGATCCCCGTCCGCAATGCCCTTGGTAACCACCCAGCCCAAGCCCTCGCGTTGCGCAACCACCGGGGTAACCACGAACGCGCGGCCCCTGCGTACCCGAACCCATTGTTTCCCCCCCTCAGTGCCGACCGCGGACGCTGGCAACGTGTTTGAACTTGAGGTACCGGGCGCCTCGATGGCGATCGCGGCGTTCGCACCCACCCGCCAACCTGCGTCAGGAGGCACAAAGTCCGCCTCGAACTTCAGCCTTGGTACGCCCGATACCATCTCCACGGCGGGCGATACATGCGTGATCGCCGCTTCGACAGCACGATTGCTCCGAACATCAAGGGTGACCTTTGCGGGCATACCCACCCTCAGGTTCCAGGATTCAGATTCCCTGGCATAGCATTCGGCACGAAGCGTTCCCACGTCGGCGACCTCGAACAGCACGTCCCCGCCGCCGAACTGGCTCGTACCCGACCCCACGATTGCCCCTTCTTCTACGAAGCGGGAAAGCACGACACCGTCCAGCGGGGACCGAATCTGTGCCAATCCAAGATTGCGGATGATTTCGCGCTCCTGCAACTGCATGTCCTGCAGGGAGATCGACAGCTGCTCAAGGCTGGCCTCGCGCTCGTTCATCTCCATTGCCTCGGTGCCATATCGCCCCACCACAGCGGAGCTGCGGGCAGCCGCACTCAGATACTCTGCGCGTGAATTGATCTCATCAATGGCCTGCTTTGCGCGACGCGCGCGCTCGCCCTGCAGGCGCAGCAGCTTCATCTCGGACTGCACGCGACGCTGGGCAAGCCCATTGCGTTCAAGATCATTCTTGAGGGCACGCGTGTCGATACTGGCAAGCAATGCCTCCTTGGCAATCACATCACCTGGCGCGACGTCGATCACGTTGACCCGTCCTGCCACTTCCGATTTGATCTTCACCAGGGTCCTGGCGCGAATGACGCACGGTGAAGAGGTCCGCTCAGTCGCCTGCGACTGCCCGAACACCACGGTTGGATCGGCAACGACGGACTCAGCCTCTCCTTGGTCGCAGCCGGACAGCAACGACGCCAACCCAACGGCCAACAGCGCAGATCGGACAACCATCTTCAGCTCTCTCCGGCCAGCGTGCGCAATGGCTCTTGTTCAAGGGACGCACGCGCGACCCATACTGTACCCACCAGCAGTGCCAACAGCGCCAGGAGCAGCACTGCCAGCGAGACCGGCAGGTGATTCAGTTGCCCCAGCAGAACCGCGACGCTGGAGACGGCCACAAAGCCTGTCAGCGAAGCCACTGCCAGCCGCCCCAGCCATCGCCCGTAGACCACACCAAACGCATCCACGGGCGTAGATCCCAGCGCCACTCTCAAGGCCATTTCAACTTCGTGCTGGCGCAGCTTCAACCACGCCGCGCCCAGGCCGGCAACCAGGCAAAGCGCGACAAGTAAAATGCGCAGCCAGACCAGCCAGGTGCGCACCTCCGCGTCGCGCACTACGGGCGGGAAGTACTCATCCACGGCACGCACCACCGGTCGCACGCCGAGGGAACCGGCAGGCTCGAATTCATCCAGATAGGCCCCGATCTCAGCCTTGGCATCCGCCAGGTCCGCGCCATCGGCCAGTAGCACCAGATAAAGCGCCGCCGGTTTCATTACAGCGCTGATCTGATCTGCATCACGATGGATGTAGGCGACATTTTTCCCCGGCTTGAGTCCTGGAGGGTCTGCGAGTGCTTCTCGGGAGAGCGGAAGAATCGCGCTCGCAGACTGGCGGGCCAACTCGGCCGTCTCGTCAGGGAGCTGCGCCAGGATCTCGCTGGGAAGACCCAGCGTGATCTCGCCGGGTCCAAGCTGAAGCGCTTTACGGGTGGCTTCAGAGAGCACCAGAGCGCCATCGTCCAGTGCATTTCGATCCCCGAGACGAAATGCACTGACGTCCCGGGCATCGATTCCGTAAACACTGAGTTGAAAGGGGGCCGCATTGGCCGTGTTGGCTTCCCAGTTCTGCACCGACCATGGGTGAACGGAGCTGACGAACGGGCGCCGCAGCAGCCATTCAAGGCTGGCAGCTGAAAGAAACTGCGTGGACGCCTGCCCTCCGCCGGACCCCGTCGCCCGTGTTGAGGCTGCGCTGGCATCGGGCGCGTCCATCCGTGCGGACTGCTCGCCACTGATGATCAGCGTGCGATCGAAGTGATGCGCTCGCCGCTGATTCTCCATGTTCTGCACGTAGTCGGCAGCCAGCCACTCGCCGCCCGCGTGCACGCCACTCAGACATCCAATCAAAATCAGACAGAACCAATCGAACTTCTGCATGGTCTCAATTCAACCTTGTCAGTCTGAATCCAGCAGCCACCCTCAACGTCGGCTCCGACGGGCAGCCCCGTGCAGCAGTCATTCTGCAAAGGGCCGCAGGGTCGCCGGACAGACCGATGCTGGCCAGCTCCAGGAGCCCAGCCTCATAGGGGTCGTCATCAGCGAAGGTGACAGGCAGCATTTCCGCCTGGGCGGCGGCTGACACGTCGTTGAAAGCGGCAAACAGCTTCGACGCCTGTTCCACCTCGCGAGCAGCGTCATTCTGTTCATGTGCAAATGTCCTTATTTGCTGCTGAGAGTACGAACTGCCCTATTCGTTTACCTGCTCAAGCCACACGGCGTGTCCCCGCGGGATCAGCTCGATCATGCTGAAGTGAGTTCATATTTGTCAATGAAGCATGAACGGACACCTGTCCTGCGCCAGGGCGCATATGCGAGGCGTGCCCAGCACGGGTGCCGGCACCCGCGCCGGGCCGTGCCGCATATCCATCCGCGCTGCGTCCTGGGGCTGGCTGGACTGAACGGCCGGCGCTTTGAAAATGCGAATCGCTAGCATTACCATGTGCGCCGCGGCCGCCCGGCCGAGCCTGCCTGGTCCTCCGTGTCCGCCATCCGTTCCGCCATCGGTGTTGCCGCCCTGTGGGCCACGTTCTGCGTGGTGCTGCTGGGCGCCGGCTGGCTGAGCGGCGCACGCACCAGCGGTCCGCTGGCACCCTCGACCGTGGCGCTGTCCGTGCTGGCCCTGGTGCCAGTCGATGCCGCCGCCACGCTGCCGCAGGCACCGTCCCCCTGCCCGGAACCCCTGGCCAGTGAACAGGCCGCCGCCACCGAAGGCGGGGCCGATCCTGACACCAGCGCCGAGGGCGTGAGCCTGCGCCTGCGCCGCGCCCCCTGGGTGGCGGTAGTGCCGCTATGGCCGGCCGATGCGCTGCGCTGGCAGCGGATGGAACCGGCGCTGCGGCTCAATCCCGGGCACGCCCCTCCCTACGCCTGATCTGCTGCCACGCGCTGCGTGGTGGCCCTGCCCTGGCTGCGCGTGCCGCAGCCGATGGCCCTGCCTGTTGCCCCTGCCCTGCCTGCACCGCCGATCGGCCCGCCAGATCGTCGCATGCCCCTGCTGCCCTACCTTCGCCCTTCTGGACCGTCCTCCATGATCAAGAGCCGCAAGCACTCTCCCTCTTCGCGCAGCGCCGCCTGCCTGGCCACCGCCGGGCTGGTCACCGGCCTGGGCCTGGCCGCGCTGCCCGTGGCAGCCCTTGCCCAGTCCAGCAACGCTACGCCACAGACCCTGGACCAGGTACACGTGCTCGGGGTACGCGGCTACAAGGCCGACAAGGTCGCCTCGCCCAAGTTCACCCAGTCGCTGCAGGACACGCCGCAGACCATCCAGGTGATCACCGCCGACCTGTTCAACCAGCAGGGTGCCACCACGCTGACCGATGCACTGCGCAACAGCCCTGGCGTGGGAACGTTCTATGTGGGCGAGAACGGCAACACCAACACCGGCGACAGCATTTTCATGCGCGGCTTCGACACGTCCAGCAGCATCTTCGTGGATGGCGTGCGCGACATCGGCTCGATCTCGCGCGATGTGTTCAATACCGAACAGGTGGAAGTGGCCAAGGGACCGGCCGGTACCGACAACGGCCGCTCGGCCCCCACCGGCGCGATCAACATGGTGAGCAAGCAGGCCACCCTGCATGACGCGGTGTCCGGCACCGTCTCGGCCGGTACCGACAGCCAGGCGCGCACCACCGCCGACTGGAACCAGACCCTGGGTGCTACCAGCGCGCTGCGGCTCAATGCCATGTGGCAGGACAACGACCAGCCCGGCCGCGACCACGTCAACAACAGCCGCTGGGGCATCGCCCCGTCGCTTGCCTTCGGCCTGGGCACCGCCACGCGCTACTACCTCAACCTGCTTTACGTGGAACAGGACAACGTGCCCGACGGCGGCGTGCCTACCCTCGGCCTGCCGGGCTGGACGCCGCAGCCCACGCTGGAGCAGCTCGCCGGCCACCCGGTGGATCCGGAGAACTTCTACGGTACCCGTACCGACCACGACGACGTCACCGCGAAGATGGCCACGTTCCGCATCGAGCACGACGTCAACGACAACGTCCGCCTGACCAACACCGCACGCTGGGGCCGCACCGACCAGGACTACATGCTGACCGCCTTCATGGGCACCGGCACCCGCGGCGCCAATGGCGCGGCGACCGGCAACATCCGCTACACCTCCGCCGCCGACCTGGGCAGCTACATCCTCGCGCGCAGCCTGCCGACCTTCAAGGACCAGCAGAACACCATCCTTACCGATCAGCTCAACCTGCGCGTCGACTTCGCCACCGGTGCGGTCGAGCACAACCTGAGCACCGGCCTGGAGTTCACCCGCGAAGAACTGAAGAGTTTCGGGCAGGCCGCCACCGGCGGCAGCGTGTGGTCTGCGGCCAACCTGTACGCACCGGACTGGAACGCCACCGGCCTGACCTGGGCCCACAACGGCGCCGACAGCCATGGCAAGACCACGACGTCGTCGGCGTACCTCTTCGACACGCTCAACATCGGCGAGAGTTTCCTGCTCACCGCCGGCGTGCGTGCAGACCACTACAAGACCGAGTACCAGAGCGCGTCGGTCTGCGGTGGGCGCGGCCCAGCCTGCGGCAGCAATCCGGTCGGCACGGTGATCCGCAATCCGTCGCTGGCGCAGTCGGACACCCTGCTCAACTGGAAAATCGGCGCGGTGTACAAGGTCGATGACCTGGTCAGCCTGTATGCCAACTACGCCATCTCCCAGCAGCCTCCCGGTGGCAGCAATTTCCAGCTGAGCACCTCGGCCAGCAGCGCCGACAATCCCAGCCTGGATCCGCAGAAGGCAAAGACGTTCGAGGTGGGCACCAAGTGGAGCTTCCTGGGCGACGCACTGGCCTTGAACGTGGCGCTGTTCAAGACCGAGGTCAGCAACGAGATCAACACCCAGGTGCTCGATGACGCCGGCAACCCCACCCAGACCGGCAAGAAGTCGGTGCAGGGCATCGAGGTGTCCACGGTGGGCCGCATCACCGACAACTGGTCGGTGAGCGCCGGCTACAGCCACTTGGATACCGACGTGGAGGAAGGCGCCAACGTTGCCGCCGACGGCACCCGCAACCTGACCTACACGCCGGGCGATACCTTCACCAGCTGGACCAGCTACACCTTCCCGTTCGGCCTGACCCTGGGCGGCGGCGCCCGCTATGCCGGCCAGATGCACCGCGGTACCGACGGCGCGGTGGGTACCCCTGCATTCACCAAGTCCTACACGGTCTACGATGCGGTGGCCTCGTACACCGTCAACCCGCACCTGGTGGTGCGCTTGAACGCCTACAACCTGTTCGACAAGCAGTACGTGGCTGCGATCAACAAGAGCGGGTACCGTTACACCCCGGGCGCACCGCGCTCGTTCCTGCTCAGCGCCGACTACCGCTTCTGATGCGCGGGCGGCGCGGGGAGGCTCCCCGCGCCGCGTAGAGGATCCCGCCATGCTGCTGCATGTTCCCGACGTACTTTCCGCCGATGAACTGGCCCATCTGCAGCGCGCGCTTGCGGCGGCGGACTGGGCCGATGGCCGCGAAACCGTGGGCGCGCAGGGCGCGCAGGTCAAACGTAACCAGCAGTTGCCCGATGCCTCGCCCATGAAGGCCGAACTGGGCCGGGTGGTGCTGGCGGCGCTGGAGCGGCATCCACTGTTCTTTGCCGCGGCCCTGCCGCTGCGGATCCTGCCCCCACGCTTCAACCGCTACCAGGGCGGGGGCGAATACGGCCTGCATGTCGATGGGGCGGTGATGATCACCGGCCACGGCGAGCAGCGTTCCCACCTGCGCTCGGATGTGTCCTGCACCCTGTTCCTGAGCCCGCCGGAGGCCTATGACGGCGGCGAACTGGTGGTCAGCGACACCTATGGCGAGCACGAGGTAAAACTGCCTGCCGGCGACCTGGTGGTCTACCCGTCCAGCAGCCTGCACCGGGTCAACGCGGTGACTCGCGGTGCCCGGCTTGCCTCGTTCTTCTGGGTACAGAGCATGGTCCGCGACGACAGCGCGCGGCGCATGCTGCTGGAGATGGACAGCGCCATCGAGACGTTGCGCACCGGCGGTGCCGACGCGGCCGCCGTGCTGCAGCTGACCGGCGTGTATCACAACCTGCTGCGCCGCTGGAGCGAGGTCTGATCCACCCGCGCCCATCCTGCGGCCGGTAGATCACACTCAATCGCAAATCATTCCCATTTGCACCCGGGAACGGATCTCACTACAATCCCGGCGCGTTGCGTCCCGATACTCCGGGCCGCCGTAGACCGGATACCCCACTTGCGCCACCCGCACCGCCACCGCAGCTTCGCCCCCGCCATGCGCGGGCAGCGTCCGGCGTTGGCGAGCGTGCTGGCCTGGCTGGCCCTGTTGGCGATGCTGTTCACCGGCTTGCCGGTGCTCGAGCGGACCCTGCCCGGCAGCGCCGCGCTGGTGCTGCAGCTGCCGACCGAAGAACGCCCGGGCGGCGGCCGTGAGACGACGCCGCAGGAAGAAACCCCGGCCAAACCACGGCGCACTGCCAGTGGCCGCACCACGCCCGCACCACAGCCGGCCTCGCCGGTCCCCGCGCACGCGCTGACGACCTGGATGGCCACCCTGGTGGCACTGCCGCCCCAGGTCTCCCCCGCCATCGATTCGGCACCGGCCACGCCGTTGCCGTCGGCCCCGGGGCTGCGCGTACAGCGCGGCCAGGCGCCCCCGCAGGGCTGATCCGCGACATCCTGCGGCGCGATCGCGCCCTCGATGCCATGCCGTGCCTGCCCGCCCTGCGGGCCCTGTCCTGATCTGTCTGCGCGTGTCCCGGCCTACCGGCCGCGCCCGCACGCGTCGTTCCGTTTTCCTTCGAGGTTATTGCCATGGCCCAGCGCCAGCGTCGTCGCACGTCCCTGTCCCGTTGCTCGCTCAGCATCGCCCTGCTCAGCGCCCTCAGCGCACCTGCCCTGGCCAACGGCGATGTCGCCGGCGCGCCGACCACCCTGGACAAGGTGGTGGTCACCGCCGCCGGCTTCGAGCAGAAGATCACCGATGCCCCGGCCAGCATCAGCGTGGTCAGCCGCGAGGAACTGAGCAAGCGCCCGTACACCAGCCTGGTGGATGCGCTGCGCGACGTGGAAGGCATCGACGTGGGCATGGAAACCACCGACAAGAACGGCCGCGCCACCATTTCCATGCGCGGCATGCCCTCCGAATACACCCTGGTGCTGATCGACGGCCGCCGCCAGAGCAACGTGGGCCAGCTGTACCCCAACAACTTCGGCGGCGGCCAGTTCGCCTACCTGCCGCCGCTGGATGCGATCGAGCGCATCGAAGTGGTCCGCGGCCCGATGTCCACCCTGTATGGCTCCGATGCGATGGGCGGGGTGATCAACATCATCACCCGGCGCAACCAGGACAGCTGGCACGGCTCGGTCACCCAGGGCTTCACCGTGCAGCAGGACGACCAGTTCGGCGATGCACGCACCACCGACGTGTACCTGACCGGCCCGTTGCTCAAGGACCGCCTGGCCCTGGCAGTGCGCGGCAGCTACTACGATGCCAAGGCCTCCAACCCGGAGTGGGACGACCTGCCGCTGCCGGACGGCACGCTGTGGGAACGCAGCATCGGTTTCGGCGGTGGCGGCAAGGCGGTGGCCAACACCAACTGGAACACCGGCGTGCGCCTGAACTGGACCATCAACGACGACCACGACCTGAGCCTGGATTACGACGTCTCGCGCCAGAAGTACGACAACAGCGAAGGCCAGACCGGCACCCTGGACAGCGCCGCC
Source organism: Stenotrophomonas maltophilia (assembly GCA_002435595.1). Classification (GTDB taxonomy): domain Bacteria; phylum Pseudomonadota; class Gammaproteobacteria; order Xanthomonadales; family Xanthomonadaceae; genus Stenotrophomonas; species Stenotrophomonas maltophilia_AC. The sequence goes on from DJBL01000068.1 coordinate 48,096, forward strand.
AGCCTGTGGCGCGTGGGCAACGCGACCATTCCCAATCCGAACGGCAGCGGCACGGTCACCCGCCGCGTGGTGCAGCCGCGCGTGGGCTACACCGCCTACCAGCGCTACGAGCGCGACCAGCTGGCGCTGAGCCACCAGGGCCGCTACAGCTTCGGCACCTGGCAGACCACGCTGACCCACACCACCAGCAACAACCTGGGCCGCTCGCTGCCGCTGACCCTGGACGAGCGCGCCGACCTGCAGACGCTGTGGAACGATGTCTGCCGCCGCACCGGCGCGGCAGCCAACTGCGCCGCCGGCCGCGGCAACGCGCTGACCGCGCTCAACGCCAGCGAGCAGGCCCGCCTGCAGGCCTTCCTGCCACGCCCGCTGCGCACGATGGAACTGGAAGGCTACGTGCTGGACACGATGCTTGACATGACCTTCGGCGCGCACAAGCTGACCGTGGGTGGCCAGTACAACGACACCGACATGGTCGACGGCGTGTTCGGCATGGACGGCGCCGGCTACCGTGACAACGTCAAGCAGCAGCATCGGATGTGGTCGGTGTTCGCCGAGGACAACTGGTCGCTGACCGATACCCTCACCGCCACGGTGGGCGTGCGCTACGACGACCACAACATCTTCGGCAGCCATGTCAGCCCGCGCGGCTACCTGGTGTGGAACGCCAGTGATGCGTGGACGATCAAGGGCGGCGTGAGCACCGGCTACAAGACCCCGCGCCCGGACCAGCTGTTCCCGGGCGTGACCGGCTTTGGTGGCCAGGGCGTGCTGCCGCTGGTGGGTTCGCCAAACCTGCAGCCGGAAACCAGCACCAACTATGAAGTGGCGGCGTACTACGAAGGCAGCGGCTGGGGCTTCAATGTCACCGGCTTCCTCAACAAGTTCGACGACAAGATCGCCAGCGGCGGCACCTTCCCGAACTGCGAGGTGGCCCCGGCCGGCGGCGGCTACTGCGTGGACGTCGGCCCGGGTTGGGCGGCACTGGGCTACAGCACCTTCAGCCAGAGCGTGAACATCGACAAGGCCGAAACCCGCGGTGTTGAAGCAGCCGCTTACGTGGACCTGCTGGACAGCCTGCAGCTGCGCGGCAACTACACCTACACCCGGTCCGAGCAGACCAGCGGCGTGGACAAGGGCAAGCCGGTGGGCGGCACCACCACCCCGGCCCGGCACATGGCCAATGCCAGCCTGAACTGGCAGCTCAACGATGCCATCAGCCTGTCGCTGATCGGCGAAGGCCGTTACGACCGCTACCGCGACACGCTGGTGGGCAACGTGGGCGGGGTGAGCACCTCGCAGGTGCGCTACTACGAGGACTACACGATCTTCCACCTCGGCGGCAGTTGGAACATCAACCGCTGGCTGACGCTCAATGCGCGGGTCAACAACCTGTTCGACAAGGACTTCGTGTCGCAGTCGTGCGTGCTGATCAGCGACAGCGAGTACAACTGCGTGGACGATTACGCCACCAAGGACCAGCGCCGCAGCTACTGGATCTCCTTGAACGCCAAGTTCTAAGTGCCTGGGGGCTGCTGGTGTCGCCGCAGGCAACCGCAGCCCCGCCTGGCACGGGCACCGGATCTGGCGCTCTCACACCCGGAAATTGCGAACCATTCTCATCAATGGTGTAATTCGCGCTTCCGATCCCGATGTCGTGCCCGTGGCCACTCCCCCTTCCAGCGTGCAGCAACAACAAAGCCGCGGCTTCTGGCTGCGCACCCTGCACCAGTGGCACTGGATCAGCTCGGCGGTGTGCCTGATCGGCATGATCCTGTTTGCCGCCACCGGCATCACGCTCAACCACGCCAGCAGGATCGAAGCCACCCCGCAGGTGGTCAACCGCCAGCTCGACCTGCCCGCGCCGCTGCTGGCCGGCCTCGGCGACCGCACCGATGGCCATGCCCCCCTGCCCCGGCCCGCCATCCGCTGGCTGGATGAGCAGCTGGCCATCTCCATCGGCCGCCGCCCGGCCGAATGGTCCGACGGCGAGGTCTACCTGTCCATGCCGCGCCCCGGTGGCGACGCGTGGCTGAGCATCGACCGCGACACCGGCGCGGTGGAGTACGAGGCCACTACCCGGGGCTGGGTCTCCTACTTCAACGACCTGCACAAGGGCCGCAACGCCGGGCCTGCCTGGGGCTGGTTCCTGGACGTGTTCGCCGTCGCCTGCCTGGTCTTCTGCATCACCGGCCTGTTCCTGCTGCACCTGCACGCCCGCCAGCGCCGCATGACCTGGCCGCTGGTCGGGCTGGGCCTGATGGTGCCGCTGCTGATCGCCCTGATCCTCATCCACTGATCGTTCCCCACGGAGCCGCACCATGCGCGTCACCCTGACCATCGCCCTGAGCGGCCTGCTGGCCGCCACCCCGGCCTACGCGGCCACGCTGGACATCAACGTCGAAGTTCCCAAGCTCAACGTGGCCGAATACCACCGCCCGTATGTGGCGGTGTGGCTGGAAGGAGCCGACCAGAAGGTCGCCGCCAACCTGTCGGTCTGGTACCAGCAGACCGGCAACAGTGAAGGCCACGGCACCAAGTGGCTGCCCGACCTGCGCCAGTGGTGGCGAAAGAGCGGCCGCACCCTGGACGTGCCGGTCGACGGCGTCACCGGCCCCACCCGCCCGGCGGGCAAGCAGGCGCTGTCGTTCACCGACAGGCAGCCCGCGCTCAAGGCATTGGCCCCGGGCAACTACACGCTGGTGGTGGAGGCCGTGCGCGAAGTCGGCGGCCGTGAACTGCTCAAGATCCCCTTCACCTGGCCGGCCACCAGCGTCCAGAACGGCAAGGCCCAGGGCAGCACCGAACTGGGCCTGGTCACCCTGACCGCCAAACCCTGATCCACCGCCCGCCCCCCCGGGGCGGGTAGCATCGGCCATCCGGCCCCTGTCCACCGACGTTGTTCCTTACATGGAGTTGTTGATGAAGCGCTCGCTCGTCCTAGCCGCCGCCCTGGCCGCCGCACTTCCGTTCTCCGCCCTCGCCCACAAGGCCTGGTTGCAGCCCTCGCAGACCGTGATCGCCGGTGAAAAGCCGTGGATCACCGTCGATGCGGCCGTGTCCAACGACCTGTTCTACTTCAACCACGTGCCGCTGCGCCTGGACAGCCTGATCATCACCGCCCCCGACGGCAGCGTGGTCCAGCCGCAGAACGCCTCCACCGGCAAGTTCCGCAGCGTGTTCGACGTCGAACTCACCCAGCAGGGCACCTACCGCCTGGCCTCGGTCAGCACCGGCCTGTCGGCCAACTGGGAAGAAAACGGTGCGCCCAAGCGCTGGCGCGGCACCCCGGCCGCCTTCGCCAGCGAAGTGCCGAAGAAGGCCAAGAAGCTGCAGGTGACCCAGTCGGTCAACCGCATCGAAACCTTCGTCACCAACGGCAGCCCCAACGACACCGCGCTCAAGCCGACCAAACAGGGCATCGAGATGGTCGCCCTGGGCCACCCCAACGACCTGGTCGCCGGTGAGCCGGCGCGCTTCCGCGTGCTGGTCGATGGCAAGCCGC
>DJBL01000068.1:51751-52610 GCA_002435595.1 Stenotrophomonas maltophilia
TGCTGGTCGATGGCAAGCCGCGGGCCGGCCTGGCGTTCGAAGTCACCCGCGGTGGCACGCGTTATCGCAATGCGCAGGACGAGATCAAGGTCACCAGCGACAAGAAGGGCGAGTTCAGCATCACCTGGCCCGAAGCCGGCATGTATTGGCTGGAAACCAGCAGCGAAGACAAGAAGGCCAGCCTGAAGCAGGCCAAGAGCCGTCGCCTGAACTACGTGGCGACCCTGGAAGTACTGCCGCAGTAACGTCCCCGGCGGGGAGTACCCGCGCCTTCCATTCCACCCCCGCGTTTGCGGCACGCCCCCTTCCCCGAAGGGGGCGCTGGACCAGAGCGATACCGGCGCGCGGGCCGACCCGGCCCGCCATGCCTACCCCGATGAACACCCCCGCATTCGACATCGCCAGCCTCGGTGGCCACACCATGGGCACGACCTGGCAGGTAAAGCTGGTGGTGGCGCGCACGCGCGACCTGCACCCGCTGCATGCCGGCATCCAGGCCCAGCTCGACGCCATCGTGGCGCAGATGAGCACCTGGGAAGCTGACAGCGACATCTCCCGTTTCAACCGCGCCGAGGCCGGCAGCGAGCAGGCGCTCCCGCCGCTGTTCGCGCAGGTGCTCGACGCCGCGCTGGACATCGCCGCGCGCAGCGACGGTGCTTTCGACCCCACCATCGGCCCGCTGGTGGCGCTGTGGGGGTTCGGCGCGCACGCGCACGCCCAGCGCATCCCCACGCCCGCGGCACTGGCCGCCGCGCGCGCACGCTGCGGCTGGCAGCGCCTGCACTGGCGCGATGGACGCCTGCAGCAACCCGGCGCGGCCGAGCTGGACCTGTCGGCGATCGCCAAGGGTTTCGGCGTG
>DJBL01000024.1 GCA_002435595.1 Stenotrophomonas maltophilia
CTTCCGATCTGGCGGCGCCGGCGCCCGGCCCGGCCAGGCAGCCGGCCAAGCCGGCCAGGCCCACGGCGAAAAAGGCCTCGTCCACGCCCGCCAAAAAGGGCGCACGCACCGCGTCGGCGGCACCGGCCGCCGCCAGGCCGCGGAAGCGCACCCCATGAAAGGGCCGCTGGGGTTCAACGCCGAAGACCTGCTGCAGGAGACCCTGGCCATGCAGCGCAAGCTGCTGGACGGATTGACCCTGCTGCCGTTGGTGGAGGACGTGGACTATGGCGCCACCGCGCGCGAAGAGCTCTGGCGCGACGGCAAGGTGGTGCTGTACCGCTTCGTCGGGGCCGAGGCGCCGGTACACCGCACCCCGTTGCTGATCGTCTACGCGCTGGTCAACCGCCCGTACATGGTGGACCTGCAGGCCGACCGCTCGCTGGTCCAGCGCCTGCTCGCCCTCGGCCACGACGTGTACGTGCTGGACTGGGGCTATCCGGACCGGTCCGAGCGTTACCAGACCCTGGAGGACTACCTGCTGCGCTTCGTCGACGGCGCGGTGGACCACCTGCAGGCGCGCAATGGCGGCACCCCGATCAACATGCTCGGCATCTGCCAGGGCGGGGTGTTCGCGCTGTGCTACGCCGCGCTGCGCCAGCACAAGCTGGCCAACCTGATCACCATGGTCACCCCGGTCGATTTCCAGACCCCGGACAACATGCTCTCGCATTGGGCGCGGCAGGTGGACGTGGACCTGCTGGTGGACACGCTGGGCAACATTCCGGCCGACCTGATGAATGCCAGTTACCTGATGCTCAAGCCGTTCCGGCTCAATGTGCAGAAGTACGTGGGCCTGCTCGACATCCTCGACGACAAGGCCGCGTTGCAGGATTTCCTGCGCATGGAAAAGTGGATCTTCGATTCCCCCGACCTGGCGGGCGAGGCCTTCCGCGAGTTTATCAAGCAGTTCTACCAGGGCAACGGGCTGATGCATGACGGTGTGCGCATCGGCGAGGAGACCGTGGATCTGCGCCAGGTCACGCTGCCGGTGCTCAACATCTACGCCGAGCAGGACCACCTGGTGCCGCCGGATGCGTCACGCGCGCTGCGCGGTCGGATCGGCAGCACCGACTACACCGAAAGCAGTTTCCGTGGCGGCCACATCGGCATCTACGTGTCCGGCCGCGCCCAGCGCGAGGTGCCCGGTACGATCACCGACTGGTTGAAGCAGCGCAGCTGAACCTCACGGCGAAGCGGCCGCTGCAGTGGGCTGGACCTGCCACGGGCCTGCGTAAGGGGTGTGCACGACATGCACCGTGACCAAGGGCGCGCCCTCGCGCATGCCGCGCGGCACCTGCCGGGAATAGGTGAATTCCGACGCGGTCAGAACCTCGATGCGACGGCGTAGCGGCGTGCCGGCATCGGGCACGGTGTGCTGATGGCGACCGTCGCCGGTGAAGAAAAACCATCCTGCACCGCCGTGTTCGGCGCGCGAGCGGCCGGTGGCCGGATCGAAGTACTCGAAGCGATTGCTGCACGCGTCCCAGAGCGAGATGCCGACCACGCCGGGATAGCGTGCGACCTGGTTGCCGCTGCGGTCATCGCCTTCATACACGGCGGTGGTGATCCAGGTGCGCTCGGCCAACTGCCTCGCCGGATCGGAGGCGCCCGGGCAGGCAGGCACGGTGGACGCCTGTGCAAACAGGAGCAGCAGGCTGGGCAGGGCCGGGTAGGGCATGAAAGGTTCCCGTGCACGAAGGCGAGGACGCTACACTCTTGCCTGCACCCAGGAGGCACCATGCAACAATCGCGAAAACGCACGTCCGTGGCCCCCGGCATCCTGATCGGGCTGGTCGCCCTGCTGCTGGGCGGCATTGCCCAGGCCGCGCCGGGACCGGACGCCCGCCGCGAGATCGCCGGCCTGATCGGTGCGCTGGATGGCTCCAGCTGTCGCTTCCAGCGCAATGGCAGCTGGCATGACGCGGCCGAGGCGCGCGCGCACCTGCAGCGCAAGTACGACTACCTGCTGAAAAAGGACAAGGTGGACAGCGCCGAGCAGTTCATCGAGCGCGCCGCCAGCCAGAGCAGCATGAGCGGCAAGCCCTACCGCATCGCCTGCCCGGGCCAGCCCGAGCAGACCGCCGCGGTCTGGTTCGGCGCGCGCCTGAAGGCCCTGCGCCAACGCACGCCGTAGACATCGACCGGGTTACAGTCGCCCATCCACCGCCGGAGACCGTTGCCATGAACGCCACGCCACGCCCGCTGTCGCGCTCGCTCAACGACCGCATGATCGCCGGGGTGATGGGCGGCATCGCACACCGCTTCGGCTGGAGTTCCACGCTGGTGCGGGTGCTGTTCGTGCTGGTGTCGGTGTTGTCGGCCGCCTTTCCCGGCATCCTGGTCTACCTGATCCTGTGGCTGTTGATTCCCAACGAGGCCGATTGAGCCTGCCCCCGCTGGCGCTGCGCACCCTGCAGGGGCTGGGGGCGCTATGGACCGCGCCCAATACCCTGATCGGACTCGCCGCAGGCCTGGCAGGCATGCTCGCCGGTGCGCGTCCGTCGTGGAATCGGCGCGACCTGGCGGTGGTGTTCCGCGAGTGGCCGTGGGGCCCGGGCGGGGCGATCACCCTGGGCAACGTGATCCTGCACACCGGCCCGGTGCTGGATGTTCCGTGCCGCACCTACGCCCACCAGGCCGGACACTGCACCGAGCCGGTGATCGGCCTGCACGACCACGAGCGCGCCCACGTCTACCAGTATCTGGTGCTGGGCCCGCTGTACCTGCCGGTATACCTGCTCTGCGGTGGGGTCAGCGCGCGCAATCCCTTCGAGCGCGCTGCCGACGTCTACGCCATGACCGGGCGCGGCTGGTGGCCGGCAACGGCGTTAGCTCGCCGTTAAAACCGTGTAAATAAAACGTCGCCAAATGCGACGTCATCTGCATGCAAACAATCGTTATTAGCCTGAATGACGAATCAGTCAGGTTGGGCGCGGTAAGCTGCACCCTGTTGTACATGCACGATGCTTTTTGGAGGAACACATCACATGGCAATCGTTCTTTATGTCGGTGGTAGCAAGGATGGCGACAAGGGCCTGGTGCCCCATGGTTTCAGCAAGTCGCGGGCCGATACCGCAAGCGGCCCGGAGATCTATACCGAGCGTTTCATGGACCTGCAGGGGATCGGCAAGGTGCGGGTGATGGCGCTGGAGTCCATGCGCGATGACATCGTCCACCAGCGCACCGCGTTGCATTACCGCTGACCCACCGCAACCGGTAGCCGGCCGCTGGCCGGTGCCACCTGGACCCGACTGCAACGAGGCACTGGCCAGCGGCCGGCGCCACCGTGTCCGCGGTCCGGCCGCTGGCGACGACGCACCGGCGGGCGACAGGTTCGCCCCGCGCTGTCAACGCCTTCCCCCCGCCGCTCTGCGTTGCCACAATCGGGTCTTTCCGTACTGCGGCTCCGGCCGGAAGCAATGCCTGACATCAAGCTCGCCCAGCAGATCGCCCAGACCATCGCCGATGAAATCGGTGCCCAGCCTGCCCAGGCGCGTGCCGCCATCGCCCTGCTGGACGAAGGCGCCAGCGTCCCGTTCATTGCCCGCTACCGCAAGGAAGTCACCGGCGGCCTGGACGACACCCAGCTGCGCAACCTGGAAACCCGCCTGACCTACCTGCGCGAACTGGAAGACCGCCGCGCCGCGGTGCTGTCCAGCATCGACGAACAGGGCAAGCTCACCGACGACCTCCGCAACGAGATTCTCGGCGCCGACACCAAGTCGCGCCTGGAAGATCTGTACCTGCCGTACAAGCCCAAGCGCCGCACCCGCGCCCAGATCGCGCGCGAGGCCGGGCTGGAGCCGCTGGCCGATGGCCTGCTGGCCGATCCGACGCGGGACCCGCAGGTGTTTGCCGCCACCTTCGTCGATACCGACAAGGGCGTGGCCGACACCAAGGCCGCGCTGGAAGGGGCGCGTGCGATCCTGATGGAGCGCTGGGGCGAAGATGCGGCACTGGTCGGCGAACTGCGCACCTGGCTCGGCGAGAACGGGGTGATCCGCGCCCGCGTGGCCGAAGGCAAGGAAGAGCAGGGCGCCAAGTACCGCGATTACTTCGAACATGCCGAATCGCTGGCGAAGATCCCTTCGCACCGGCTGCTGGCGCTGTTCCGCGCCCGCCGCGAGGAGATCCTGTTCCTGGAGCTGGACCCGGGCAATGAGGCCGAGGCGGGCCATCTGTATGCCGAAGGCCGGGTCGCGTTCAAGGCCGGCATCCGTGACGCCGGCCGCCCCGGCGACCGCTGGCTGCTCGATGCCTGCCGCCTGACCTGGCGCGCCAAGCTGCACATGCACCTGCTGCTGGACCTGTTCAACCAGGCCCGGGAGAAGGCCGAAGCCGAGGCCATCGCGGTGTTCGGCGACAACCTCAAGGACCTGCTGCTGGCCGCGCCGGCCGGCCCCAAGACCGTGCTCGGGCTGGATCCGGGCATCCGCACCGGCTGCAAGATCGCCGTGGTGGATGCCACCGGCAAGCTGGTCGCCACCGACACGATCTACCCGCACGAGCCACGGCGGCAGTGGGACCAGTCGTTGCACACCCTCCGCCAGCTGTGCCAGAAGCACAACGTGGAACTGATCGCGATCGGCAACGGCACCGCCAGCCGCGAAACCGACAAGCTGGCCGGTGAGGTCATCAAGGCGCTCGGCGATACCCGGCTGCAGAAGGTGGTGGTGAGCGAAGCCGGTGCGTCGGTGTATTCGGCCTCCGAATTCGCCGCCAAGGAGTTCCCGGACCTGGACGTGTCCATCCGCGGCGCCGTGTCCATTGCCCGCCGCCTGCAGGATCCGCTGGCCGAGCTGGTCAAGATCGAACCCAAGGCGATCGGCGTGGGCCAGTACCAGCATGACGTGGACCAGTACCGCCTGGCGCGCGCGCTGGATGCGCGGGTGGAAGACTGCGTCAACGCGGTCGGCGTGGAGGTCAACACCGCCTCGGCCGCGCTGCTCACGCGGGTGTCCGGGCTGTCGGCCACGGTGGCCGAGAACATCGTGCGCCATCGCGACGACAACGGTCCGTTCAAGCGCCGCAAGGACCTGCTCAAGGTGCCGCGTCTGGGCGACAAGACCTTCGAACAGTGCGCCGGCTTCCTGCGCATCGCCGATGGCGACCAGCCGCTGGATGCCTCCTCGGTGCACCCCGAAGCCTACCCGGTGGTCGAACGCATCGTGGCCGCCACCGCGCGCCCGATCAAGGCGCTGATCGGCGATGGCAGCTTCCTGCGCGGGCTCAAGGCCGAGCAGTTCACCGATGACACCTTCGGCGTGCCGACCGTGCGCGACATCCTGAAGGAACTGGAGAAGCCCGGCCGCGATCCGCGCCCGGAGTTCAAGGCGGCGCGTTTCGCCGACGGCGTGGAGGAGCTGAAGGACCTCAAGGTCGGGATGATCCTGGAGGGAGTGGTCAGCAACGTGGCTGCCTTTGGTGCGTTCGTGGATATCGGCGTGCACCAGGACGGCCTGATCCACATCTCCGCGCTGTCGGACACCTACGTCAAGGATCCGCGCGACGTGGTCAAGGCCGGCGACATCGTCAAGGTGAAGGTGCTGGAAGTGGACGTGGCGCGCAAGCGCATCGCCCTGACCCGGCGCCTGGACGACGCCCCGGCGCCGGCCAGGGCCGCCGGTGAGCGCGACGCGC
>DJBL01000025.1 GCA_002435595.1 Stenotrophomonas maltophilia
CCGGGCCCAGGGCCCGGCGCAGACGCCGGGCGCTGCGCCGCTCAGGCGCCGCGCAGCTCGTGCGGCACGCGTTTGACCGCACAGGGCAGCTGGTAGGCGCTCACCCCGCACAGCGGTGCCAGCACGTCCAAGCGCGGGGACTGCCCCCACAGCGTCACGCTGCTGCCCACCCCCGCCTGCGGCAGGTCGGTGAGGTCCACGGTGAGCATGTCCATCGACACCCGCCCGATCAGCTGGCCCGGCTCGCCGTCGACCATGACCGGCGTTCCGTTCGGCGCGAACTGCGGGTAGCCGTCGGCATAGCCCAGCGCCACTACCCCCACCCGGGTCGGCCGCTCGGCGACAAAGCGCGCCCCATAGCCCACCGGCTCGCCGATCCCGATCTCACGCACTGCAAAGACCTTCGACTGCATCGTCATCACCGGGCGCAGCCGCTGGCTCAGCTCCGGGTGGCCGGGCAACGGGTTGGCCCCGTACAGCATCAGCCCGGGCCGCACCCAGTCGCTGCGCACGTCCGGCCAGCCCAGCAGCGCCGGCGAATTGCACAGGCTGGTCTCGCCGGCCAGGCCGTGGACGGTGGCGGCGAACAGATCGGCCTGCTCGCGCGTGCGCGGGCTGTCCAGTTCGTCCGCGCGCGCCATGTGGCTCATCAACACCATCGGCCCCACCTGCGGCAGCGCGCTCAGGCGGGCGTGCGCGGCGCGGAAGTCGTCCGGCGACAGGCCCAGGCGGTGCATGCCGGTGTCCAGCTTCAGCCAGATCGTCAGCGTCGCGGTGGTCGGGAACGCCAGCACCGCGTCCACCTGCCACGGCGCGCCAACGGCAAACCACAGGTCGTGCTGCACGATCAGCGGCAGCTCGTCGGCATCGAAGAAGCCTTCCAGCAGCACGATCGGCGTGGTGATGCCGGCCTGGCGCAGTTCCAGCGCCTCTTCGATGCAGGCCACGCCGAACGCATCGGCCTGGCCCTGCAGCGCGCGCGCGCAGGCGACGGCACCGTGGCCGTAGGCATCGGCCTTGACCGCGGCCAGGGTCTTGCGACCGCCGCCGAGTTCACGGGCCAGGTGGAAATTGGCGCGCAACGCGTCCAGATCGATCAACGCGCGGGCTGGGCGCATGCTTTGGGCTCACTATGTGCAACGGACGCGGCCGCATGGCCGTAACGGAAGATATCCAGGCCTTCGGTGCTGATCTGCGGCTGGCGCGCGCTCATCAGGTCGGCCAGGTAACGGCCCGAACCGCAGGCCATGGTCCAGCCCAGCGTGCCGTGGCCGGTGTTGAGGAAGAGATTGCGGTACGGCGTGGCGCCGATCACCGGGGTGCCGTCGGGCGTGGCCGGGCGCAGCCCGGTCCAGAACTCGGCGCGCGACAGGTCCCCGCCATGCGGGTACAGATCGCCCACCACCTTTTCCAGGGTGGCGCGGCGGCGCGGCGACAGCGACAGGTCGAAACCGCCCACTTCGGCCATGCCGCCCACGCGGATGCGGTCATCGAAGCGGGTCACGGCCACCTTGTAGCTCTCATCCAGGATGGTCGAGGTGGGGGCCATCGCCGCATCGGTGATCGGCAGCGTCAGCGAGTAACCCTTCAGCGGGTAGACCGGCAGGCGCAGGCCCAGCGGGGCCACCAGCGAGGGCGAGTAGCTGCCCAGCGCGACCACGTAGCGGTCGGCGGTTTCCAGCTTGCCGTCGATGCGCACGCCGGTGATGCGGTCGCCGTCGGTCTGCAGGCCGGCGATGTCCTGGTCGAAGCGGAACTCGACCCCGGCATCGACGCACATCTGCGCCAGGCGACGGGTGAACAGCTGGCAGTCGCCGGTCTGGTCGCGCGGCAGCCACAGCGCCCCGACCAGCGAGTCGGCCACGGCGGCCAGCGCCGGTTCGTGGGCGATGATGCCGGCGCGGTCCAGCACCTGGTAGGGCACCCCGTACTGGGCCAGCACTTCGATGTCCTGCGCCGAGGCGTCCAGCTGCTGCTGGGTGCGGAACAGCTGGGTGGTGCCCAGGTCGCGGCCCTCGAATTCGATGCCGGTGTCGCGGCGCAGCTCATTGAGGCAGTCACGGCTGTACTCGGACATGCGCACCATGCGCGCCTTGTTGATCGCGTAGCGCTCATGGGTGCAATTGCGCAGCATCTGCGCCAGCCAGGCGTACTGGCGCCAGTCCAGGCCGGGGCGGATTGCCAGCGGGGCGTGCTCGGAGAACAGCCACTTGACCGCTTTCAGCGGCACCCCCGGGGCGGCCCACGGCGAGGTGTAGCCGAACGAGAGCTGGCCGGCATTGGCGAAACTGGTTTCCAGCGCCGGGCCGGGCTGGCGGTCCACGACCGTCACCTCAAACCCGGCCTGGCGCAGGTACCAGGCACTGGTGGTGCCGATCACGCCGCTGCCAAGGACTAGAACACGCATGCTGCTCCTCCAACCCGATCATTCCCTGCACTGGAGCGCGCCGGGACCATAATTGGGCAAGTATATTCTGGCCAAACCAAGCATTTTGCCTGTTTTTAGGAGTTCAGGCAGGGTATTGTCCTGCCAACTCCCATGCCTGGATGACGCCAATGGCCGTGCGCACCCGCGAACTGGACAAGATCGACCGCAAGATCCTGCGCATCCTGCAGGCCGAGGGCCGGATCTCCTTCACCGAACTGGGCGAGCGGGTCGGGCTGTCGACCACGCCATGCACCGAGCGCGTGCGCCGCCTGGAACGCGACGGGGCGATCACCGGCTACTACGCCAAGCTCGACCCGCACTACCTCAAGGCCAGCCTGCTGGTGTTCGTGGAGATCAGCCTGGCCTACAAGTCCGGCGACATCTTCGAAGAGTTCCGCCGCGCCGCGCTGAAGCTGCCCAACGTGCTGGAATGCCACCTGGTCTCGGGCGATTTCGACTACCTGCTCAAGGCCCGCATCAGCGAGATGGCCTCCTACCGCAAGCTGCTCGGCAGCACCCTGCTGACCCTGCCGCACGTGCGCGAATCCAAGAGCTACATCGTGATGGAAGAGGTCAAGGAAACGCTCACCCTGCCGATTCCCGACTGACCCTGCGCCATGCAAAAGGCGGCGCGCTCGCGCGCACCGCCCTTGATCATGCATGACGCGCGTCAGCGCTGTTGTTTGGAATCGGGGTGACGCTGATCCTGCTGTTTGCCGCCTTTCTGGTTCTGCTGGTCCCACTGTTGCTGGTTCTGCTGGCCGGCCTTCTGGTGCTGCTGCTGACTGCCCTGCTGTTCCTGCGGCATCTTGCCGCCTTTCTGGTTCTGCTGGTTGGTCATGATTGCACTCTTCTGGGAAACCCTTCGGAATACGCCGACTTCCGGCGCACGCACAGCGTCGCGCCAAACCGGTTAATCACAGGCGAAAAAGCAGTGAGGCGACGCGTTGATGCAGATGACTGCGCGGCGCGGTTCGTAAAGCGTTCATGCATAGGCTACGGCCGGATCTGCTGGCCATCGGCGCTGGGCACCGCGTCGTAATACTTGCCAGTGCGCGTATCCAGCACCCGGTTGGGACCCACCTGCCTGGCACCGGGGATGATCCGACCATGGCGGTCGTACACCTTGGGCTGCAGGGTCGGGCCCTGGATCGGCTGCGCCGGCCCGTTCTCGCGGGCCTGGATCGGGTGGCTGCGCAGCTGCTGCTGGACCTGGCGGTTGGACTTCACCGGTGCGATCTGCCCGCTCACGCTGTCGGCCGGCACCGGTCGCACCGGCGGCGGTGGCGGCATCGGCGTGGGCGGGGCGACCACCGCCGGACGGGTGGCGGTGGGATTGGGCGGCGGGCCGATCTGGGCCAGGGCGGCCACCGGCAACAACAGCGTCAGCAGCGCAGGCAGGCGAAGGTGGCGGGACATGGCAGGCTCCGGCGAGGATCGATATGCCACTGTGCACCGGCAGCGGTATCAGCACCATGAACGCTGCCGATCCGGGCGGTCCCGGCTTGAAGCGACCGCAGCCGACCCAATCTCAACCGAACCCCCGCGAGGAACCGCCGATGACCGCCTTCGATCTCTCTCCCCCCAGCGACGCCCAGCGCCAGGCCCTGGAAGCCGGCCTGAGTGCCGACGAGCGCCGCGTCCTGCTCCAGCACGGCACCGAAGCGCCGTTCTGCGGCGTGTTCCTGGACAACAAGCAGGACGGGGTCTACGGCTGCCGGCTGTGTGGGCTGCCGCTGTTCCGCTCCAGCACCAAGTTCGACTCCGGGACCGGCTGGCCCAGCTTCTTCGCCCCGTTCGACCCGGCCCACGTGCGCGAGATCCGCGACATCAGCCACGGCATGATCCGCACCGAGATCGTCTGCGCGCGGTGTGACAGCCATCTGGGCCATGTCTTCCCCGACGGCCCGCCGCCCACCCACGAGCGGCACTGCCTGAATTCGGTCTCGCTGGGCTTCACCGCCAACGGCCAGCCCTATCCGGACCCGCTGCAGCGCGGCGGCGCCGAGGCCCAGCCCGCGGGCTGAGGCAGGCGAGCACGGGCTGGGGTGACCGCTCCGGACCGACAGGTCCGGACCGTCACCCGCACAGGCGAGTCGCAAAAGTGTGACATCGAGCGAACGCCCCCCTTCAGAAAACCTGAAGGCGGGCCGACATGGAGAGGTATCCCCTACTCCGCGTCGCCCCCATGCTCATCATCGTTGGATTCCTCGTCGTCATCATCAGCGTGCTCGGCGGCTACATCGGCGCGCACGGCAAGCTCGCCGCCCTGTGGCAGCCGTACGAACTGGTCATCATCGGTGGCGCGGCCCTGGGCGCGTTCCTGGTCGGCACCCCGGTCAAGACCGTCAAGCAGACCCTGCAGGCCAGCATCGGCGTGTTCAAGGGCCCGGCCTACAAGCAGCAGGACTACATCGACGTCCTGAGCCTGCTCTACGAACTGCTCAACAAGGCCCGCCGCGAGGGCTTCATGGCGCTGGAAGACCACGTCGAGCGCCCGGCCGAGAGCAGCATCTTCGCCAACTATCCCAAGGTGCAGGCCGACCATCACCTGGTCGACTTCATCACCGACTGCCTGCGCCTGATGATCGGCAGCAACATCGAACCGCACGAACTGGAGCCGTTGCTGGAGCTGGAGCTGGAGAAGCACCACGCCGAAGCCATGCAGCCCTCGGCCGTGCTCAACAAGGTGTCCGATGGCCTGCCCGGCTTCGGCATTGTGGCCGCGGTGCTGGGCATCGTGATCACCATGGGCTCGATCGGCGGGGAAATCACCGAAGTGGGCGCGCACGTGGCCGGCGCCTTGGTGGGTACCTTCCTGGGCATCCTGCTGGCCTACGGCTTCGTCAGCCCGCTGGCGGCGGCGGTCGAAGCCCGCGCCGAGCAGGACAGCCGCATCTACGAGTCGGTCAAGACCGCCCTGCTGGCCTGCCTGCGCGGCTACAACCCCAAGATCGCGCTGGAGTTCGCCCGCAAGACCCTGCCGTCGAACGTGCGCCCGGGTTTCAGCGAGTTCGAACAGCACCTCAAGACGGTCAAGTAAGGCACCGCCATGGCCGAGAACAAACCCACCGTCATCGTCCGCCGGGTCAAGAAGGCCGGCCACGCTGCCCACCATGGCGGCGCCTGGAAGGTTGCCTACGCCGACTTCGTCACCGCGATGATGGCCTTCTTCCTGGTGCTGTGGCTGATGGCGGCCACCACCAAGCCCGAGCGCGCGGCCATTTCCGAGTATTTCCGCAACCCCAGCCCGCTGGTCGGGCAGAGTTCGACCCCGGCCCCGGGCATGGCCGGCCCGGGCGGGGCCAGCACCTCGATGATCAAGCTGGGCGGCGCCACCGACATCTCGCGCGGCAACAGCAACGACCCGTTCCAGAGCCAGCAGGCGGCCAAGCCGGTGCCGCAGACCGAGCGCGAACGCGAGCAGCAGCAGCTGGAGGCACTCAAGCAGGAGCTGGAGGAAGCCATCAGCAAGAGCCAGGCGCTGGAGCCGTTCAAGGACCAGCTGCTGCTGGACCTGACCCCGGAAGGCCTGCGTATCCAGATCGTGGACAAGCAGAACCGGCCGATGTTCGACATGGGCAGTGCCGCGCTCAAGCCCTACACCCGCGAGATCCTGCGCGAGCTGTCGGCGTTCATCAACCACGTGCCGAACCGGATCAGCATCACCGGCCACACCGATATCACCGCCTACAACGCCGTGCACGGCTACAGCAACTGGGAGCTCAGCGCCGATCGCGCCAACGCCGCCCGCCGCGCCCTGCTCGACGGCGGCATGACCGAGGACAAGGTGACCCGCGTGGTCGGCCTGTCCTCCTCGGTGCTGTTCGACAGGACCCAGCCGGACAACCCGATCAACCGCCGGATCAGCATCGTGGTGATGACCAAGGCCGCCGAAGCCGCAGCCCTGGCCGGTGCCGGGCAGGAAGTGGCCCTGTCACCGACCGCCGCCGACGCCGACATCCAGGCCGCCCAGGCCCCCCCGGCCACGCCCTGACCGGGCAGAGCCGGCCGGCGCCCGGTCGGGCAGCCGTCCCGGTGGGCGGCGCCCGGCCGCCCACCCAAGCAGTCGGACGATGCGCGCCCCGCCCGGTCGATGCCTGCACAAGCAGACG
>DJBL01000028.1 GCA_002435595.1 Stenotrophomonas maltophilia
GTGCTGGCACCGCTGTGCGGGGTGAGCGCCTACCAGCTGCCCTGTGCGGTCAAACGCGTGCCGCACGAGCTGCGCGGCGCCTGAGCGGCGCAGCGCCCGGCGTCTGCGCCGGGCCCTGGGCCCGGCAGGGGCCGCTTGCCCGCGCTCAGTTGCTGGCGGTGGCCGGGGCGCGCAGGTCGCGGCGGACCCAATCGTCCAGCAGCCGCTTCTCATAGCGCAACGGGTCGGTGTCGCTCTGCATGCCGATGTTGTGCAGATAGCCGTTGTCGGTGAGCTTGCGCTCGCCCTCACCCAGGACCTGGCCCTGCGCGTCCTTCAGCGTGTAGGTCAGGGTGATGCGCGGCGGATACACATCGCGCAGGACGCGGATATCGTTGCTGCGCGGGCCGTGCCAGGGCTCATAGTCGCCCGCGCGCTTGATGTCGGTGATGGTGACCTCCAGCTGCTGCCCCGGCTGCAGCTGCTTGCCTGCCGCCGTGCGCACGTACTTGGCCAGCTGCTGCACCCAGTCGCCGCGTTCGGCCTCGAACCGGTTGGTACTGCTGCGGATCTCGGTGAACTGCGCCGGATCGGTCCATTGCACCTGTACCGGCCCTTCAGCGCTGAGCGCGCGCGGCGCCTTGGGATCGGTCACGGTGCGCGGTGCGGCGGCGGCCGTGCCGATCACCAGCAGGCAGGCCAGGGCACCGGCCACCCAGGGTTTGCGGTTCATGACGATTCCTCGGTCTGGATCACGGATGGGATCGACGCTGAGTGTGATCCTGATCCCCCGGCGGGACAATCGCCGGCAGGGCCTTCCCGGGTCCCGGTTGGCGCCAATTCACCCAGGTCAATCCCACCCTTGGCGCTTGACGCTACGAATACGCCCTCTGGAAGATGCTGTGTCTCTCCGTTTCGCCAGTTGCCCCATTGACGCCCTTGTCCAGCCTGCCCGCTTCCACGCTAGAACGACCTCCCTTCATGGCGCCCGCATTCGATCCCGGCATGTACCGCAGCATGCTGGAGCAGATGAACGCCGGCTTCTGCGTGATCGAGGTGCTGTTCGAGAAGGAACTGGCGGTCGACTACCGCTTCCTGGAGGTCAATGACGCCTTCGAGCGCAACACCGGGCTGGTCAACGCCCCCGGGCAGCGCGTGAGTGCCATGGTCCAGGGGCACGAGGCCGACTGGTTCCGCATCTACGGCCAGGTGGCCCTGAGCGGGCAGGCCCAGCAGTTCGAGCTGGAGGCCCGTGGCCTGGGGCGCTGGTACTCGGTGGAAGCCGTGCGCGTGGGCGAGCCGGGCGAGCACCGCGTGGCCGTGGTGTTCTTCGACATCACCAGCCGCAAGCAGATCGAGGTGGAGCTGGCCGAAAGCGAGGCCCGTTTCAGCGCGCTCGCCGACGGCCTGCCGATGCCGGTGTGGGTGCTCGATGAGCGCGGCCATGCGCGCTTCGTCAACAGCGCCTTCACCGAGTTCTTTGGCGGCGATGAGCGCGTGCCGGAAGATGTCTGGCGCGGCCTGGTCCATCCCGACGATGCCTCGGTGTTCGAGTACGAACTGCAGGAAGCGCTGAAGGCGCAGCGCTCCATGCACGCCCTGGTGCGCGGCCGCCGCGCCGATGGCCAGTGGCGCTGGCTGGAAATGAACGCGCGCCCGCGTTTCTCGCGCATGGGCCGCTTCATCGGCCTGGCCGGCAGCAGCCCGGATGTGACCGAGCGCCGCGAAATCGAAATGGCCCGCGAGGAACTGCTGCAGTCCGAGCGTGCCGCGCGCAGTGCCGCTGAAAACATGGCGCGGCTCAAGGACGAGTTCCTGGCCACCCTGTCCCACGAACTGCGCACCCCGCTGACCACCATCCTGGGCTGGAGCGAACTGCTGCTGCAGCGGGTGGACAACACCAGCCCGCTGTACAAGGGCCTGGGCGTGATCGCCAACAGCGCGATGGCGCAGAAGCGGCTGATCTCGGACATGCTCGACCTCAGCAGCATGCTGCTGGGCAAGGTGCAGCTGGAAGTGGAGGTGCTGGACCTGCGCGCGCAGCTGACCGAAGCCATGCGTGCCCAGGAACTGGTGGCCGAGGGCAAGGCCCTGCAGATGAGCCTGGTCCTGCCCGACGACCCGGCGCTGGTGCTCGGCGATGCCACGCGCCTGCAGCAGGTGCTGTGGAACCTGCTCTCCAATGCGATCAAATTCACCCCGGCCGAAGGCACCGTGGCGGTGACCCTGCGCAGCGATGGCGGGCACTGGTCGATCAGCGTCGCCGACAGCGGCGATGGCATCGCCCCGGAGTTCCTGCGCCACCTGTTCAGCCGCTTCCGCCAGGCCGATGGCACCACCACCCGGCGCCACGGCGGCCTCGGGCTGGGCCTGGCCATCGCCCAGCAGCTGGTGGAGCTGCACGGCGGGGCGGTCTCGGCCAGCAGCGAGGGCCACGGCCACGGTTCCACCTTCACCGTGCGCCTGCCGCGCTACCAGCCGCAGGCCGATGGCCGACCGCTGCGCGAAGTATTCAGTGGCCCGATCAGCGATCAGGTGATCGAGCCTTACCCGCTCAAGGGCCTGCACCTGATGGCGGTGGAGGACCAGCCGGAAGTGCTGGAGTACCTGCGCCGGCTGCTGGAGGAGCAGGGCGCGGAAGTGACTGCCGCGGCCTCGGCCGGCGAAGCGCTGGCGCTGCTGGACCAGGGCGGCCATGCCGGCATCGACGTGCTGCTGACCGATATCGGCATGCCCGGCATGGACGGCTACGGCCTGGTGCGCACGCTGCGCGAGGATATCGGCGTGGAAGCCGGCGAGCTGCCGGCGGTGGCGGTCACCGCCCTGGCCCGGGCCGACGACCGCAAGCGCGCGCTGGCGTCGGGCTTCCAGGAGCACGTGGCCAAGCCGTATTCGGTGGCCCAGCTGGTCTCGGCGGTGCGCAGCGTCCTGGCCGGCCAGCGCCGCTGACCGCGCCGCCCCGGCTTCACCCCGCGTTACCGCCTGTTTTCATGCCCAGGAGTTGCCATGTCCCGTTATGCCCCCTACGTCCACACCGACCCGGCCGAGATCGCGGCCCTGGAAGCGCTGTTGCCGCAGTTGCATGGCCAGGCGCGGGTGGAGGTCACGTTGGACGATGGCAGTCGCGTGCTCGGCACCGTGGCGGTGCAGCCGACCGTCCAGCAGTATCGCAACGCCGAAGAGAACGAAGGCAGCAACGGGCAGCTGCGCCTGGATGACCTGGATACCCCGGTGCAGCAGCACCTGATCTGGCTGGACCGGATTGCCGCGGTCCGGCAGCTGCCGCCGATCGAATAAGGGGCCAGGTACCGGCCTGTCGCCGATACCCGGCCCCGGGCCGGGATCAGTGCTGGAAGACTTCCGGCTGGGCCTCGAAACGGCGCGCGTAGGCGCGCTCGTCAGCAACCCGCGCCACCTCGTCATCGGCCATGTCCGGCGCGCCATACACCGCGTAGGCCACGCTGCCGTCGGCCTGCTTGCCCACCTGGTGCAGGCGATAGCGCGAGTGGCCGCCGCCGGTGTCCTGCGGGTAGTGGACCGGGGGCTGGGCGCCCTCGATGTCCATTTCGCTGTTGTCCACCACGCCACCGACAAACAATGCACGCATGAGCCATCTCCATCGCAAGTGAGCCTCCACCCTGACGCTTTGGATGTTGGCTCCGGATCAACGCGGCGTTGAATAAACGCAAATCGGGCCAGGACGGGGCCGATCCGGGCGAACCGGTAGAATGGCGGTCTCTTTCAAGATGTGCCTCCCGATGGCTGCCCAGCACGACGCTCCCCTGGAAACCCTGTTCCTGCCGTTCGCCAGTGGCGTGTTGTCCTGGCCGACCGGCCCCGTGCTGTTCCTGCGCGCCCGTGATGGCTGGCCGCTGCGCGAACACGCCCAGCCGGGCCAGCTGGTCTGCGAGCAGAGCTTCCGGCCGTTTGCCGATGCCCTGGAAGCCAGCGGCTGGACGCTGCGCGATGAGCAGCAACTGGCCAGCGACAGCACCCGGTATGCGGTGGTGCTGGTACTGCCGCCGCGCCAGCGCGAAGAGGCCAAGGCCCTGTTTGCCCGCGCCGTGGCGCTGACCGCGCCCGGGGGCGTGGTGGTGGCCTGCCAGCACAACAACGAAGGCGCCCGCTCCGGCGAAGGCGACCTGCAGCAGCTCACCGGGCTGGGCGGCAAGCTCACCAAGAACCACTGCCGTGCCTACTGGACCGCGCCGCTCAATGGCCAGCACGATGCTGCGCTGGCCCAGCGCTGGTCCGCCCTGGATGCGCCGCGCGCGATCCTGGGCGGGCGCTTCCAGAGCCGCCCGGGCATCTTCGCCTGGGACCGCATCGACCCGGCCTCGGCGCTGCTGGTGGAACAGCTGCCGGCCGACCTGGCCGGGCGTGGCGCCGACCTGGGGGCCGGTTTTGGCTACCTGTCGGCCGAGGTGCTGGCGCGCTGCCCGGGCGTGACCGCGCTGGACCTGTACGAGGCAGAAGGCCGCGCGCTGGCGCTGGCCCGGCACAACCTGGGCGCCCTCGGCAAGCCGGCGGCGCTGGCCTATCACTGGCAGGACGTCACCGCCGGGATCGAGGCGCAGTACGATTTCATCGTCACCAATCCGCCGTTCCACACCCCCTCGCGCGCCGACCGCCCCGACATCGGCCAGCGCTTCATCGCCGTGGCCGCGCAGGCGCTGCGCCCCGGCGGGCGGATGTGGCTGGTGGCCAACCGTCACCTGCCGTACGAGCAGATCCTCAATGAGAGCTTCGGCCAGGTGCGCGTGGCGGCCGAGCGTGACGGCTTCAAGCTGATCGAAGCGACCAAGGCCAGCAAGAGCGCCACGCCGGTCCGTGCGCCCCGCGAACGCGAACCGTCGTGGGGCCGCGGAGGCCGCCCATGAAGCTGGTCAAGCTGCTGGCCAACCTGGGCTATGGCAGCCGCAAGCAGGTACAGGGGATGTTCCGCGAGGGCCTGATCACCGATGCCGAGGGTGAGGTGCTGTATGCCGATGACGCGGTCGCACACGAGGCGATCCGGGTCGAGGGCGAGCCGCTGGACCCGCCGCAGGGGCTGACCCTGATGCTGCACAAGCCGTGCGGCTACACCTGCTCGACCAAGGACAAGGGCCGCTTGATCTACGATCTGCTGCCACCGCGCTTCCGCGAGCGCGCCCCGGTGCTGTCCTCGGTGGGGCGGCTGGACCGCGACACCAGTGGCCTGCTGCTGATGACCGACGACGGTGCGCTGCTGCATCGGATCGTGTCGCCCAAGTCGCGCCTGGACAAGGCCTATGAGGTGACCCTGGCCGAGGACCTGCGCGGCGATGAGAGCGCACGGTTCGCCAGCGGCACGCTGCTGCTGGAGTCCGACGACAAGCCGTTGTTGCCGGCCGAGCTGGCGGTGCACGGCCCGCGCCAGGCGCAGCTGGTGCTGCACGAAGGCCGCTACCACCAGGTGCGCCGGATGTTCGCGGCGGTGGGCAACCATGTCGAGGCGCTGCATCGCAGCCGCGTGGGCGGGCTGACCCTGGGCGATCTCGGGCAAGGCCAGTGGCGCATGCTCGATGCGGCCGACCTTGAAACGCTGTTCACCGTGCCATGACCGCCATTGCCGCGCTGCCGTTCCTGCCGGACGCGGTGATCTTCGACATGGACGGGCTGATGATCGACAGCGAGCGGGTCTCGATCGCCTGCTGGTCGCAGGCCGCGCGGGAGCTGCAGGTGCCGATCGAGGAAGGCTTCTGGCTGGGCCTGGTCGGGCTCGGCGACCGCGATTGCGAGCGCCTGTTGCTGCAGCACATCGATGCGGGCCAGGTGGCGGTGCTGTTCGCCCGCTGCCATGACCTGTACGAAGCGCGCACGCACGCCGGACTGCCGTTGCGGCCGGGCATCGTGGCGCTGCTGGAGTTGCTGCGCGCGCACGACGTGCCGCGCGCGGTGGCCACCTCCACGCGCCAGCCGCGCGCCTCGCGCAAGCTGCAGGCGTGCGGGCTGTTGCCGTTCTTCGATACGGTGGTGACCAGCAGCGACGTGGCCCACCCCAAGCCGGCCCCGGACATCTACCTGCTGGCCGCGCAGAAGCTCGGCAAGGACCCGGCGCGCTGCCTGGCGCTGGAGGATTCACCGGCCGGCATCCGCGCCGCGGTGGGCGCGGGCATGACCGCCATCCAGGTGCCCGACCTGGTGCATCCCGACGAGGACCTGCGCGCGCTGGGGCACCGCATCGTCGACTCGCTGGCAGACGCGCACACCCTGTTGCTGCCGCACCTGCGGTAAACCGGAGTTGGATCGGGCGAGCGGCGTCATCGGCCAGGTTCATGCCCACCCTCGGCCGGGACACGACACGTGCAGTCGTCTGGGGAGCGACCCTACCGTGGGTGGCCGACGCACGGGCCCAAGGCGGCCTGTCGCGTGGCAGGTGACACCGGCGGCATGCTGCATCCGTCGAAGGGCGCATCGCGCACTTGGTAGGGTCGGTTCCCAAACGACCGCCGCTACCGCTGATCGGCACGACGAACGCATGACCTCTGCCGACGACCGCGTCGGCTCCCCCCTGCAAACACCGGCTCCGGCCAAGGTCATGCCCACCCTCGGCCGGGACACGGCACGTGCAGTCGTCTGGGGAGCGACCCTGCCGTCGGTGGCCGACGCACGGGCCCCGAGGCGGCCTGTCGCGTGGCCGACGACACCGGCGGCATGCCGCATCAGTCAAAGGGCGCATCGCGCACCCTGGTAGGGTCGGTTCCCAAACGACCGCCGCTACCGCTGATCGGCACGACGAACGCATGACCTCTGCCGACGCCCGCGTCGGCTCCCCCAGCAACACACCGGCTCCGGCCAGGGTCCTGCCCCCCATCGGCCGGGACACGGCCCGTGCAGTCGTCTGGGGG
>DJBL01000027.1:0-2984 GCA_002435595.1 Stenotrophomonas maltophilia
GGCCGCTGGCGAGCAGACCGGCGACCACGCCGCCGGCGGCGGCGCCCTGCACGAACAGGCGCCGCGACGGCATGGGCGGGGCGCCCGTGCCGGGGGTAGTGGGGAAAGACATTGCAACTCCGAATCGGATCCGAAAGGCACACTGGTGCCGTCAAGACGCGTACGCACGCGGGCGCACGGCATCGCTTCGCACAGGCGCTCGCAAGGAGCGCAGGCTCAGCCGATCGGAGGGCGGGTGATGCGATCCTGGGGCGGCATCGGCATGGCGGTACCGAGGTAGCCCAGCGGCGCCAACGCCGGCGGGGGCGGGCTGGGCAGCCACGCGATGGCCACGGTCAGGCTGGGCAGTTGCGCACAGCTGCGCAGGCATTCCTTGATCTTGCAGTGGTCGCCATCCTGCGGCCCCTGGGCGCCGGCGGTGGCGGCGG
Organism: Stenotrophomonas maltophilia; assembly: GCA_002435595.1. Lineage (GTDB taxonomy): Bacteria > Pseudomonadota > Gammaproteobacteria > Xanthomonadales > Xanthomonadaceae > Stenotrophomonas > Stenotrophomonas maltophilia_AC. The sequence continues at coordinate 429 of DJBL01000027.1, forward strand.
GGTCGTGATGGGGCGGCGCGGCCGGGGCATCGCCGTGGCAGGGCGGTGCAGCCTCGGCGGTGCTGGCGTGGGCCATGGCCAGGGTCATCGGGCCGGCCATGGCCGCATTCAGCCCGTTGAGCAACAGGCTGAGCATCAATACCACGCGCAGGAGCAGGCCACCGGGGGTCATGGGCGTCACCCTAGCGCCAAATCGGGGCGTGCGCACCTGTCGCTGAACACGGCGTTCAACTCTGGAGGCCGGTCCGTGCGGGTGCGCGCGGGCATCAGCCTTCCTCGCGGACGATGTCGACCAGGCGCTCGCCATAGCGGGCCAGCTTGGTGCCGCCGATGCCGCCGACGCGGCCGAGCGCATCGATGCTGGTGGGACGTTGTTCGGCGATGTTGCGCAGGGTGCTGTCGTGGAAGATGACGAAGGCCGGGACGTTCTGTTCCCTGGCCAGTTCGGCGCGCAGGGTGCGCAGGGCGTTGAACAGCGCGAGGTCTTCGGGCAGCACGGACAGCCCGGTGCGCTGGCCGCTGCGATCGCGCTCGCGGGCCTTGGGGCTTTCGCGGCGCATCATCACTTTGCGCTGGCCCTTCAGTACCTCGCGGCTGCCATCGGTGAGGCGCAGGCCGCCGTAGGCTTCGCTGTCCACTTCCAGCAGGCTGGCCGCCACCAGCTGGCGGAACACGCTGCGCCAGGTGCGCGCGTCGAGGTCCTTGCCGATGCCATAGGTGCTCAGTTCGCTGTGGCCGAACTGGCGGATCTTGTCGTTCTCGCCGCCGCGCAGGATGTCGATCAGGTGGCCGACGCCGAAGCGCTGGCCACTGCGGTAGACGCAGCTGAGGGCCTTCTGGGCGGCGACGCTGGCATCCCAGGCGTCGGGCGGGACCAGGCAGTTGTCGCAGTTGCCGCAGGGCTGGGGGTAGGTTTCGCCGAACCCGGCCAGGAGCACCTGGCGCCGGCATTGCATGGATTCGCAATAGCCGAGCAGGTGGTCCAGCTTGTTGCGTTCGAGGCTTTTGCGTTCTTCGCCGGCCTCGGACTGCTCGATCATCTGTTTGAGCAGTACGACGTCGCCCAGGCCGTAGCAGAGCCAGGCTTCGGCGGGCTCGCCGTCGCGGCCGGCGCGGCCGGTTTCCTGGTAGTAGCCCTCCATGGACTTGGGCAGGTCGGTGTGGGCGACGAAGCGGACGTCGGGCTTGTCGATGCCCATGCCGAAGGCGATGGTGGCGCACATGACGATGCCATCCTCGCGCAGGAAGCGGCGCTGGTTGGCGGCGCGCACTTCGGCGGGGAGGCCGGCATGGTAGGGGAGGGCGTTGAGGCCTTCCTTGCACAGGAATTCGGCGGTTTCCTCGACCTTGCGCCGGGACATGCAGTAGACGATGCCGGCCGAGCCGCGGTGGACCTTGAGGAAGTCGAGCAGCTGGCGCTTGGCGTTGTCTTTCTGGACGACGGTGTAGCGGATGTTGGGCCGGTCGAAGGAGCTGACAAAATGCTGGGCGCCGGTGAGGTCGAGGCGTTCGGCGATTTCGCGCTGGGTAGGCGGGTCGGCGGTGGCGGTGAGGGCGATGCGCGGGACGTCGGGCCAGCGTTCGTGGAGGACGGTGAGCTGGCGGTACTCGGGGCGGAAGTCGTGGCCCCACTGGGAGACGCAGTGGGCCTCGTCGATGGCGAACAGGGCGATGCGGCTGCGCGCGAGCAGGGACAGGAAGCGGCCGGTGAGCAGGCGCTCGGGGGCGACGTAGAGCATGTCCAGGTCGCCGGCGAGCAGTTCGCGCTCGACCCGGGCGGCGGTGTCGCCATCGAGGGTGGAGTTGAGGTATTCGGCGCGCACGCCCAGCTGGCGCAGGGCTTCCACCTGGTCCTGCATGAGGGCGATGAGCGGGGAGATGACGATGCCGGTGCCGTCGCGGAGCAGGGAGGGCACCTGGTAGCACAGCGACTTGCCGCCGCCGGTGGGCATCAATACGAGCGCGTCATTGCCGGCGGCGACATGTTCGACGATCGCCTGCTGCGGACCGCGGAAATCGTCGTAACCAAAGATGCGGCTGAGCAGGTCGTGCGCGGGGCGGGAAGACATCGGACTAGTTTACCCCGCCAGGCGGGGTGGCCGGGTCCTCCAACAGAGGATCAGTGGGTAGGGGCTTGCCCACTTGCCTCGCCGAGCCGAATCTCAAGCCGGAGCCGGAGCCGGAGCCGGAGCCGGAGCCAGAGCCAGAGCCAGAGCCAGAGCCAGAGCCAGAGCCAGAGCGCCATGTTTCCCTGACTAGGGTTGGCGCGGGGTGGGTGGGTTGGCGGGACACGCCGTAAATCCATCCCTGGAGGCTCGTGGGCGCCATGCGCGTTTGTGCAGTCCTGCACAAACGGCAAGGCCGGGGTTGGGCGTCCTGCCCAACCCGTCCGGCGCATGCGCCGGACCCATGGCGCCCAACGGTCCCGCCAACCCACCCACCCCACGCCCCGACAGTTTTCCGGTACGTATGGGGTAGAGCTGAAGGCAAGGCAGAGCCGAGGATAGAGGCTCTGCCAATGGCAGAGGCAACGGCAAAGGCAGAGGCAAGGGCAAA
>DJBL01000027.1:3267-5890 GCA_002435595.1 Stenotrophomonas maltophilia
AAAAGGCAGAGGCAAGGGCAAGGGCAAGGGTAAGGGCAAAAGGCAGAGCAGAAGCCAGAGCCAGAGCCAGAGCCAGATTTCTCTCCCAAATCGCTGAAAAGGGGGCCCGAAACGCAGAACAGGCGCCACCGGGCGCCTGTTCTGCATGCTTCTCTCTCTTCCCAACCGCCGGATGCACAAATCCATCTGGGCGAGGGTTCCACCCCCTTGCCGGGACCGTTGGGCGCCATGGGTCCGGCGCATGCGCCGGACGGGTTGGGCAGGACGCCCAACCCCGGCCTTGCCGTTTGTGCAGGACTGCACAAACGCGCAAGGCGCCCACGAGCCTCCAGGGATGGATTTACGGCGTGTCCCGGCAAGGGGGTGGAACCCTCGCCGCGCGCAGATAATAGAGGCGCCCGACAACCCGCGTTACTGCAGCAACGACCGCAACATCCAGGCGTACTTCTCGTGCGTCTGCAGGCGCTGGGTCATCAGATCTTCGGTCGGCGCGTCGTCGGCGTCGTCGGCCACGTCCAGCACCTTGCGCGCGGTCCGGCACACGGCCTCGTTGGCGGCCACCAACTGGCGTACCATCTCACGCCAGTCCGCACTGTCGGTCAGGCCCGGTTCCTCGGCGATCGAGGTCAGGGCCGCGAACTCGCGGTAGGAGCCCGGGGCATTGAAGCCCAATGCGCGGATGCGTTCAGCGACGTCGTCCAGGGCTGCCCACTGCTCGGTGTACTGGGTCTCGAACATGGTGTGCAGCGAGTTGAACATCGACCCGGTCACATTCCAATGGAAGTTGTGCGTCTTCAGGTAGAGCGTGAACGCGTCCGCCTGGAAGGATGCCAACCCACCGGCAATCTTCTTGCGATCGCCCTCCTTGATCCCGATATCGATGTTCGGGGCCGACGGGGCGGCCGATGCCAGCTTCTGCTTACCGGTCTGGGTCTTCTTTACCGGTGTCTTGGTCTTCGCCATGGGGATGATTCTCCTTGTGGATGGGATGGCCTTCACAATAGATCAGACTACGCTTTCAGTAGTGATCAAAGTTCTAAACGATTCGATTGATGAGCACTATCGACAAACAAAATCTTCCACGCCTGCGCGAACAGCGCGCCGCGATTGACGGGGCCATGAGCCGCGATCGCGGGCGCCTGCTCGGGCTGCTCTCGCGCTGGCAGTCCAAACCCGCCGATGCGGGCGTGGCCGCCGCGTTCGAGCAGGCCCTGCAGGCGTCGGTGCAGCGGCGCGACCAGCGCGCCCGGCACCTGCCGGCGATCAGTCTGGACGACAGCCTGCCCATTGCGCGTGAAGCCGAACGCATCACCGCCCTGATCCGCGAGCACCAGGTGGTGGTGATCGCCGGCGAGACCGGGTCGGGCAAGACCACCCAGCTGCCCAAGCTGTGCCTGGCCGCCGGCCGCGGCGTGGCCGGCATGATCGGCTGCACCCAGCCGCGACGGATTGCCGCACGTGCGGTGGCGACGCGGGTGGCGCAGGAGCTGAAATCCGAGCTGGGCACGGTGGTCGGTTACCAGGTGCGCTTCACCGACCGGGTCGGTGATGACACCCGCATCAAGTTCATGACCGACGGCATCCTGCTGGCTGAAATCAGCAGCGACCGCTGGCTGTCGCAGTACGACACCATCATCGTCGACGAAGCGCACGAGCGCAGCCTCAACATCGACTTCCTGCTTGGCTACCTCAAGCAGCTGCTGCACAAGCGCCCCGACCTGAAGCTGATCGTCACCTCGGCCACCATTGATACCTCGCGCTTTGCCGAGCATTTCAACGATGCACCGGTGATCAGCGTGGAGGGCCGCACCTTCCCGGTGGAAGTGCGCTACCGCCCGCTGGAAGGCGAGGGCGGTGGCGATGAAGACGGTGGCCGCGACGGCGAACGCACGATCAACGAGGCCATCGTGGCCGCGGTCGATGAGATCACCCGGATCGACCCGCGCGGGGACATCCTGATGTTCTTCCCCGGCGAGCGCGAGATCCGCGACGCGCACCAGGCGCTGGAACGGCGCAAGTACCGCGAGACCGAGGTGCTGCCGCTGTATGCGCGGCTGTCGGTCAAGGACCAGGACGAGGTCTTCAATCCGGGCAGCAAGCGGCGCATCGTGCTGGCCACCAACGTGGCCGAAACCTCGCTGACCGTGCCGCGGATCCGCTACGTGGTCGATCCGGGCCTGGCCCGGGTCAAGCGCTACAGCCCGCGGCAGAAGCTGGACCGCCTGCACATCGAGGCGGTGTCCCAGGCCAGCGCCAACCAGCGCAAGGGCCGCTGCGGACGCGTGTCCGAAGGCATCTGCTACCGGCTGTATTCGGAAGCCGACTTCCTTTCGCGCGCCGAGTTCACCGATCCGGAGATCCGCCGCTCCAGCCTGTCCGGGGTGATCCTGCGGATGCTGCAGCTGGGCCTGGGCAGGATCGAGGATTTCCCGTTCCTGGAAGCCCCCGACGAGCGCGCCATCGCCGATGGTTGGCAGCAGCTGGGCGAGTTGGGCGCGGTGGATGGCGAGCGTCGGCTGACCCCGGTCGGCCGGCAGATGGCGCGGTTGCCGGTGGACGTGAAGCTGGCCCGCATGCTGGTGGCCGCACAGGCGCAGGGCTGCCTGCGCCCGATGCTGGTGAT
>DJBL01000027.1:6069-6473 GCA_002435595.1 Stenotrophomonas maltophilia
CCTGCGCCCGATGCTGGTGATCGCCTCGTTCCTGGGCATCCAGGATCCGCGCGAGCGCCCGCCGGAGGCGCGCGGCGCGGCCGATGCCGCGCATGCGCTGTTTGCCGACGGTCGCTCGGAGTTCGTCGGCGTGCTGCGCTTGTGGGACGGCTATCGGCAGGCGCACGAAGACCTCACCCAGTCCAAGTTGCGTGGCTGGTGCGAGCGCCACTTCCTGGGCTTCCTGCGCATGCGCGAGTGGCGCGAGCTGCATCGCCAGCTGCGCGTGCTGTGCGAGGAACTGGGCTGGAGCGAGGAGCCGGTGACGACCGCGCTGGCGCCGCTGCTGGCGGGGTCCTCGGCGCCGGCCCCGGCGCGCGATGACGAGGCGAAGATCAAGGCCACCCGTGGCCAGCAGCACCGCG
>DJBL01000042.1 GCA_002435595.1 Stenotrophomonas maltophilia
CGCGGGGCCGAGCCGGTGGTGGCGCCGGCACGGATGGACAGCGAAGGGCTGCTGGCCCTGCCCGAGCTGGCCGACCTGCGCGGACTGGATGCCGGCCTGGTCACCGCGCCGGGAGGACGCGGCATCATCGCCAGCACCCTGGTCGAGCGCGGCGCGCGCCTGCTCCGTGCCGATGTCTACCAGCGCATTGCCCTGCCACTGCCGCCACGCGCCCTGCAACGGCTGCGGCACAGCCCGCGGCCGTGGGTGCTGGCGCTGAGCAGCGGCGAGGCGTTGGCATTGCTGCTGGCCGGGCTGCCGCAGGACCTGCAGGCGCCCCTGCGCCAGGCGATCGTGGTGGCCGCCAGCGCGCGTCTGGCCGAGCAGGCCCAGACAGCAGGCTTTGCGCAGGTGCGCCTGGCCGACGGCCCCCTGCCCCGCCAACTGGCGCAGGCCGCACACGCTGCGATCATCACTTCCGCGCCTACCTGAACAGGCGACGCAGTCGGCCTTGCAGGCCGCGCGGGCGGCGGGTGATGCTGTGCGCCACGTCGCTCGCCAGCTTGTGGATACCCCGGCGCGATCGACAAGGATGCCTGCATGAACGACGACGTTTCCCCACCCCCCGCCTCCCGTTCCCTGCGCTGGATCGCGCCGCTTGCGGTCGTGCTGGTGATCGGTGCGGGCGTGGCCTGGGGCTGGACCCGCTGGCAGGCCGAACAGGCCCGCGAGCTGCAGCGCCAGGCCGACGCCGGGCTGCAGTTGCAGGGCCTGGTGGACAGCGTGGAAGCGCTGCGCCGCGACCAGCGCTCGACCTCGCAGCGGGTGCAGGATGCGGCCGCCACCAACCGCGTGCTGCGCGACGAAATGCTGGGGCTGAGCCAGCGCAACGCGCTGCTGGAAGACAATCTGGCCAAGCTCGCCGACAGCACCCGGCATGGCGCGCAGGCGCTGCAGCTGGAAGAGACCGAACTGCTGCTGGGCCAGGCCGCCCAGCGCCTGGCCTACGCCGACGACGTGGAAGGCGCCAAGCGCCTGTACGCGCTGGCCGCCAACACCCTGGCCGACGTGCCCGGCAGTGACTACCTCAATGTGCGCCAGGCGCTGATGCAGGAGCGCAATGCGGTCGATGCGCTCGGCCCGGGGGTGCGGGTGGGCACGGCCGCGCAGCTGGCGGCCTTCGGCAAGGCGCTGGAGCAGCTGCCGCAGCAGGTGGATGCCGTCGCCGGCCCCAACACCGCCACGCCCTGGTGGCACCAGGTACTGGCGCCGTTCGTGACCATCACCCCCACCCATACCCAGGGCCCGCTGACCGACGCCGAGCGCGTGAGCGGCTGGGATGCGCTGCAGCTGGAACTCACCCTGGCGCGGGCGGCGGTGGAGCGCGGCGACCAGCAGGGGTTTACCCATGCGGTGGACCGGGTGGCCTCGTGGCTGCCGCGGCTGTGGCCGGATTCACCCGCCCTGCGCGAGCGTCGTGCTGAACTGCAGCAACTGCGCATGCGCGTGCTGCAGCCCGCGCTGCCCGAACTGGGCAGCACCCTGCAGCAACTGCGCTCGATGCGCGATGGAGATGATCGATGAAGCCCTTCCAATCCCTTGTGGTGCTGTTGCTGGCCGTGGCCCTGGGCGTGATCGCCTCGCAGTTCCTGGGCACCGAGCAACTGCGCCAGTTCGGCGAAGTGATCTACCGCTACGGCGGCAACGACTACCGCTCCACGGTGCCGCAGGTGGCGCTGATGGTGCTGGTCGGGTTGCTGGTGCTGTGGCTGCTGTGGAGCCTGCTGGCCTCCCCGTTCCGCGCCTGGGGCCGGTACCGCCGCAAGCAGGGCCGCGCCCGCCTGATCGAAGGCATCCAGGCCCATGAGCAGGGCCAGTGGCAGCGGGCTGAAAAGCTGCTGGAGAGCGCGGCCGAAGACAAGGAGGTGACCGCCGTTGCAATGGTCACCGCGGTCCGCAGTGCGCAGGCGCGCGACGACCAGGCGACCGTCAACCAGTACCTGCAGCGCCTGGCCGGGGAGGACGCCACCCTGCATGCCCTGCTGCAGGCCGAGCGCCTGCTGGTGCAGGAGCGCCCGGTGGATGCGATCAACCTGCTGGACACCGCCACCATTCAACCGCTGCCGCCGCGTGGCCTGTGGCTGCGGACCGAAGCGCTGGCCCGCGCCGAGCGCGCGCATGAGGCGTACGGCCAGTTGGGCGCGCTGCGCAAGCAGAAGGTCCTGCCCGATGAGGCCGTGGCCGAGCTGGAAACCCGCCTGGCCGCGCAGTCGCTGCTGGAAGCGGGCGACGTCAATGCGTTGGCCGCGCAATGGGAAGCCACGCCGAAGGCGCTGCGCAGCGATCCGGACGTGGTCTCGGCCTATGCACTGCGTGCCGTGGCGCTGGACTGGGACGAACCGGCCCTGCTCAACATCGAACAGGCGCTGGACACGCGCTGGGACGAGTCGCTGGTGACCTTGTACGGGCAGATGCCGGTGGACAAGCTGGCCACGCGCCAGGCCAACCTGCAGCGTTGGCTGGGCAGCCAGCCGGCCAGCCCGGCACTGCTGCTGGCGCTGGGCCGTGTGGCGACCCGCCAGCGCCAGCACAGCCAGGCCGAGGACTACCTGCACCGCGCGATCGCTGCCGGTGCCGGCCCGGCGGCATGGGAAGCGTTGGGCCAGTTGTTCGTGGAGCGTGGCGAACCCGCATTGGCGGCGCAGTGCTTCGCCAATGCCCTGCGCCAGCAGCGCGGCGACGACAGCATCGCGCTGGCCCGGGCCGATGCGGTTGTGACGCCGCTGGGCCCGGTGGTTCCCGAACGCGCCACCGTGGAAGAGCAGTCGCTGATGTCACAGCCGTTGCCGGTGCAGCCGGTGCGCCCGGTTGACCGCTTCGATCCGGTGGACCCGGTCGACCCGATCGACCCGCTCGTGCGCGATGACCGCGACGCATTCGGCAACCCGCGCCTGCCCTGATTGCGGGCGCTGCATCGGACACGGTAGTGCCGGCCGCTGGCCGGCTCCACGCGTATCCGTCCAAGGTTCATGAAGAGCCGGCCAGCGGCCGGCACTACCGGCTTCGTGCAGCCACCCATGGGGTGGCTCTACCCGCAATGGAAAAGGCCGCCCTTGGGCGGCCTTTTTGGTTTGCGCATCCGGCTGGATCAGCGTTCGACGATCGCCACCACGCCCATGCCGCCGGCGGTGCAGATCGAGACCAGCGCGCGGCCACCGCCGCGTTCGGCCAGCTGCTTGGCGGCGGTGGCGATCACGCGTGCGCCGGTGGCGGCGAACGGGTGGCCGGTGGCCAGCGACGACCCCAGCGGGTTGATCCTGGCCGGATCGATCCGGCCCAGCGGCGCGTCCAGGCCCAGCCGGTTGCGGCAGTAATCTTCGCTTTCCCACGCACGCAGGGTGCACAGCACCTGCGCGGCGAAGGCTTCGTGGATCTCGTAGATGTCGAAATCCTGCAGGGTCAGGCCGTTGCGCTTGAGCATCTCCGGCACGGCGATGGTGGGGGCCATCAGCAGCCCTTCGCCGTGCACGAAATCGACCGCCGCCACCTGCGAATCGCGCAGGTAGGCCAGCGGCTCATGGCCATGCGCACGCGCCCATTCCTCGCTGGCCAGCAACACCGCCGAGGCGCCGTCGGTGAGCGGGGTGGAGTTGGCGGCGGTGAGCGTGCCGCGCCCGGAAACCTTGTCGAAGGCCGGCTTGAGCGTGGCCAGTTTTTCCAGCGAGGTGTCGGCGCGCAGGATGTTGTCGCGCTCCACGCCGCGGAACGGGGCGATCAGGTCGCTGAAGAAGCCGCGCTCATAGGCGGCGGCCAGCTTCTTGTGCGAAGACACCGCCCACTCGTCCTGCGAGTCGCGCGAGATGTTCCATTCCTTGGCCATGTCCTCGCAATGGTCGCCCATGCTCTTGCCGGTGCGCGGCTCGGCCACCCCGGGAAACTCGGGCTTGAGTTCGCTGAGCTTGAAGCCGCGGGTCAGCGCCTTGAGCTTGTCGCCGGTGCTCTTGGCGCGGTTGGCCGCCAGCAGGCGCGCGCGCAGCTTCTTGCCGTACACGATCGGCACGTCGGAAGTGGTGTCCGAACCGCCGCCGATGCCCGACTCGATCTGGCCCAACGCGATCTTGTTGGCCACCGCGATGATGGTGTCCAGCGAGGTGCCGCAGGCGCGCTGCATGGTGATGCCCGGGGTGAGCGGGGACAGGCCGGAGGAGAGCGTGGCTTCGCGGCCGAGGTTCCAGTCGCTGGAGTGCTTGATCACCGCGCCCATCGCCACTTCGCCCAGCTGCTGGCCATGCAGGCCGAAGCGTTCGACCAGCGCACCGAGCGTGCGTACCGACATGCCGAGGTTGCCGACGTCCGAATAGGCCGTGTTCTGGCGGCAGAACGGGATGCGGACGCCACCGAGGATGGCGACGGGACGGGCGTTGGGCATGGAGATACCTGGCATGGGAGGGGTGTCTGCAACATGGCCTGCACGAAGGAGCAGGCATAATGGGGGCAAGTGTAGCTGCCGCCCTGTGATGGGCCAACCGTGAAACCATGAGCAAACCCGACCCCGGCATGAATGCCCTTGGCGTACTGGCATTGGAACTGGCCGGCGGCGACGCGCCGCGCCATGCCGCGCTGTCCTCCGAACAGGCTGGCGAGCTGGCCGAACGCGTCGGCCGCGACCTGGCCAAACTGGTCCCCGGCGTAAGCGGGCTGGACTTCGTGTTCGCCGGCGCGCATTTCGATCCGGCCGAAGTGCTGCGGCCCGGCTGGCCGATGCACCGCCGCCTGGAAGAACTGCAGATGCGTGCCCCCGGCCGCAGCCAGGGTCCACGCCTGCTGGCCTTTGGTGCCGGTGCCGACGGCGACGTACCGCTGCCGTTCCAGGCCGATGCGGCCTTGACCGGTGGCGGCCTGCGCGTAGTGCCGTTCCTGTTGACCGGCACCGAAGTGGCGCAGACCCAGGCCGTGGCCGAGGCACTGGAAGAGGTGCTGCTGGCCCAGGGCATGGCCCAGCCGGACACCGCGTTGCTGGCGCAGACCGCCTTCGGTGCGCAGATCGAGCATGCGCGCTACTTCACGGTGAACGACCTCGCCGCGATGATGTCCATGCAGTACGACAACCAGGGCCTGGCCGCGCTGTGGCCGTTGATCGAGACCGCGCTGATGGCCCCACAGCTGGAACAGTGGCTGGACAGCGCGCCGGAGCCGCTGCTTCGATACGCCGATGGCGAAGTGCGTATGGCGCTGTTCGACCCGGCCGGCTGGTGTGCGTTCTACAACCACGGCACCGGCGATTGCGACCGCCTGCAGGGCATCTACGACCAGTACCTGATGCGCCAGCGGCAGATGGCCGCGGTGCTGGAGGCGCACGGCCTGCCGGTGCTGTTCGTGCATTGTGAGGCCGGTCAGGACGCGCGCGCGCTGCTGACCCGATAGTCGTTGCGCCGCTGTTGGATGCCGGCGGCCGCTGGCCGGCTCGCCGGGACAGCGATATCGAACATGGCAGCCACGCACGGCGTGGCCCGACGAGCACCCAGAAAAACGCCGGCATCTGCCGGCGTTTTTCGTCATCCATCGCCTCGGTTACGGCGCAGCCTTGATCACCGCGCAGGCCAGGCGCGCACCGGCGTTGCCGGTCGGCTGGGTCTTGTAGTCGTCCGCGTCGGCGTGGACGATCAGGCCGCGGCCGATGATGTCGAAATCATCGCCCTTGCCGATGTTGACGTTGGTGGACACGTCGGCGTCGACCACCGCATTGCCCTGGGCATCGGCCTTGATGTTGGGGATGTCACCGCCGTGGTGCGGGCTGGCCGCGACGTTGCCGTGGTCTTCCTTGGACGGGTTGAAGTGGCCGCCGGCGCTGGCGCCGTCCGGCGCGCTGCAGTCGCCCTTTTCATGGATGTGGAAGCCGTGCTCGGAGTTCGGCTTCAGGCCGCTGACCTGGCCTTTTACGTGGACCTTGCCATCGACCACGCTGAAGGTCACGTTGCCCTTGGCGGTGCTGTCCTTGGTCGGGGCCAGTTCGGCGACGGCGCCGTGGTTGGCGTGCGCTTCGCTGGTCATGGCCGGCGGCGCGTCGGTGGTGGCCTCGGCGGTCGGCTGCGCGGCGGTGGCTTCGGCGGCCGGGGTGGCTTCGGGGGTGGTGTCGGCCGGCTTGTTGCAGGCGGTCAGGCCCAGTGCGGCGATGGCGACGAACAGCGAGGTATGGATCAGACGCATGTGGAACTCCTTGCGGGTAGCGATGGAAGAAGCGACGTAGCCGGGGCGCGCGATCAGCGCGTGACCCGGATGACGCCGCAGGCGATTCGGGCACCGGCATTGCCGGCGGGCTGGCTGCGGTAATCGTCGGCGTTGGCGTGCACGACCAGTGCGCGTCCTGCGATATCGGTGGCTGCGCCGCCGCCAAGGGTCACCGCTGGCAGGTGCACATCCACGTTGACCCGGCCCTGCGCATCGGCGCGCAGGTTGTCCATGTCGCCGAGGTGGTGGATGCCGGCACTGCTGCGGCCGTGCGGCTGCAGGGTCGGATTGAAGTGCGCCCCGGCGCTGCTGGCATCCACCGCACTGCAGTCGCCGCGCTCGTGCACATGGAAAGCCGCGGTCTGCAGCGGCTGCAGGCCACCGATCACCCCGGTGATGTGCACGCCCTGCGCATACGGCACCAGCGCCAGGCGGCCACTGACCAGGCTGGCCGAAGCCGGAGCGAGGTTGGCTTCGGCCAGCTTTGCCGTGCTCACCAGCGGACCCGGCGGCGGCGGTGCCGGGCGGGTCGGGGGCGTGCTGCCGCAGGCAGCCAGGCCGAGCGTGGCCACTGCAACGAGGGCGATGTGGGAACTGCGCATGGAGAACTCCTTGGTTGCAAACTAACGGCGGGCACGTCCACAGGCCATGAAAGCGACCCGGACACGCCACACACGCGATGTGGACATGCGGTTCATCCGCCGCGGCGGCGCCCGGCGCCGAGCTTGCGGGTCAACGTGTTGCGGCCCATGCCCAGGCGGGCTGCCGCTTCTGCGCGGCGACCATGGGTGATCTGCAGGGCCGCCTCGAGCAGGGCCTGGTCCACGCGCTCGCGGACCTGCGCGTGCAGGCCTTCGGCGCCCTCGGCCAGGCGCTGGCGCGCCCAGGTGGACAACAGCGTCTCCCACTGGCCCGGGTCGCCGAC
>DJBL01000067.1:0-17161 GCA_002435595.1 Stenotrophomonas maltophilia
GCGCCACCGGCCAACAACGCCCTGGCCGACGCCTTCGCCCGCGCCAAGCGCGGCGGCTGAACCGCGCCGGCGCTGCCATGCCCGCCCGCAAAGGCCTGGAAAACAGGGCGTTGCCGGGGCGGGCGCGCGCGCTGCGGTAGTCGCGGCGACGCGCGTGAGCGGGTGGCGGCGGCCCCCGCTCGGGCCCCGGGGAGGGCCCGCCAGGTATCGGCCAGGGGCGGGGCACTTCTGGTTTGACCTGGGTTTAAGCACACTCCCCGTTGAATGGCCGGGAGGGCCATGCGGCCAATGCCGCGGGGAGGGCACATGACACAGCGCTGCGCAGTAGATCGCCCCACCGGCAGGCCCGGTGGGCGGCACCGCCCTGGCTGTCCGTCGCGGGGGAACCGGTGAACCGGGATGCGGCCGGCACGGCCGCCGGCGACCAGGCCCTGCACGAATCCCTCGCGCAGCGCCGACGGCTGGAAATGATCATCGAAGGCGCTGCCGCCGGCACCTGGGAGTGGAACGTCCAGGATGGGCGGATGTGGGTCAACGAGCGCTGGGCGCAGATCGTGGGCTACACCCGCGACGAACTGGCCCCGATCACCCCGGACACCTTTTTCCGGCTGGTCCATCCCGACGACCTGGCCCAGTCCAACGCACTGCTCACCGAGCACCTGGAAGGCCGCTCGCCGCACTACGAGAGCCTGTGCCGGATGCGGCACAAGCGCGGCCACTGGATCTGGGTGCAGGACCGCGGCCGTGTCTACGAATGGGACCCGCAGGGGCGCCCGCTGTGGATGGCCGGCGCGCACGCGGATGTGAGCGATCTGCAGAACGCGCGCCAGGATGCGGCCAACATGCGCCAGCGGCTGCAGGCCGTGGTGGATGCTTCCGACGAGGTGGCGGTGATCGCCACCGACATCGATGGCGTGGTCAACCTGTTCAACAGTGGCGCACAGAAACTGCTGGGCTACAGCGCCGAAGAAGTGATCGGGCGGGTCAACCCCGGGCTGTTCCACGACCCGGACGAAATGATGGAGTACCTGCGGCCGCAGGCCGGCCCTGACGGTCGCGTGCCGACCGTGTTCGAAGCGCTCACCGCGCACGCCGCGCAGGGCACCTGGTCGCATCAATGGACCTTCGTGCGCAAGGACGGCGAGCATCGCCAGGTGCGTCTGTCGATCAGCCCGCTCAACTGTACCGGCGGCCATCGGCTGGGCTATGTGGGCATGGCGGTGGACATCACCCCGCTGGTGGAAGTGCGCGAACAGGCCTACCTGGCCGCGGAAAAGTTCGCCGGCGCATTTTCCTCGGCGGCGCTGGGCATGGCGCTGGTGTCGCTGGAGGGGCGCTGGATGGACGTCAACGACGCCTTGTGCGGCATCCTCGGGTACACCCGCGCCGAACTGCTGGAGATCGATTTCCAGACCCTGACCCACGCCGATGACCTGCATGCCGACCTGGCCCTGGTCGGCGACCTGCTGGCCGGGCGCCGCGATCACTACCACATGGACAAGCGCTACCTGGGCAAGGCCGGCAACGTGGTCTGGGGCCGGCTGTCGGTGTCGCTGGTGCGCTCCGAACACGGTGAGCCGCTGCATTTCGTGTCGCAGATCCAGGATGTCACCGCCCAGCGCCAGAGCGGGCTGCAACTGCGCGAGTCCGAACACCGCACCCGGGTCACCCTGGATGCAGTGGCCGACATGGTGCTTACCCTGGACCTGCACGGCCAGATCCAGTACGCCAACGCCGCCGCCACCCGGGCGCTGGCCGGTGTCGGCGCCGCGCCACTGACCAACAGCCAGGTGCAGGACGTGATGGAGCTGACCACCGAGTACGCACCGCGCTCGCCGCTGGACATGGCCGTGCTGCTGGATCCGGAAAGCAATGCGGTGGACCTGCATTCGGACCTGCTGTTGTCGGTGGGCGCAAAGCTGCTCCCGGTCGACGTGACCCGGGCCTGGCTGCGCGGCGCGGACGGGCAGGTGAGTGCGGCGGTGTGGGTGATCCGCGACGTCACCCAGCAGCGCGCCCGCCAGCGCGAGGCGCGCCACTTGGCCGAAGTCGATCCGCTCACCGAACTGAGCAACCGCCGTGGCTTCGAGGCCCACCTGCAACAGGCCATCACCCGGGTGGCCCGGACCGGACAGTCGGCCTCGTTGATGTTCATCGACCTGGACAACTTCAAGCCGATCAACGACAGCCACGGCCACCTCGCCGGCGATGCCATGCTGTGGGCGGTGGCCAACGTGCTTCGCCATGGCGTGCGTGATTCGGACATCGTGGCCCGGCTCGGCGGCGATGAGTTCGCGGTGATCCTGGCCGGCTGCTCGCTCAAGCGCGCCCGCCGCATCGCCACCGACCTGCTCGAGCTGGTGCGCGGACTGACCATCCCCTGGGACCTGCAGCGCCTGAGCGTGGGCGCCAGCATCGGCATCGCCGCCATCGGCGGCAGCATGAGCGTGGATTCGGCGGTCTCGGCCGCCGATGCCCAGTGTTACCGGGCCAAGGCGCTGGGCAAGAACAACGTGCAGGTGGAGAGCCCCATCGGCCAGGCCAGCGACCCGCTGGATGCGGTGGAGAGCAGTGAAGGCGGCGAGGGCTGACCGCCCCGGGCGCCTACCGTTGGTCGGTGGGCCCTAAATTTCTCCCCCGTGCTGTCGATACCCCCTTTGGAGCTGCCGTCGCGTGGTTCCACGTCGGCCCCTGGCTGCCTGTGCTCGTCGTGGCCTGGACCGCATGCCTTTGCAACACAGCGTCTGCAGGAAGCAGGACCATGTTGTACAAGCCGCAAGAAGCCACGTCACCCGGTGACGTCTTCGCTAGTCCCCAGCCATACGATGTGCCGGCGGGCCTGTCGCCCGTCGGATCCCACCAGCTACCGGGCACCGAGGATCAGATGATGCTTACTTCAGGCATGCATGCGCATGTGCAGGAACCGATTGCCGACCCCGGCGTATCGCCGTGGCGATCCCTGGTCGCCCCCTTCGTGGCCCGGCGCGATGCGCGCGGTGCCGCCGATGCCATCCAACAGCGCCGTCGTCGCGAACTGGAAGCGCAGGTGGCCGCGCTGCACCGGGTGCAGGCGGTGATCGAGTTCGACCTGGACGGCACCATCCTGCAGGCCAACGACAACTTTCTGCAGGCGCTGGGCTACCGGCTGGAGGAGATCCAGGGCCACCACCACGCCATGTTCGTCGATCCGCTGCTGGCGCAGAGCGAGGAGTACCGGCAGTTCTGGGCCAAGCTGGGGCGCGGTGAATTCGATGCCGGCCAGTACCGGCGGCTGGGCAAGGGCGGGCGCGAAATCTGGATCCAGGCCTCCTACAACCCGGTGCTGGACGCCAATGGCCGTCCCTACAAGGTGGTGAAGTTCGCCACCGACATCACCGCGCAGATGCAGCAGGCCGCCGATGTCTCCGGCCAGCTGGCCGCGATCAACAAATCCCAGGCGGTGATCGAGTTCAGCCTGGACGGGCGCATCCTGTCGGCCAACGAGAACTTCCTGGCCACCACCGGCTACACGCTGGAGGAGGTGCGTGGCCAGCACCATGGGATGTTCGTCGATCCCGAGCAGCGCCAGGGAGCGGACTACCGCCTGTTCTGGGAGAAGCTGGGACGCGGGGAATACGACGCCGGCCAGTACCGGCGGCTGGGCAAGGGCGGACGCGAGGTCTGGATCCAGGCCTCCTACAACCCGATCCTGGACGTCAACGGGCGCCCGTTCAAGGTGGTCAAGTACGCCACCGACATCACCGCGCAGGTGCGCGACACCCAGGCCATGCAGCAGGCCGTTGCACAGACCCGCGAGGTGGTGGCGGCCGCCCAGGGCGGCGACCTCACCGGGCATATCGCCACCGAAGGCAAGAGTGGCCATATCGCCGAGCTGTGCGAGGGCATCAATGCGCTGGTCGATGCGATGGCCACGATCATCACCCAGATCAAGTTCGCCGCCGACACGATTGCGGTCGGCGCCAGCGAGATCGCCGAGGGCAACAGCGACCTGTCGGTGCGCACCGAACAGCAGGCCGCCTCGCTGGAAGAAACCGCGGTGTCGATGAAAGGCCTCACCGCCACCGTGCAGCAGACGGCGGCCAATGCGCGCCAGGCCAGCGAACTGGCCAGCGGTGCAGTCGACGTGGCCGCGCAGGGCGGCCACGTGGTACACGAAGTGGTCTCCACGATGGCGTTGATCAACGCATCCTCGCGCCGCATCGTGGACATCATCGGGGTCATCGACGGCATCGCCTTCCAGACCAACATCCTGGCCCTCAACGCCGCCGTGGAGGCAGCGCGTGCCGGTGAGCACGGGCGCGGCTTTGCCGTGGTCGCCACCGAGATCCGCGAACTGTCGCAGCGCTCGGCCAGTGCGGCCAAGGAGATCAAGCAGCTGATCGCCGACTCGGTGGAAAAGGTCGGCACCGGGACCGACCAGGTCGAGAGCGCCGGGCGCACCATGGACGAAATCGTGGTCAACGTGAAGCGGGTCAGCGCGCTGGTCACCGAAATCAGCGCGGTGGCCCAGCAGCAGAGCGAGAGCATCGGCCAGATCAACCAGGCCGTGGACCACATCGACCAGAGCACCCAGCAGAACGCGGCGCTGGTGGAAGAGGCGTCGGCTGCCGCACGCAGCATGGAAGAGCAGGCCACGCAGCTGCGCCATACGGTGGCCGCGTTCCGGGTGGAGGCTGAAAGCAGCACGGCGCGCGTGGACGCTGACCGCGCATTGCAGGCACGGCAGCCGTCGTTGCGGCTGGTCTAGTCGTCAGTCGGGGTGCGCAGACCGCCGCCGTTTGGGATACTCGACCTTCCAAAGGAAGGTCGAGGACAACAGGATGCGATTCACTTCAACATGGACGGCGTTGCTGCTGGCAGGCGTGGTGCTGCCGGGTGCCGCCGGTGCGGCGTCGGCGGTGTTCTACGATGCCGACACCGGTGCCTACGGGTATTCAATGAACCAGCGCACGGTCAGCGCGGCGCTGCAGCAGTCGCTGGGCTACTGCGTGCAGCGTTCGCCGAACTGCAGCGGCCAGGCCAGCACCACCGGGCCGGGGTTCTCCGCGCTTTATACCGGTACCCGCGCGGTTGGCTATGCGCTGTCGGAGAAGGACGACGCGGCCGCCCAGCGCAAGGCCGAGGCGATGTGCCGGCGCAAGGCTGCCGATTGCCAGTTGGCGTTGCTGTGGCGTGAGGACACCCCGGTGCCGCTGGTCCAGCGCGTGCCCCGGCCCCGGTTCCCGACCGGGCTGTACGAGGGGGAGATGGAGGCCCACGCCGCCGCAGACGCAGCGGCGGCGGCAGCCGATGCCGCTGCAGCAGCTGCCGCGGCCGCTGCATCCAAGCGGTAACCCGTGCCAAATGCAAAAGGCCAGATCCGAAGGGATCTGGCCTTTGCATGTTCCATGGTGCCGAAGGTGGGACTCGAATGCAGGCGCTGTTGTCCGAAGCGGTGCGCCATAACTGACTGAATATACAGAAGTTACTTCCGTATCTCCAAGTGGAAGTAGTTCAGTTTCGCTTCAAATGTAGTTCACCGGGTGGATCATTTCTCTGCTACGGCACGGCGCTCGCGCGGACTAAGCATGTCGACGGAAGCGGAACAGGTGACCTCGCGGCAGTCCCGGGGTAAGAAGATGTAATAGAAAGTCACGCCTTGGGTGGGGTGGGGGCAAGGGCTCAGTAGGATGCGGGGATATACGCCGCTGTCTATAGACCCTCTGCTGGGTGTAACTTCGCACGGGGCAACCTGAGTACAGCGGTTTACATACAGGGGAGGAACGATGAGCAAGAGTACGGACGCGCTTACAGCATTGCTTAATAACTGGGAGCAGTTGAAGACGCAGAGACCGGGCGAGGCGGATTTCTCCACCTACGGTTATCCGCTTAGCTACGCTTCAATGGACGAGCTATTCGGCAGGTGGAAGCAGACGCTGGCGACCTTGGATGGAAAGGGATACTGGAACAGCTCTCCTGAGGTAGGCATAGCCGATGCTCCTATCGCCGCCCAACTTAACAACCTCTCGTCCATAGTCTCAGCGGCAGTATCAAACGGCGTCAGTTGGCTGCTGAGCGTTCAGTTCCTTGACGTCGCGCACAGTACGCAGTCGCAACTTTCCGCATTGACGCGACGGCAAGCTACTTTGAACAGGGAAGTGGCCAAGTTGCTTGAGGAGCGCAGTGCGGGGAGCTTCGAGCTTGTCATTGGAGCATCCGATGCTGCAAAGAACGTGCTGAGACTGGACAAGGATGCGGCGGAAAGCGCGAAGAAGATTGTGGATGTGGCGCAATCCGTCGAAGTGGCAAACGCATTGGCCGAAGCGACGAACTCCAGGCTGGTCGAGCTGGCAAAAGAGGCTGAAGACAGTGCTGCCATCGCGGCGTCCAAAAAGGAAGAGTTAGTAAAGTTGCTCAAGGCTGCTTCAGATCGGGCGAGCCAGGCGGGGTCGCGAGAAAAGGTACTTGCGGCTCGTGCGGAGGAAGTCCGCGCATTGCTTGAAGAGACAGATGCGCTGGCCAAGGGCGCTTACAAGTCCGTAGAGGACGCGTTGCGCAAAGTTCGTGACCAAGGATTGGCGAAGTCATTCCAGGATCGAAGCAACAATCTCCAGTACGAGCGGAGACTGTGGACTTTGGGATTTGCGGGGTCCGCTGTTGTCTTGCTTATGGTGGCAGTTGTCTTCGCCGTCGAGCTTTCGTCCATGACGTATGAGGCACTGCTTGTGCATCTATTGCGGAAGATTGGGCTGGCCGCGCCTGTGATTTGGATTGGTTGGTACTCGGCCCGTCAGGTTGGGCGTATCGCTCGTGTGCAAGAGGACTACGAGTACAAGGCAGCATCCGCACTGGCGTTCCAGTCGTATAAGGACGAGGTGAAGCTCGGCGGAGATTCGGAGCTTGAGAGGAAGCTGCTGGAGCTCGCAATCACTACATTTGGCGAGAACCCTGTTCGACTCTATGAAAATCACTTTGGCGAGCCAGTTTCGCCCATTCAAGCCGCAATCAAAGAGCTTCCCCCGGAGAAGATCGCAGCGATTCTTGCGGCTATCGGAGACCAGTCGCTGAAGGCCAAGTTGTGGCCGTTCGGCAAGTGAGGGAGTAATCTATCCGACAGCCTCAAACCCCAATAAAGACGATGTGTGGGACCCGCATCAGCGCCTGGACCAAAAAGACAGATAGGCACAGGGGCGGGCGAAGACTGCGGCGGAGCTAGGTTGATTCAGCCTGTGTACGAACGACACACCTGATTTCGTGGAGACCACTCCGTAGGAGCCTGGATGATCGATTAGCCATGACGGGCGTGCGGAATGCCGTTTTTCGTCTTCCTCTCTCTAGGGCACTGGCTAAGGATGTACAGGCCGCAGAATCCCGACTGCTGGGGATCGGGCGGTCTGCATGAGATTTTTGGCTCCCAGCTCTCTCGCGGCAACGTGGCGGGCCAGATGTCTCGGGTTGTGGTCGTCGACAGTGTTTATCGCAGCTAGGTGCTGCGGCTGCGCCAAGGCGGCGAGTTCGCTTCATGGGTACTGCGTGCCGGAAGCACACGCTGCAAGGCGAGCGGTAATGCCGCTAGGCCATTTTTTTAGAGCGCCGGGGCGCAGCGCCTGCAGACAAAAGACGCTTTGATTGCGCACCCAGACTATCCTTCGAGGCAGCCTTTTGGGCGACAGGGGACTCGCTTGCAGCCCACATGGTGCCCTTACGTCGATCTGCGCTCGGTGGAGTTTGATGAGAGAGGCTGCGAAGCATCACGCGAGCAACGCCGGTGAGACGAATCATGCAGCTTCGATGGTCTGGTGGGTAAAGGTAGGACTCAACTAGACCCGCGTTGGTTAGCAATCTGACGGTACGGCTCGTGGTGCTCTGCGCAGCGCCAATCTTGGCGTCTACTCTCCGCTCAAGTTCTCCTGCACTGATGCCGTGCTCGCCGACCTCCCATAGCACCAGCAACAACAACACCCGGCGAAGCGGTGCGTCCGGCCCCAGCGCTTCGCAGACGCCAAGAATGAACGATTTTTGGGGGTGCGTAACAGAGCTTGGCAGGGATGCCCGCTTGACTGCTAGGGAAGAGTGAAGCGGCGCGCGATTCCTCATTGCCGGCTCCAATGGCGGGGGTAGATGAAATCGACGATCACTCGCCAGCGTGCGGGGAGGCGGATAGAGAGTGCCCAACCGACGGCTGTAGCTCTGGTGCTCAGTGTCGAGGCGATCTCTCTTGGGAGCAATCTCTCGAAGGCGTGCTTAATCATTAGGGCATTCATCTGCAGAGGGGCGCCTAATGAAACACGGGAGAGAGCGGATCGGTACTTAGATATTCCTTCGCAGGCGGATGAGCAGCCACAGTTCGCTACATATCCTGGGACCGATCGGGCTGCCCGCTGGACCACAACGCTCGTATGGATAGCAGTGGACCCATTGCTAAGGGAGAAGGCCCACCTCTCCCTCCAGATCAGCCAAGTGGTTGGAACAGCATTGGTCGGAAACAGAGGTGACCTCTTGTGGGAACGCGAACGTTGAGTCCAGGAAAGTCTCTGCCTAGTCTTGACGCCCTTCGTCTGCCGTGCTTACTATGGCGGCGCGCTGGTAGGCGCACGACACCGCCTGACGAAGCTCTTAGAGCACTACCTGTAAGTCTTCGGCCCGACATGCCCTTTCGTCCGGCCTGCAGCAGCGCGGCGGTGCGTTGCGCTATAGGCTAGAGGACTAACGCGCATGAACATTGCCAGCATTCGGCCGCCCACCTTGGACGGCGTCAAAAAACTCGCGAAGCAGCTCAAGCGAGAGAACAAAATCACCCATACTGCAGCCCTTGAAGCGGCCAGCAGGCAAGCTGGCTTCGAGTCGTACGTTCACGCTAGGCGGGTCCTGCCGGCCGCCATCAGCGCGGCAGTTGCTGGCCAAGCTGGTAACCAGCACATCGTTTACCTTACGGCTCACTGGCGGGAACCATACCGCGCCGGGACCATGAACGGCCAAGCCACCAACTCCGAGGCGCTTGGCGGACCGCGTCTACGTGCCGGCCGCGAGCTGCTGCAGGTGAGCCTCTCCTTGCCCCTGACCGATCTTATTGCGAAGCACCGCGTGGGCAAAGCTCGCGGCCTTTCCGGCTTCGTGATGGAGTACGCTGATCACCTGGAGCTGCATCGACTCGGCGAGTCGCAAGACGAAGCGCGGCGTAGCCTTCTGTTGGCCGAACGTGCCCTGCGCTTCATGGAGACGACCGGCCTGCAGCCTGTATCGTTGCAGAAGCAGCGTAACCTCCTGCGAGAGGTGATCAGCCTTAAAGGCAACGACCATACGAGCCAGTGGCATGACGCCACGACGGGGTCGGTTGCGCTGCTCAACGAGCCTTACAGGATGAGCGCAGAGCGCCAGCGGGGCGAACGGACAGCTGACCTGGCCAACACCAACTTTGCCGAGGTCAGCCTTGCCTGGGAGGGGCTCTACAACCCTGGCGAGACGGCCCCCTCCCTGTGTAGCCCCGACAGCGCGCTGTTGGCCCGGATTTACGCGGCGGTATCGAAATTGCCTAACTACGCCGTCCCAACACCCTGGGCGACTGACTCTGGCCCTTGCGGGGAAGGCTGGGTAAGCCCGCAGCGCATTCGAGACAGCAAGAAGCGCAAGCCGATTCCGAGCGCCTCGTATGCCCCGCGCTTCAGTGCAATCCCCTACGGCGGCAGCTTCGGTCAGCCCTCAAGCTGGCGGCCAATGCAGCCGTTGTTGCGGGAGCTGCATTTGGAGCTTGGAGCCATTTTCCAGCGGCTCGGTCCCAGTGGTGTGCCGTGGAAGGTCAGCGAGCGTCTGCGCACCCACTACCGCAGCGAGCTGGAGAACTGGGCGAATCTGGAGCACCAAGGGGAAGACCTTGGCTATCAGGCTTACTACGACCAGCAGGTACCTCGCTATGACACGGTGTCCCAAAGCCTTGCAGGCCTAGCGCGAGCTAGGTCCATAGTCTCACAGGGCTACAATGTGTGCCGCCCGCAGCGTGAGCTGATCGCGGCGATCGATGCCTTCGCTCAAGCGATCAGCAAGCAGGCTTGACTCTCCCGCCGATGCGCTACAAGACCCAGGCTTGTGGCGCGTCGGCGAGACACCTTCTAGGAGCGAGCAGATGCCGCGTAAGCACACCCTGCCTCTATTTCTCGTTGGTATCGTTACCGATGAGGCATACGAACGTTGGTTAGACAGGAAGGCGGCGGCGCACGTCAAGCGTGATCGAGCTCGCGGCCATACCTGCGCCGGTTCGACATACAAGGAAGCAATCCACGCTGCGGTGCTTGCCAGCGACGGCAGGGACCACTACACCGGCGAGGCGCTGGCCTGGGACTTGATCAGCGCCTACAAGAACGATGAGTCGCAGAAGGGTAGGCACGCTTACAAGCTAGGCTTCGCCCTGCTGCCCACGGTAGACCACGTATCCGCATCGGCGACCGAGGCCAGCTTCAAGATCTGCGCCTGGCGTACGAACGACGCTAAGCACGACCTGTCCGTCTCGAGCTTCGTCGAGCTGTGCCGACGTGTACTGGAGCATCAAGGTTACAAGGTGACCCGGCCTGGACCCGACAGGCACCTTCTGTAGACACGAATCGGACTAGGCTTTGCCTGTCCAATCACTCTTGGTCGACGCTACTTTATCGGCAAGCTTTTGCTCTCTATTGATAGCATGAAAAAGCCATGTAAGTGCATGAAGCTAAAAGGGAAGTTGGGTCTTTATGTAACGCTGGCGACTAGTTGGAGCTCTAATCCGCGTTCTAAGTTGCGTTAGTTCGCGGACCGGCACCAATCAATCCACGGTCAACCCCGTGGGGGCTATTGGCCTTGAGCAGTCTTGCGGCGCATGGCTGCCACTCACCTCGGGTCAACTTTCGCCGCCTGCCGGTATTTCTTGACACGCAGGCGGGTTAGCTTTCTTGCTTTCTCCTTTTTCCGTGCTGCGGTGGTCCGCTCAATCAACTCCCCACGCTGCTCGTATCGCACTTCGGCGATGAGCATCAGTGTCTGCTGGGCAGGGGAGGTGCGCTTCGGAAGCCCTGATGCAACCTTCGGGGAGCCAAGGAGAGAGCTACCATGAGTCGTCAGGGAAGGAGAAGCATATGATTGCGCCGCCGTCCAACGTTCTTTGGCGAACTTTCTACTTCAAGGCAGACAAGTACGGGACTGCTTTCACCCTGGAGGTGGCCGGGAAGGAGTACCTCGTCACGGCAAGGCACCTATTTGGCGAAGCTGCTACACACCACTCTGTGGCAGTGTTTCGCGACAAAAAATGGACAAGCCTTTAGGTGCTTCAACTGTAGTTCGCTCGCGGGGAGGCGGACATTGCAATCCTGCGAGTGGCCGAGCGCCTCACTGTGGCAGATCTTGAGCTGCAGCCTACGGTAGCCGAGCTGGTACTGGGCCAAGACGTGTTCATCGTAGGGTTCCCCGAGCACATGTACGAGGACGTCGGTGAGCACATGGGGGGACTGCCTTGCCCCTTGATAAAGCGGGGGACCGCAGCAACCCTTGGGATGGGCGACCCTCAAGAGCTGTTCGTGGACGTGCTATCAAACGCGGGGTTCTCTGGGGGCCCAGTGGTCTTCTCGCCGATTAACCAGCCTAGAACGGTGCGAGTGGCCGGGGTCATATCCGGCTATAAGACCTACAGGGAGCCCGTGAGGAGTAGCGACGGAACCGATACCGGGATGTACGTCGAGTTGAACCCCGGGTTCTTGCGCGCATTCGGCATCAAACACGTGTTGACTGTCATCGAGCGAATGCAAAAAGCCTAAGGTGAATCAGCCATATCCGAGGGGGTAAGAGGGGCGGGATCACTGAGTTCGATCCATCGAGACCCTCTCGCATTTTTTTGCAAAATCCGTTGCATTCCGCTGACGAATCAGGCGGCATCCTTGAAAGGCAGTCACCTGAAGACAATGAGGAGGTATGCCCCGATCACCGCAGCGGCGATAAAGCGAAGCAGGCCGACGATCTTTGCGAGGTACTGGGGCTCCAGAGGAACATCTTTGCCTTGCGGATGAGCCACTGCTGCTGACTGCACAGCCTGGTTGGGCGTGGCTTCTGCGATGGCTCGTAAGCTAAAAGACGCTTTCCGGATCGGCAGGTAGGTGCTCTGTTCCAAGTTCCATTCAACCGCCGATCCGTCAGGCTCCCAGCCATATGAAAGCCCGTCAACATCGAAAGAGGCGACCAGCTGATGCCCTGGCGCAGGATGCAGCAGCTCCACGACCTGTCGATATCGTTCGAGGGACGTGCCTGCGCTTATCCAGAATTGCTCCGATACGTGATAGTCGTCGGAGTCGACCTCAGGATGATAGGAAGCTAGTCCCATGCCGCCCATGGAGCCGGTCCACTCGCCGCAAGTGAGCTCTATGCCCCATGGTAGCCCCGCGAGGTTCCGGTCACCTGAGCTGGTGGCGCGGATTTCATCGCGATTGATCAGATTGGCGGATAGCTGCAAACGGTCACTCTCGGTTCCGCCCACTGTGACCTTGCGTGTCCAAGAGATAACTTCCAGAGTTAACGTGATCGGTAGCATTGGATCCCTCGTATAGACGGCTTTGGCACATGGTTGCTCTAGTGTCAGGGATTGTCGCTAGCTCGGGATGCGTCACTGCTACTAGACCTCTTTCCACCAGTTGCGGCGACCTTTCCCGCCACGCCTAGCGCGTTCCTTCCACTCGGCCTCAAGTTGCTCTTCCGGTTTCCTACGGGCATATCCTGGAAAGAAGTGGCCGAACATGTTTGGGGTCTCTCCACGGTCCGGAGTCGGTTGGTCATCTTCAGTTTTCATGCGGAAACTCTAAGCGTCCACCCTATCAAGGTTTGAGACCGGGAAAGGGGTTCCAGCTTGGCGTATTCAACCCTTCAGGGAATGCGCGCAGTCGGCGCATCACTTCGTGGAAGCGATCTGGATTCAGCACGACAACGTCGCCTTGCTTGAACCACTGCAGGACTTCAAAAGGTTTTGCGTCGTCGATTCGCCCACCTGCGTGTAGCAGTGCGTTGCGCATGCGCCGAATGTCGGAAAACAGCGGGGAGCGCACTCCGTTGAGTTCGATCTGCAGCGCGTCCGCTATTTCTTTACGAGTCTTATCCTCCCAGTGTGCATAAATCGACACAACTCCAAGTGCTGACAGAGCACGCTCATTGAAGCCGCCGGCCGCGCAAGCATCAAGTCGCGCGCCAAGTGTGGAAACGTGTCGGACGTTCTCCGGCGTCGGTTCGTCTACGCCATGGATCAATGGGGACTTCAGGCCCTGTTCCCGTGACATTCCCTTTGCGACCTGGCTCTCGACAAGCCCCTCAAGCATGCGAGACAGCTGTTCCCAACCCCGCACGCTGTCCATAAAGAGCCCGCAGGTGGCCTCGACGTGGGCGTGCAGTATGTCGATGGCCTGCTTCATTTTCACCACCTGCTCGGTGGCGCGCTGCATCTGATGGAGTGGGGGCTGTCCGTGCATGGTGTCCACTCCCCAGGAAGGTAGCCTTGGATGCTCCAAGAATATTACCGGAAAGCCTTGACCTACAAGATTAGGGCAATGCCCACCGTCAGGAGGCTCAGGGTGAAGCGTGAGCGCCTTTCCCGTTGAGAATCACATACGCATCCACTGCTTCGCCGAAGGTGATTGCGGCCATTGCCTCGGCCATGAGCTCCAGGTTCTTAGATTTGACGTAGTGCTTCGCCATGATGGTCGAGCCACCTTCATGACCGAAAATCAGCTGACGGAGCCATTCGGGGTGGCCGGCCTCCGTCATTAAGGTGATCCCCGTATGTCGCAAGCTATAAACTTGCAGCGTCTTCTCCAGGCCGACCCGCTTCCGAACCGTCTGCAGTCGCTTGCCAATAAACTTGAACCGGTTGTCGTCCGGCGTCGATGTAGTCAGGCCGGACAAAAGCCAGCCATCGGAGCTTTGTCCTGCGAGGCGAGAGACAAGACCTCGAAGCTGAGGCGGGATGGGAATCGTGCGCTCTCCTGCCTGCGTCTTGCTTCTGCTGATAGTCAGGGTGGTTTCTGTCACATCCTCGCAGCGCACATTGCAGAGCCCTTGGGGGCGTGCGGCGGTGTATGCGCAGATGGCTACCAAGGGCCACATCGGGTCGTCCTAAGGGATGGCCTGAAGCATTCTCAGCAGGTCCTCAGGGGACCACGTAGACCGTTCCTCACGTGATGTGTCAGTAGCGCGCAGGAGCATGCCGACCTTTCCAAAGGGATCGGACGTGGGGATCATCCCTCGAACTTCGAGCCAATCAGCAAAGCCACGGCAGGTGGCGAGCATGAACTGCTTGCGCGACTTACCCACCGGCAATGGGTTCAGGGCCTCTTCCACGAAGGCCACCGCTCGCGCCTTAGTCAGATCGATAGGGCGGGCATCATCCCCCAAGTACGTGAGCAGTTTGTTCAAGTGCCCACGGCGCTCTGCAACGGTTGCCTGCTTGATGCCTTTGGTCGCCTCAAGGGCCAGCCATTGTTCACTGAGTGGCTCGAGCAGGTGGACGCCACCAGCCACGGCACTCGCCTTGCGAACAAAGGTTAGGTCTTTGCTGCCGATCACCGGCTGCCCTTACTCGTCGCGGGGCAGGGCATCTAGATATGACGACAGCTGTCCGTCGAAGTCGTTCTCCGACATGGCTCCAGCTCGAACCTGCTCGGCTAGCGGCATAAGAGAAGCGGCATCCGCACGTAGTGGAGCGCGCGCGGCCTCCTCGAAATCAGGCTGGAACCGGACAATCACCTTGTGCCTGTCCCGGAGGGCCTGGCTCAAGTCGCATGTGTGAAGTGACTCGCTACGGATCACGCCCCAGACATGTTATGCCGACGTCGGGACTCGCATGGTGACGTAATAGACCTTCCGGTCGGCATTGCCACGCGTCTTCAGATAGGTCGGTTGGGAACTCATGAACTACATTGTAGTTCAGTTTGTAGTTCACTTTCCGCCTGCAACCCTTGTCCTCTATGGGTTTCAAGGGGTTTCGACCAGCTGGTGCCGAAGGTGGGACTCGAACCCACACGCTTTTAAGGGCGGCGGATTTTGAGTCCGCTGCGTCTACCGATTCCGCCACTTCGGCTGGCTGGCCGCGTAGTGTATACAAGTTGCGACGATCTGTGCAGGCCTGAATGCTTCAGATGTGACCCGGCCTTCATCTGGCCGGGACGTTATACTCACCGTGCTGAACCATACAGGGAGCCGGGATGAGCACGTTGCAGGGTCTGCGCGTACTGGTGGTGGAGAACGACGAGATGAGCGCGGCGCTGCTGCAGATGCAGTTGGCGCAGTCGGGCGCGGTCGTCGTCGGCCTGGCAGCGTCGGTGGCCGAGTCGCTGCGCCTGCTGGCGGCCAGCGACCCGCAGGTGGCCTTGCTGGATTACCGGCTGGCCAACAACGAAACCAGTGAAGCAGTGGCCGTCGCCCTGGGCGCGCGTGCCATTCCGTTCGTGCTGGCCACTGGCATGGCGCCGGATCATCTTCCCGATGCCTTCCGCAGTGGCGTGCTGCTGAGCAAGCCTTACCTGACCGCGGAGCTGAACGCGGCGCTGGCGCGCGCGTTGCAGGGCGCCTCGGTCGCCAGCTGAGCGGTGTCACTCACGCCGCTTCGGCGTGCTCCAGCACGACCGGTTCGCGGTCATCCAGGATGCGATAGAGCGCGGCCAGATCCTGCGGATCTGGATTGAGCCAGCTGTCCAGGTGCTCGCGGCGGATCGGTACGATGCAGCGATCATGGCCGGCGGCGGCTACTTCGCGCGGCGGTTCATCGCTGATGGCCGCAAAGGACAGCAGGCGGCCCTCCGGCCCTTCCCATTCCGACCATAGGCACGCGATCAGCAGGTCGCGCGGCGGCTGCGGGCGAAACTCCAGCACGACATTGGCCGGCGCCTCGCCCGGCGACAGCGTGCGCTGCTCCAGTGCGTGGCGCGGGACATGTTCGTAGAACGACTGCACCACCACCACGCCGTGCCGATGCCCGAAGGCGGATTTCCAATAGGATTCCAGGCTGTCGCGGCGAGCGTTGTAGGTGCCGGGATAAAGCGCGTCGTTGCGTGCGGGCTTGTCCGGCAGCCGGCACTGGTAACGCATCGGCTTGATCACCCGCTGGCCATGCTCGGACACGATCACCGGCGCATACACGCCCGGGAAGATGCGGCTGTCGCGCGGCAGCAGGCCGGTGCGGCGCAGGTCGTCCAGGCGCGCCTGCGCGCGTTCGACCCGGTTGCCGGCGATACGCAGGTCGTTGCGCGCCTTCTGCGTGGGCCGATGGGCAAGCGCATCTTCGGCCGCTTTCAGGCGTGCGCCCTGCAGCCGGATCTGCTCGTCCAGCGCCTGCATTTCCTCGGCATGCCACTGCTGGATCTTCGCCACGATGTCCTGGCCCTGCGCGGTGCGCGCGCCGGCGAAGCCATCGTCCATGGCCTTGGGCGTCTTGGGCCGTTGCTTGCCGGCGTCATGGGCGTAGAGCTGGGCGAATTCGTCCAGCGACATCATGGCGCCGAACTCGCGGACCAGCTTGGTGTAATCGGCGCGGATCTGGGCGGAATAGCACATGGGGCAGGGCACGGAAGTCAGGCGTACAGCATAGGCGCGTTCGTCGCACGCGGTGAGAAGCAGGTGCGGCATGCTGGCAACTCATTCACCTGTGCGAGTACCGCCATGCCCCTGCCTGACGGCCTGCAGTGTTTCCATGTGCCCCCTGCGGTGGAGGAGTATCGCGCCCTGCGCGTGGCGGCCGGGCTGAGCCCGAAATCGGAACAGGCCGCCGCGCTTGGCCTGCCCAATACGGTGTTCGCGGTATGCATCCGCCAGGGCGAAGCGCTGCTGGCGATGGGCCGCCTGATCGGCGACCGCGGCTGTTTCCTGCAGGTGGTGGATATCGCGGTGCTGCCCGCGTGGCAGGGCCGGGGCCTGGGCAAAGCGGTGATGCAGGCGTTGGACCAGTGGCTGGCCGCGCATGCCGTAGGGGCCTATGTCAGCCTGATTGCCGACGGCCAGGCCAACCGCCTGTATGCGCAGTTCGGCTTCCAGGAAACCGCGCCCAGGTCGGTGGGGATGGCCAAGGTGGTCGCGCCAGCGTAGCGGCCGGGCGGTGTCCGGCGCGCATCACACCTGCGCTCAACGGCGCGAGCACATAAACAAAAACCCCCGGCATTGCCGGGGGTTCTTGTTTGAAGCTGGCGTCCCC
>DJBL01000067.1:17365-17635 GCA_002435595.1 Stenotrophomonas maltophilia
AATCGGACGGCCTGTGTCCGGAGAAGTGGTGGAGCCAGGCGGGATCGAACCGCCGACCTCCTGCATGCCATGCAGGCGCTCTCCCAGCTGAGCTATGGCCCCACGTTGATGCTGCGAGCCGCCTATCATAGCGGCGGTTTTGCTGGATGGGAAGCCTTTTATTCGTCTCTGCCGCAAATACCGCGTCTGGCCATGCACGCGGCACCGGCGAGGGCCGATAACAAAAACCCCCGGCATTGCCGAGGGTCGTTGTTTGAAGCTGGCGTCCCC
>DJBL01000067.1:17865-55751 GCA_002435595.1 Stenotrophomonas maltophilia
AATCGGACGGCCTGTGTCCGGCGAAGTGGTGGAGCCAGGCGGGATCGAACCGCCGACCTCCTGCATGCCATGCAGGCGCTCTCCCAGCTGAGCTATGGCCCCACGTTGTACCGCGAGCCGCCTAGTATACCTGCCTGTTCACGTTTGTGGAAGACCACAATGCAAACTGCGGGAGGCGGTGACAAAAAGACCCGGCGAACCGGGCCTGATGTCGTTGATGAGTGGCGTCCCCACGGGGATTCGAACCCCGGTCGCCACCGTGAAAGGGTGATGTCCTAGGCCTCTAGACGATGGGGACGCATGAACTCATCAATGTTTTCAGCACCTCCGAACGGCCTAAGGTCCGGAGTGGTGGAGCCAGGCGGGATCGAACCGCCGACCTCCTGCATGCCATGCAGGCGCTCTCCCAGCTGAGCTATGGCCCCACGATGCTGGAGGCGGAATTCTACGCGGATGTGAAGCTCCCGCCAAGTCTTTTTTCTGAAACAGCGAAGAAAAAAACACGCGCACGCTGCATGCCGGGTGGCCCGACGCACGCCAACAAAAAAGCCCCGACCGGAGTCGAGGCTTTCTGTTTTCAATTGGCGTCCCCACGGGGATTCGAACCCCGGTCGCCACCGTGAAAGGGTGATGTCCTAGGCCTCTAGACGATGGGGACGCACGAAACTTCAAATTTTGTCACTGCACTTCAATCGGCCTAATGATTGGAGTGGTGGAGCCAGGCGGGATCGAACCGCCGACCTCCTGCATGCCATGCAGGCGCTCTCCCAGCTGAGCTATGGCCCCACGTCGTGAGGAGCGAAATCATAGCGACGGTGTTTTGGATTGGCAAGAGAAAACTGCACGAATTTCTTCATCCATTACTTCAAGCGCACGCACGCCATTGCGCTCACGCCGTGGGCAAGCGTTGATGACGCAGTCGCAGGGCGTTGCTGATGACCGATACCGAGCTGAGGCTCATCGCCACCGCGGCCAGCATCGGTGACAAGGTGATGCCCAGTGGATACAGCACGCCGGCGGCGACCGGGATGCCCAGTCCGTTGTAGAGGAAGGCAAAACCCAGGTTCTGGCGCATGTTGCGCACGCTCGCGGTGGACAGTTGGCGTGCGCGCAGGATGCCGCGCAGGTCGCCCTTGACCAGGGTGACCTGCGCGCTGGACATGGCCACGTCGGTGCCATTGCCCATCGCGATGCCGACATCGGCGGTGGCCAGGGCCGGTGCATCGTTGATGCCATCGCCGGCCATCGCTACCGTGCGCCCTTGCGCCTGCAGCCCGCGGATCAGCGCGGCCTTGTCGGCCGGACGCATTTCGCCATGCACCTCATCCAGGCCCAGTTCGCGTGCGACCGCGTCGGCGGTCGCGCTGCCATCGCCGGTGGCCATGACGATGCGCAGCCCATCGCGATGCAGTTCGGCGATCGCGTCGGCGGTGGAGGCCTTGATCGGATCGGCGACAGCCACCAGGCCCGCAAGCTGCCCGTCCACGGCCAGGAACATCACGCTGGCGGCAGCGCGGCGCAGGGCGTCGGCCGCCTCGTTCAATGCCTGCAGCGCGATGCCGTGCTCCTGCATCAGTGCCGCATTGCCCAGCAGCAACGCCTTGCCACCGACACTGCCCTGAACCCCCATGCCGGTCAGCGAATCGAACCCGTCCACCGGCGCCAGCGCGCGGCCGCGCTGGCGGGCTTCGGCCACGATCGCCGCGGCCAGCGGGTGTTCGCTGCCCTGGTCCAGGCTGGCCGCCCAATGCAGGACATCATCGGCGGCGAACGGCGCCACCGCCTGTACCTCGCGGAAGTGCGGGCGGCCCTCGGTGAGCGTGCCGGTCTTGTCCACCACCAGCGTGTCGATCTGGCGCAGTGCCTCGATCGCTTCGGCATCGCGGAACAGCACGCCATGCTGGGCAGCGCGTCCGGTAGCGACCATGATCGACATCGGCGTGGCCAGGCCCAGCGCGCACGGACAGGCGATGATCAGCACCGCCACCGCACTGAGCACGGCGTGGGTCCACGACGGCGCCGGCCCGAACAGGCCCCAGCCAAGGAAGGTCAGTGCCGCAGCCAGCAGCACTGCCAGCACGAACCAGTAGGCGACCTTGTCGGCCATCTTCTGCATCGGCGCACGCGAGCGTTGCGCCTGCGCCACCAGCTGCACGATCTGCGCCAGCATGCTGTCATCGCCCAGGCGCTCGGCCCGGATCACCAGACTGCCGGTGCCGTTGAGCGTCGCGCCGATGACCGTATCGCCCACCGTCTTGCCTACCGGCACCGGTTCACCGGTGAGCATGGACTCGTCGATCGACGACCGTCCTTCCAGCACCGTGCCATCCACCGGCACTTTCTCGCCGGGGCGTACCCGCAGACGATCGCCAGGCTGCAACTGGCCGATGTCCACGTCTTCCTCGCGACCATCCTGGCGCAGCACCCGGGCGGTCTTCGGCGCCAGGCCGAGCAGGGCCTTGATCGCGGCGGAGGTCTTGGCCCGTGCGCGCAGTTCCATCAACTGGCCCAGCAGGGTGAGCGAAATGATGACGGCGGCGGCTTCGAAATAGACCCCGACGTGACCATGCTGGCGGAACGACGGCGGGAACAGGTCCGGCGCGAGGGTGGCGACCACGCTGTACCCATAGGCGGCCAGCACGCCGGTGCCGATCAGCGTCCACATGTTGGGGCTGCGATTGCCGATGGACTGCGCCCATCGCTGCAGGAACGGCCAGCCGGCCCACAGCACCACCGGCGTGGCCAGCGCCAGTTCGATCCAGACCCGCAGGTCCGGCGACAGGCCGTGCAGCAGTGGGGTCATGGCCAGCATCGCCAGGGCCATGGTGGCCACGCTCAATGGCAGGCTCCACCAGAAGCGGCGGCGGAAATCGGTGAGCTCCGGATTCTCGCCCTCGTCCAGGCTCGGCATCATCGGCTCCAGGGCCATGCCGCAGACCGGGCAGGTGCCGGGGCCTTCCTGGACGATTTCCGGATCCATCGGGCAGGTATACAGCGTGCCGGCGGGCACCGGCGCGGCCACGTGCGCGGAGGGATCGAGGTAGCGCTGCGGGTCGGCGATGAACCTGCGCCGGCAGCCATCGCTGCAGAAGTGGTAGTCGCTGTCGGCGTGGCGGGCGTGGTGCGCGGTGCTGGCAGGATCCACGTCCATGCCGCAGACCAGGTCCTTGACCGTGGGCGTGCCGGCCGGCGGTCTGCCGCCGCAGCAGCCGCTGCCTGTGGCCGGGGGCAGCGCTGCCGGCGCCGCTGGCGTGCTGCAGCAGGTGGGGCCGCTGCCGTGGGTGTGGGGGTGGCCGCTCATTGGCGCGACTCGGTCAGTGCGCCCAGGATCGGGCACTGCTCCAGCTCGCCATGCCCGGGGCAGGCGTCGACCAGATGCTTGAGCGCGGCATGCATGCGCTGCAGCTCGGTGATGCGCTGCTGGATGTCCTCCAGCTTGTGTACGGCGGTGTCACGGACCTGGGCCATGTCCTGGCCGCGCTGGTCGCTCAGGCTGAGCAGCTCGCCGATCTCCTCCAGGGTAAAGCCCAGCGCCTTGGCGCGTCGGATGAACTGCAGCCGGGTCAGGTCGCCCTGGTCGAACACGCGGTAGCCGCCGGCGCTGCGCCGGGCCGTGGGCAGCAGGTGCTGGCGCTCGTAATAGCGCACGGTATCGATCGGCACGCCGGCCTGGCGTGCGAGCTGTCCTATGTTCATGTCCACCTCGTTGAAGAGCTGGACGGAAGGGTAAACCCTGGAGTCTGGTCAAGAGTCAAGGGTTTCTGAAGCGCCGCCAAGCGGCGTCGCGGGTGGCCCGAAAGATACAACTAGTTTCATAGCTCACGCCGCAACCGCTCCGTAGGCTCGATCCGGTACGCGAAACCCCTTGCCCCGTCCGGGTCTCGCTGGTTACCGATGTTGCTTGAGGAGTGAGCCCATGGATCTACGTTTCCCGCTGTCGTCAACCCTCCCGAAGGCCACGTCACCGGCCCTGATGGAGGTGGCCGTGCTGGAGTACCCCGGCAGCCTGCGCGCGGCCGCACCGGTGCTGTCCGAGCTGGCCCAGCGCTGCAACCGCACTGCCGCGGCCGCCCGCCGGCCGGGCGCGCGCATGCTGGTGACCCGTTGGACGCTGTCGCCACGTGGCATGCAGCGGGTGGCGGGGGCGGAACTGTTCGGCGATACGCTGCCTGCGATCGTGGTGGTACCCGGCAACGAGCCGAGCTGGCCGCTGCCGCCGCAGGACGAACGCACGCTGGCCTGGGTGCGCGACTGCCATGAAGGGGGCAGCGTGCTGGCCGGGTGCGACGAAGGCGGCCTGCTGCTGGCCGCCAGCGGGGTGCTGGCCGGCCGCCCGGTAAGCCTGCCCGACCTTGCGCGTTGCCCCTCGCTGGCCGCCACCGTGGTCAGCTGGTCGCAGGGCGAGCGCGCCCTGGTCGACGATGGCGATGTGCTCACCGCCGCCGGCACCGATGCCTGGAAGTACCTCTCCCTGCGCCTGCTGGCGCGGGTGTACGGGCAGGCGGTGATGGCCGAAGCGATCCAGCAGCTGCAGCTGGTGGTGCCGCGCGGCGTGCAGGACGACCTGGAGCGTTTCAGCCCGAACTTCGCCCATGGCGACCGCGGCATCCTCAAGGCCCAGCGCTGGCTGCACACGATCGCCGCGCGTGGGGTCACCCTGCAGGACATCTGCACCTCGGCCGGGCTGGAACCGCGCACCCTGCAGCGGCGCTTCCTGCGGGCCACCGGACTGCGCCCGATCGAGTACTGCCAGCGTCTGCGCATCGCCAAGGCGCAGCTGCTGCTGCAGGCTGGCGGTATCGTCGACGAGGTGTCGTGGACGGTGGGCTATTCGGACCAGAGCGCGTTCCGCCGGCTGTTCCTGCGCATCGTCGGGGTGACGCCGGCGCGCTACCGCCGCCAGATCATCGCCCAGCGTCGCGGCGAGCGCACCCGCACGGCTGCGGCGCACGATGTTGAAGAGCCCTTGCGCTCGGCGGCGTAGCGACTGCGTGGGTGAACAATGGCGGCGGCAACGGCAGGTCGGCGCAAGCGGCCTACCGTTGCCGTGCGTGCCGCGCCGCTTGCCCGATAGGCATCGGGCTGTGACCATGCGGCGGGGTGACTGGCACACAGGCGCGGCCGCGTGGGACGTGGTTGCGCCGGAGATGGATGGATGATGAGCAGTATTGGCCCGGTTCCGCTGGGCGTGGTGTGGGTCCTGGTTGGATGGTTGGTGGCATTGGGCGTGGCGCGTTGGCTGCGCCCGCCGGTACAGCCGGGTCAGCCGACACCGGCGGCGCTGCTGCTGGACATGCTGTTGCTGGGATTGCTCGGCGGCCGGGTGGGATTCGTGATCGCGCACGCATCGCTCTACCTGGCCGACCCATGGGCGGTACTGCGGGTCAGCGATGGGGGCTTTCTCGCCTGGGTCGCGGTGCTGGTGGGCGCCGCCTGGGCAGCCTGGCGGCTGCGCCGCTGGCCGACGTTGCGACGCCCGGTGTGGGCCGGTGCGCTGACCGGCGTGGTGCTCTGGACGGGCCTGTCGCTGGGCACGGCACAGCTGCAGCAGGCGCGGATTGGCTTGCCTGCGCTCAGCCTGCCATCGCTGCAGGGAACGCCGCAGACCCTGGCCGGGGAGGGCGGCACGCCGGTGGTGGTGAACCTCTGGGCCAGCTGGTGCGGGCCCTGCCGACGCGAAATGCCGATCTTCGCCGAGGCGCAGCAACGTACCCCGCAGGTGCGCTTCGTGTTCGTCAACCAGGGCGAAGAACGTGCCGAGGTGCAGCAGTTCCTGTCCCGCGAGCGCCTGTCGCTGCACAACGTGCTGCTCGATGCCGACAGCAGCACGTCGGCACGACTGCAAGTGCACGCCTATCCGACTACCCTGTTCTTCGATTCGCGCGGTCGCCTGCAAGGCCTGCACCTGGGGGAACTCAGTGCGGCCGGTCTGCAGGCCCGCCTCGATGCGCTGCGCTGACCGTGCGGCGCGTTCTGTTCTGCTGAAAAACCAGGAGTTGCCATGTTGTTGAACCATCCGCGTCCGCTGGGCGCCCTGCTGGCCACGGCCGTGTTGCTGGGGCTGGCGGGCTGCAGTCAGGCCCAGTCACCCGCACCGCCTGCGCCCAAGGCGGCCAAGGCCGGCGACGTACCGGCGGTGCTCAAGGGCATCGAAAAGCACGGTTTTGAGGTAGTGGGCGAATTCGATGCGCCCGGGGGCCTGCGCGGTTTTGCCGGCGTGGTCGGGGGCCAGCAGCCGGCGGCGGCGTATGTGACGCCTGATGGCAAGCACGTGCTGGTGGGCAACCTGTTCGACGCGCAGGGCGAGGACGTGTCGGCAGCTGCGCTCGAGACGCTGGCGGCCAAGCCGATGTCCGACCGGATGTGGAGCAAGCTGGAGGGCAGTGCCTGGGTGCGCGATGGGCGTGCCG
The DNA here is from genome assembly GCA_002435595.1 of Stenotrophomonas maltophilia. Lineage (GTDB taxonomy): Bacteria > Pseudomonadota > Gammaproteobacteria > Xanthomonadales > Xanthomonadaceae > Stenotrophomonas > Stenotrophomonas maltophilia_AC. Next base: position 24,276 of record DJBL01000067.1, read on the forward strand.
ACGCACCGCGCGTGGTGTACACCTTCAGCGATGCCAACTGCCCTTACTGCCACAAGTTCTGGGCGGCGGCGCGGCCGTGGGTGGACAGCGGCAAGGTGCAGCTGCGCCACGTCATGGTGGGGGTGATCCGCGAGGACAGCCCGGCCAAGGCCGCCGCGATCCTGACCGCGCCCAACCCGAGCGCGGCGCTGCTGGAGAACGAACATGCCTTCGACAAAGGGGGCATCAAACCGGCGGCCACGCTGAGCGCGGAGGTTGCCAACAAGCTCAGCGCCAACCAGGAGCTGATGCTGGAGATGGGCTTCCAGGGTACCCCCGGGATCCTGTTCAAGGATGACAAGGGCCTGGTCGATCGCCTCTCGGGGCTGCCGCAGGGCAAGGATCTGGGTCGGGTACTGGGTCCGCGCTGAGCGACCCGCCGCCCGTGGAATGCGCGCGCCGGTGCACGGCCGGCGCGCGTCCGGGCCGGCATCATGTAGGGATCATGCAGGGTCCGCAGCACGTGCGCGGGCCCGCGCGCACAGCATCGACACGCTGTTGTTGATCTGGATCAAGGACGAATACGACACGCGGCATAGGCTGTGTGCATGCATTTCTCGAACGTTCTCCCCTGCGTTGTCCACGCAGCGCACCGATGCCCGTCATCGTCGCGACCTGGGCGCTTCACGACGCGCTCACCCGGCCGTTGTTACTCAAGGCGCTGGCATGCCGATGACCTCGGTCGTGCCACCCGGGATGAGGAGGGAATCCCACGCGGGCAAGTACGCGGCGGCACGCGGGTAGCCGGAGTTCCGGCACGCAGCGACGTCGGCGCGGCAGGCCTGCCATGCAGTACCGGGTTGCCGATCGCGGCCGCGCACGTTGATGCGTTGGCGGTGGACGGCAGGGCTGTCTGCGGTTCATGGAGAACGTGATGCGCCTGGCTGTGTTGACGCTTGCCTGTGCGGTGGCCCTGATCTCTACCCCGGCCTACGCACAGGATTCTGCCGATGCGTTGCGGCAGGAGATCCGGCTGCTGCGGCAGACCTTGTCTTCCATGGAAAAGCGCCTGGATGCGCTGGAAGCCGGCACCCCGGCGGTGACCCAGGGGGCTGCCGCACCGCCGCCATCGCCGGCGCCGACAGCGCTTCCTGCCGCCGCGCCCACCGCGCCTGCAACGCTGGCCCAGGCCGGTCCGGCACAGGTGCCCGGCGGCGGCCAGGCGATCCTGCCATCGCGCGATTCGGTCTCCGACCCGTCCTCGGCCGCCTCGCGCCCGGACAGTGCCGCCGGCCCCACCGATCCGGAACTGAAAGGCTTCTTTGCCATCCCCGGCACCGACACGCTGATCCGCATCGGTGGCTACGCCAAACTTGATGCGATCGCCGATGCGCGTGCCGCAGGCGACACGGAGCAGTTCGTGACGTCGTCCATCCCGGTCGGCGGCGCGCATCGGGATGTCTCCAATTTCACGTTGCATGCCAAGCAGACCCGTTTCAGCTTCGAAGCGCGGCGCCCGACCAGCCACGGCAACCTGCGCTTCTACCTGGAGAACGATTTCTTCGGCAGCAGCGACAGCTACCAGTTCCGGCTGCGCCACGCCTACGGACAACTGGGCAACACCTACGCCGGGTACGGCTACTCCAGTTTCATGGATGCCGACAGCCTCCCCGACACGCTGGACTTTGCCGGCCCCGGCGCTGCCGGCTACCTGCTGGTGGCCGGCATCCACCACAGCATTGCGATGGGCAAGGGCAACACGCTGACCGTGGCCGCCGAAGATCCCGATACCCAGCTCAGTGCGCCGGGCGAGGGCATCCGTGCGGTCGACCAGGCCCCGGACGTGAGCGTGACCGCGCGCATGGAACGCGGCTGGGGCCATCTGCAGCTGGGTGCGGTGGCGCGCAGCCTGGGGTATGACGGCGACGGCGGCGATGACCGCCGGTTCGGCGGCGGCCTGCAGCTGAGCGGCTCGGCATCGATGGGCGAGCAGGACCTGCTGCTGTTCGGCGCACTGGGCGGCAAGGGCATCGGCCGCTACACCGCCGACCTGACCGGCTCGGGCATGGACGCGGTGGTGGCCGCCGATGGGCGCCTGGCGCTGCTCACCCTGTATGGCGGTTTCGTTGGTTACACCCACTACTGGTCGCCGCTGTGGCGATCCAACCTGATCTACGGCCAGCTGGGTGGGCCACGCAACGCGGCACTGGCCGAGGACGCGTTCCGGCGCAGCCGCTATGGGGTGTTCAACCTGATCTGGAGCCCGGCACCGTCCTGGACGATGGGCATGGAGCTGCTGTACGGCCAGTTGGAGCAACAGGACGGGCGCCGCGCGGACACGGTGCGGCTGCAGGGCAGCCTGCAATACAACTTCATCAAGTAAACCCTTACGCCCGGCGCGACCGGGCCCATGCCTGGCAAAGGAGAAAGCGTCATGGCAGAAGCGAAGAAAATCGGGGTGGTCGGCGCCACCTTCCTGGTGGCGGGCAACATGATGGGGTCGGGGGTGTTCCTGTTGCCCTCGAGCCTGGCCAAGATCGGCACCGCCTCGATCTGGGGCTGGTTGATCACCACCGCCGGCGCGCTGCTGCTGGCCTTCGTGTTCGCCAAGCTGGGCAAGCTGGCGCCCAAGGCCGGTGGCCCCTACGCCTACGCGCGCGACTGGTTCGGGCCGTACATGGGCTTCCAGACCAACGCCATCTACTGGTTCGCCAACTGGATCGGCAACGTCGCCATCCCGATCGCGGCGGTGGGCTACTTCAGCTACTTCTTCCCGATCCTGTCCGAGCCGTTGCCCCGCTGCATCGCGGTGCTGGCCCTGGTGTGGGCGCTGAGTTTCGCCAACGTGATCGGCCCTGCGTTCGTCAGCAAGCTGCAGACGGTGACCACCAGCTTCGCGCTGGTGCCGATCCTGGGCATCGCGATCTTCGGCTGGTTCTTCTTCGACCCGACCATCTTCAAGGGCGCCTACAACGTGTCCGGTGAGTCCAACTTCGGCGCGATCTCCAGCGCCGCCGCGCTGACCCTGTGGGCATTCATCGGCGTGGAGTCGGCCTCGGTCACCGCCGGGGTGGTGGAGAACCCGGAGAAGAACGTGGCCCGCGCCACCCTGGCCGGTGTGTTCCTGGCCGCCATCGCCTACATCGCCAGCTCTTCGGTGATCATGGGCATGGTGCCCAATGGCGAGCTGCAGGTGTCCGACGCCCCGTTCGCGCTGGCCGCGGCCAACGCGGTGGGCGGTTGGGGTGGGGCACTGGTGAGCCTGTGTGCCTTCGTCGGCGCGGCCGGTTCGCTGGGTGGCTGGATCCTGCTGACCGCGCAGAGCGCCAAGGCTGCTTCCGACGACGGTCTGTTCCCGGGCATCTTCAGCAAGACCAACAAGGATGACGTGCCGGTCAAGGGCGTGTTGATCGTGGCGGTGCTGATGACCCTGGCCGTGCTGGTCACCTCGACCTCGGAAACCGCCTCGGCGCAGTTCGATGTGATCACCTCGGCGGCGGTGGTGCTGACCCTGCTGCCCTACATCTATTCCTGCGTGGCCTGCTATTTCGTGGTCGAGCGCTCGCACACCCTGGTGCACACCGGCGCGTTCTGGCTGCTGACCAGCGTCACCGTGGTGTACTGCCTGTGGGCGATCTTCGGGTCGTCGGGCAGCATCGTCCAGTACGCCTTCCTGTTCGTGTTGTTCATCACCGTGTTCTATCCGTTCTTCAGCGAGGAGCGTCGCCGCCAGCGCGGCCAGCTGCCCGCCCTGGACACGGCCGGCAACCCGAAGCTTTCGTGATTTCGCCCCAGGAGAATGCCTGTGTACTTCAAGTCCCTTGATTACCCCATCATCGTCATCGACGACGACTACGAGTCCCCGCGCATCGGTGGCATCCTGATCCGCGCGCTGGTGGACGAGCTGCGCAAGAGCGACCAGCGCGTGCTGTGCGGGCTGACCCTGGCCGATGCCCAGGCCGGGGCACGCACCTACGTGGCCGCCTCGGCGGTCCTGATCTCCATCGACGGCACCGAGGACAAGCCGGAGCAGTTCCAGCGCCTGCTGGGCTTCCTGCGCGAGCAAAGCGCGCGCCGCGGCAACCTGCCGGTGTTCCTGTATGGCGAGCGGCGCACCATCGAGAAGGTGCCCACCAAGCTGCTCAAGTACGTGCACGGCTACATCTTCCTGTTCGAGGACACCAAGAGCTTCATCGCCCGCCAGGTGATGCGCGCGGCCGAAGACTACATGGCCAACCTGCTGCCGCCGTTCTTCAAGGCGCTGATCCACCACACCGCCGAGTCCAACTACTCCTGGCACACGCCCGGCCATGCCGGCGGCGTGGCGTTCACCAAGTCGCCGGTGGGGCGCGCATTCCACCAGTTCTACGGTGAGAACACCCTGCGCAGCGATCTGTCGATCTCGGTCCCCGAACTGGGCTCGCTGCTGGACCACAGCGGCCCGATCAAGGACGCCGAGAACGAGGCGGCGCGCAATTTCGGCGCCGACCACACCTTCTTCGTCACCAACGGTACCTCCACCGCCAACAAGATCGTGTGGCATGGCACCGTCGGCCGCGGCGATGTGGTGTTCGTGGACCGCAACTGCCACAAGTCGCTGCTGCACTCGCTGATCATGACCGGCGGCATCCCGGTGTACTTCACCCCCAGTCGCAACGCGCACGGGATCATCGGTCCGATCAGCCTGGACCAGTTCACCCCCGAGTCGCTGCAGCAGGCGATCGCGGCCAACCCGCTGGCCAGCAAGGCGTTCAAGGCCGGCTCCAAGCCACGCATCGCGGTGGTCACCAATTCCACCTATGACGGGCTCTGCTACAACGCCGAGAAGATCGCCGAGGAGATCGGCAGCGCGGTCGACTTCCTGCATTTCGATGAAGCGTGGTACCCCTACGCGGCCTTCCATCCGTTCTACGAGAACCACTACGGGATGGCCAAGGGCAAGCCGCGTGAGCAGGATGCGATCATCTTCACCACCCATTCCACGCACAAGCTGCTGGCCGCATTCTCGCAGGCATCGATGATCCACGTGCGCAACGCGGCGACCCGCGAACTGGATGCCGAGCGCTTCAACGAAGCGTTCATGATGCACACCACCACCAGCCCGCATTACGGGGTGATCGCCGCGTGCGACGTGGCCTCCAAGATGATGGAAGGTGCGGCCGGCGAGTCGCTGGTGCAGGAGATGCACGACGAGGCGATCGCCTTCCGCCGCGCGATGCTGCATGTACGCGAAGACCTGGGTCGCGACGACTGGTGGTTCAGCGTGTGGCAGCCGGACAAGCTGGAGCGCTCGCTGGCCAAGGGCGATACGCCGGCGCCGATGGTGGCCAAGCGCAGCGAATGGTACCTGCAGCCGGACGCGCACTGGCACGGCTTCGACGGGCTGGTGGACGACTACGTACTGATCGACCCGATCAAGGTGACCCTGCTCACCCCGGGCCTGTCCATCGATGGCGAAATCGGCCAGCGCGGGATTCCGGCCGCGGTGTTGAGCAAGTTCCTGTGGACGCGCGGCATCACCGTGGAGAAGACCAACCTGTACTCGGTGCTGTTCCTGTTCTCGATGGGCATCACCAAGGGCAAGTGGAGCACGCTGGTGACCGAGCTGATGGCCTTCAAGGAGCTCTACGATGCCAACGCGCCGCTGAGCCGCGCGCTGCCGGGGTTGGCCGCCGACTACCCGCTGGCCTATGCCGGCTGGGGCCTGCGAGACCTGTGCCAGGCGCTGCACGAATTCAACCGCGAGTTCGCCGTGCCCAAGGTGATGCGCGAAATGTACGTGGACCTGCCCGAGCCGGTGATGACCCCGGCCGAGGCCTACGACCACCTGGTGCGCGGTCAGATCGAGCGGGTCGACATCGAGGCGATCAGCGGGCGCATCGCCGGCACCATGCTGGTGCCGTACCCGCCGGGCATCCCCACGATCATGCCGGGCGAGCGTTTCGGTGCAAGCGACGAGCCGATCATCCAGTCGCTGCGCATCGCACGCGAGCAGAACGCGCGGTTCCCGGGCTTCGAGTCGGACGTGCATGGGCTTATCATCGACCGCGATGGCGCCACGCCGACCTACAAGGTGGAGGTGCTGAAGGTCTGACGCCAGCGCGACGGGCCCTCGGCAAGCGATGGATACAGCACGCGAGCAGCGGGTCCTGCGGTTCTCGATCGGGGTGACGCTGGCGGTCAGCGCCACCGGCTTTGCCGGTGGCCTGCTGGTGGGGTCGCAGGCGATCCTGTTCGATGGCGTCTACAGCCTGGTCGATGTGGCGCTGACCCTGGTGGCGCTGTCGGTGCTGCGGCTGGTGGCGCGGGAGCAAAGCCCGCGCTTCCAGTACGGCTATTGGCACCTGGAGCCGATGGTGGAAGCCCTCGGCGGGGCGATCCTGTCGCTGGCCTGCATCTATGCACTGGCCAATTCCATCATCGGGCTGACCACCGGGGGCCATGAGGTCAAGCCCGGGCCGGCGCTGGCGTGGGCGGCGGTGCTGTGCGTAAGCAACCTGGCGATGGCCGCGTTCGTGCGCACCCGCGCGCTGCGCCTGCAGTCATCGTTGCTGTGGCTGGATGTGCGGGCCTGGCTGCTGAGCGGGCTGATGAGCCTGGCGGTGGTGTTGGCCTTCGTGATCGCCCTGCTGTTGCGCGGTGGTGAGCATGCGCACTGGATTCCGTACCTGGACCCGCTGGTGCTGGCCGCGATCAGCGTGGCGGTGCTGCCGGTGCCGTTGCGCAGCGCCTGGAAGGCCATGCGCGAGGTGCTGCAGGTGGCGCCGGACACGCTGGACGCGCGTGTGCAGGCGGTCATGCAGGATTTCGTGGCCGAACACGGCTATCTGGATTTCACCAGCCACGTGGCCAAGATGGGACGCATGCGTTTCGTGGAGATCCACATCCTGACCCATCCGGAAACGGTCATCGGCAGCATCGGCAACGTGGACCGTCTGCGTGATGAGATCGCCGAACGCCTGGATGCGCGTGGCAGTGAGTTCTGGCTGACCATCGACTTCACCGCCGACCCGGCCTGGACCTGAGGCCGGGGCCGGACTCAGGGCGGGTCGGCCCCGACGGTGGTGATGCGGGAGATCATCGTGGCGTTCTGCGGCAGGGACACCACGAACGGGTAACGCGCCAGCAGCCAGGGATGGTCGCGCTCCAATGCGGCGCGGGCGTCATCGCGACGGTCGGCGAAGGCGATGCCGTGCGCCATCACCACCCGCCCATTCTCTCGGCGTGGCTGGCCCTCCACGACGTAGACATCGCCGATGTAGGTGGCCTTGCCGGCCTCGATGGTGATCTGTGGGGCATCGGCCTCGTCGAACGCCACGACCTGGCCCTGCCGGTCGAACAGCAGGCCGATGTAGTAGCGGCCGGCCTTGATCCGATTGGAGGTGGTGGGTTCGTTGCAGACAATCACGCTCTTGAAGCGCAGCTGGCCGAGCACGCCCTTGGCCAAGGTGCCCGGCGCATACAGTTGCATGCCGTGGGTGTTGGGAGGACAGGCGCTGGTGGTAACCAGCAGACCTTCATCGGCCTTGAGCGTGGCGCGCTCCTTGAGGTTCTGCGGCCCGGCCAGGCAGGGCAGGGCGACCAGCGACAACAGTGCAGTCCAGACCATTCTCATCCTGAGCTCCCGAGGCGTTGCCGGTGAACGTGCGTGGGCGAAGCGTACTGCATGCGACCTATCGCCCCGACAGGCGGCGCCACCAGGGCGCCGGCGGCGTCGGGTCGGGCAGGTGGGCCGGGGGCAGGCTGGCCCAGATCGGCTCGAAGAAGGCGATGTCCGCGTTGTCCGGGGCCATCCGCTTGGCGACCGCAGCCACCGGGAACAGCGTGAGCTTGCCGGGGCCCACCACCACCGCGTCGGTGCCGTAGGCGTCGGTCTGCATGCGCCACTCGCCGCCGCGATGGGCAATCACGTAATCGCCGAAGAGGATGCCCAGGCCGCACGCCACCACGTTGTCGGCTGGGCGCTGGGCGACAGCGTCGGCCTTCCAGTGCCGGAAGGCGGTGTCCAGCGTGTCCGGGCTGACCTCGCTCGTGCTGGCGTAGATCGTCAGCAGTTGTCGGCCCAGATCCCTGGATTCCTGTGCCCACGCGCTTTCCCGGTCCGAAAACCCGGCCAATGCCACGTCCTTGTCGCTCATGCCGTTCTCCGGGTGCCCGGTCGCGATTCTGGCAGCTCTGCACGGCCAATGCGACGGTGCATCGCAGCGTTGCAGCGCGCGCCGTTGACCTCAACCGCAGTTGAGGCCGGACACTGCACGCCCACTCCCTGACCACGCCTGAGCCCATGTCCACCGATGCCCCTGTCGCGCCCGCCGGCCTGTTCGGCTTCATCAACCCGTCCGGCCTCTACGACCCCACTGCGAACGGCTATTCGCACGTGGCGGTGGTGCGATTGCCGGCGCGGCTGATCCACGTGGCCGGGCAGGGCGGGGAAAGCGCGGACGGCGCGCTCTCGCCGCGCTTCGAGGTCCAGGTGGCACAGGCCCTGGACAACCTGACGCTGGCCCTGGCCGCCGCCGGTGCCGGCCTGGCCGACGTGGCCAAACTCACGGTGCTGGTGGTGGACCATGACCAGGACCGGCTGGGTATTCTGTCCGCGCAGATCGGCCAACGCTGGCCGCGTGGCCGGGCACCGACCTGCACGTTGATTCCCGTGCCGCGGCTGGCGCTGGATGCCATGTTGTTCGAGATCGAGGCGACGGCGTACTGCTGATCAGTACCCCAGCCAGACGGCGCGCTCGACCGACACGTCGGTGATGCGTCCTGCGCTGGCCCGGTAGGTGACATCCAGCCCACGCGCCAGCAAGGGCGAGGTGTGCACCGGGATGCGGCAGACCACCCGCGCCGGGGTTGTCTGTCGGCCGTGCGCGTCTCCAAGGGCGCTGCGCTGCCGCGCGGAGCGGCGTGCCGTGCGTCGATGGCCACGGACGCGGTTGGCGTGGATATACGAACCATATATGCTATGTATATCACCTACTCGGACGTCCGCCCATGGGCATCGTCAACATCGACGACGAACTGCACGACAACCTGCGCCGCGCCAGCGGCGTCTCCGGCCGCTCGATCAACGCCCAGGCCGGTTTCTGGATCAAGATCGGCATGCTCTGCGAGATGAACCCCGGCATGAGCTACCAGGAGATCGTCAGCCGCGAACTGCGTGCTGCCGGGGTCGCGCCCGGGGCGTTGCGGGTGGCCGAGGCATGATCAAGACGCTGGAAGAACAGGCCTTGATGCGCGCCTCCGGCCGTTTGCTGGCGCAGGTGTTCGAGGCGCTGGACCGGCTGCCGCTGGAAGGCATGAGCACGCTGCAGGTCAACGACCGGGTGGAACGCTTCATCGTGGACGAACTGCAGGCGCGCCCGGCCAGCAAGGGCCAGTACGGGTTCGCCTACGTGCTCAACAGCTCGATCGACAGCGTGGTCTGCCATGGCGTGCCCTCGGCCGATGCCGTGCTGCGCAGCGGCAGCATCGTCAACCTGGACATCACCCTGGAGAAGGGCGGCTACATCGCCGACTCCAGCAAGACCTACCTGATCGGCGAGGTCGACTATGCGGCCAAGCGGCTGGTACGGGTGACCCGCGAGGCGATGTGGAAGGGCATTGGCGTGGTGCGGCCCGGCGCCACGCTGGGCGACATCGGCTTTGCGATCCAGCAGCACGCCAAGGCGCACGGCTACAGCGTGGTCAAGGAATTCTGCGGCCACGGCATCGGCCAGGAAATGCACGAGGAACCGCAGGTGCTGCATTACGGCCGGCGCGGTGACGGGCTGGTGCTGGAGCAGGGCATGACCTTCACCATCGAGCCGATGATCAACCAGGGCCGCGCGGCGATCGACATGAGCGAGGATGGCTGGACCGTGACCACGCGCGACGGGAAGCTGTCGGCGCAGGCCGAGCATACGGTGCTGGTGACCGCCGACGGGGTGGAGGTGTTGACCCTGCGCGCTGAGGAGCGTGGGTGGGTTGGATGATGGATGCTGTGCGTGGCTGGGCCGGTACGGTGGTTCCGCAGCCGGGCAGAGCCCGGCGCTACGGACTTCGTGTGGAGACCAGCTTGAGGAACGCCTCGTTCTGGTAGCGGCTCATGCGCAGTTGCTGGCCGGTATCCAGGGTGACCACGTGGTGGCCGTTGAACCACGGATGGATCGCCTTGACCCGGCGCACATTGACGATGGCCGAGCGGTGCACGCGGGCGAAGTGGCGCGGATCCAGGCGCGCGGCCAGGGAGGTCATGGTGTCGCGCAGTTCGTGCACGCGGTCGGCCAGGTGGATTTCCACGTTGTTGCCGGCCGCCTTGATCCAGACGATGTCATCCACCGCCACCAGCACCACGTGCTCGTCCACGCGCACCGGCAGTCGCTGCAGGTAGTCGTCGCGCTGGCGCAGTGAATCCAGCGCCTGCAGGATCTGCACCGACGCCTGCGCGCCCACCCCGGCCGCGGCCGCCAGCCGGGCCTTGGCCCGCTGCAGCGTGGCCGCGAAGCGCTCGCGGCTGAACGGCTTGACCAGGTAGTCCACCGCGTTGGCCTCGAAGGCCTTGACCGCATACTGCTCGTAGGCGGTGACGAACACGGTGGCGGGCATGCGTTCGGCGCCGATGGTGGCGACCACGTCCATCCCGTTGATCGCCGGCATCTGGATGTCCAGGAACACCAGGTCCGGCGATTGGCTGCGGATGGCGGCCACCGCCGAGACGCCGTCGCCGCATTCGCCGAGGATCTCGATGTCCGGGTCATCGGCCAACAGGCGCACGATCGCGCGGCGCGCGATCGGTTCGTCATCGACCACCAGCGCGGTCAGGCTCATGCCGGCGAAAGCCCCGGATGGAACTCGGGGGCATCCTCGGCGCTCTCCAGTTCGCGGAACGGCACCCGGATGCGGCAGGCCACCCCTTCGGGCCAGATCATGTCCAGGCGCACCTCGGCCGCATCGCCGTACAGTTCGCGCAGGCGCAGCCGCGTGTTGGCCATGCCGATGCCGTGGCCGGCCGAGGCGGTCGGTTCGCCCGACAGGGTGCTGTTGCGGTTACGCACTTCGATGCACAGCACATCGCCGTCGCGTCGCGCGTCGATCTCGATGGTGTCGCTGCCCACGCGCTGGCCGATGCCGTGGCGCAGCGCGTTCTCCACCAGCGGCTGCAGGATCAGGCTGGGGACGGCGCAGTCCAGCGTATCGGGGGCAATGTAGGTGCGGGTGGTCAGGCGGTCCTTGAAGCGGACGCGCTGGATGCCCAGGTACAGCTCGATCAGGTCCAGTTCCTGGCGCAGGCTGATCTCCTGGCCGTCGTAATCTTCCAGGAACGCGCGCAGCAGCTCGCTCAGTCGCAGCAGCATGTCCTCGGCCGACAGCTTGTCTTCGTCGAGCAGGGTGATGATCGCGTGCAGCGTGTTGAACAGGAAATGCGGCTGCAACTGCGACTTCAGCGCCAGCAGGCGTGATTGCGCCAGTTCGGTGGCCAGCTGGCTGGCTTCCAGTTCGCGCCGCGCCTTCTCGGCATGGAAGTGGATCGCCTGCTGGATCGCAAACAGGGTCCAGTAGGTGAGCAGGCCGATGGCGAAGTGCTGCTCCAGGAAGTAGCCCAGCTGTTGCAGGAATCCGCTGGGTTCGAACAGCGTGGAAACCAGTGCGCCCAGGACCATCGCCGCGAACGTCACGCCCAGGCTGGCCGGCACCTGGGCGCCGAGGCCGTGGAAGCGCTGGCTGCCGCGCACGGGGAAGCGTTCGGCCAGGCTGAACACGGTTGGCGCCAGCGCCGCCCAGGTGTACCACTGGATCAGCGACCAGCGGGCCAGGTCCCAGAAGGGCCAGTTGGTGCGCGGCAGGCCGACGTTGATGGCGTTCTGCATGGCGAACACCAGCGCCACCACCGTCCACAGGGCGATGTAGCGTGACAGGCGGATCTGGGTGCTGCCGAGGCGGATGTTCATGGCGGGGTCCGGGGCCAGCGTCTCTGGCGCGCCTCATCTTAGGCAGGGCCGGCGCGTGCGGGAAGCGCCGCAGTGGCCCCATTACGATTGGTCCGCGCGTGGCGACGATTGGTCCCGGATCGATTGCCGGGTTGGTCTGGCGGGCGCGTGATGCAGGCACCGGACGGCTGGCTGCCCTCCCGCCCGGCCTTCCCATTCGACCGGAGCGTCCTGCCATGTCCATCATCCGAACCGCCGCCGTTGCCGTGTTGCTTGCCGCCACCACCACCGCCGCTTCCGCTGACGGGGTGCGCTACCTGGCACTGCTCAACCGCGCCCACGACAGCGTGACTACCCTGGCCGTCGCGCCGGCCGGCAGTGCAGCGTTCCGTGACACGCCCATCGATGCGCTGCCCGGCGGTGGCGGCGCGACCACGGTGGGCGTGGCCGACGCCGGCTGCCGCTACGACCTGAAAGTGGGCTTCCGCACCGGACGCAGCGTGGTGTACGCCAATGTCGATGTCTGCCGCGGCGGCACGCTGGTGATCAGTGCCATGCCCAAGGACGGGCGCTATGCGTTGCAGGCCGAACAGCCTGCCAGCGCGGTGGCGCAGCAGGGCGACAGGCCATGGTGATCGGGCCTGATGCCGGCCCAGTGCGAACAGCCAGGCGTGGGCAATGCTGACGTACTCGCCCGGCAGGTACGCGCGCCCTGCCAGGTGCTGGTCGATCCAGTCCAGGCGCTGTCCCGGTCTGGGGCGCGCCGTATCCACCTACGATCTCCCCGCGTGGGTGAAGGCGTGCGCGGACCGGGGCCCGGTCAGGGCGCCGGCGGCAGCGGCGAGGCGCGGTCACCGCGTCGTTGCCGGTTCCACAGGTGCCAGACGCACAGGTAGCACGCCAGCGCGATGCCCGGGGCGACGAACAGCGAGGGCGTGAACCCCAGCGGCACCTGCCATGCCACGGCCAAGGTCGTGCCCAGCACCGGCCAGATCCAGTGCAGCGGTTGGTTGCGGATCCAGCCGATGTTCATCGCGGCCAGGATGCCCCAGGACAGCACGCTGGCGCTCATGCCCGCCAGGACCAGCGTGTCGGCGGCCGTCGGCCGGGGTCCTTCAAGCAGGCCATCGAGCAGGTTGACCGGTGCGGCAAGGCCGAAAAACAGGTGAAAGAACAGGCCCGGCAGGCACACCAGCCACACCAGCACCGACAGCAGGATCTTGGCAGCGGTGCCCAGGCGGAAGCGCGGCGTCGGTGCGGGCGTTGCGGCAGCGGAGGCGGCCGCGGCCACGCGCGGTGCGGCAGGCAGCGGTGGCAGGTCCACGGGCGCGGCGAGCATCTGGCCGTCTGCGCCGTACGCCTCGTTCTCATCGCCGAGCACGCGCGCGTCCAGCGCCTGCGCGATCTGGTGCATCTTGCGCAGGGTGTCCTGGCCCGGGTTCTTGGTTTCCACGCGGTTGTCCTGGTGCCACAGGCCCACCTGGGTGTCCGCATCGGGCCTCCACCAGGCATCGCCCGCGGTGCCGTCGGCCTGCATCTGCGGATCCTGTGCGACGTAGTCCAGCCACTCCTGTCGCGTAATGGTCGGGCCTTCCTCGTCGAACCAGTACTGGCGCCGGGTGATGTGGACGTTGTAACCCATGCATGCTCCTTGTCGTGCTGCGGACAGCTTCCCTGGTGGCCCATTGTAGGGGCGGCGTCAGCGTGCGTGGTCTTCGGCGCGGAACTCTGGCGCAGCTCGAGGAGCATGCGCAGCCGCGACTGTTCGGCGCTGTCTGCCGGCAACCCGGCATCCAGCGCGCGCAGGTAGGTCTCCAGCCCGGCAGCCTGCAGGACCGTCTCGCAGTGCGAGCCAGCGGCGGTGGCAATCCCGGTGGCGCTGGCACTGCTGCGGACGTGCTGCTGGGCGTAGCCGAAGTGGCAGTCGAGCAGTGCGGTCCGGCGTCGGCGTCGCCGCAGGTTCCTGGGCGAACGCGGGGGCGGCCGGTACCAGGGCGGCGATCAGGGCGGCGTAGAGACCCGCCTGCAGGTCGCCGATCCGCCGTGCCACCAGCGACGGGTCGCGGATCGGGCCGCCGCGCAGCACCGCATCCGCGTTCTCCCCGATCAGGTCGACGGTGCGGTCGCTCACCCCGAGGTCGAGCTGGATGTCCGGATAGCGGGCGAGGAAGGCGGGCAGGGCCGGAACCAGCAGCAGGCGCGCCAGTGGCGCGGGCACGTCGATGCGCAGGCGCCCGCGCGGGAGTGCGGCCGCACCGGACAGGCTGGTGTCGGCATCGTCGATGCCGGCCAGCAGGCGCACCACCCGTTCGTAGCAGGCTGCGCCATCGGCGGTGACGTTGACCTGGCGCGTGGTGCGGTTGAGCAGGCGCACCCGCAGGCGTGCCTCCAGCTGCTGGACCAGTTGGGTGAGGGTGGTCCTGCTCAGGTGCAGGGTCTGAACGCGACCGCTATTGGCTGGCGGTACGCGCCAATGGCTTCCTGTTCGTATCCGGACAGGTCGGCAGCCGCGAGGACGGCTCGCCCGAACCGGTGCTGGAGGACCAGGTACGACGCGCATTCGAGAACCTCAACGCGGTGCTGGGCGCGGCCGGCTGCACGTCCGACGATGTGGTCGACGTGACCGTGTTCCTGGTCGATCCCGAGGCGATCTTCGAACGCGTCTGGGTTGGCCTGCTGGGCATCGGCGCGGGCGCCATGCTGCTGATGCTGGTGTTGATCCTGATGTGGCGCCCGTAGCGCCGCGCATCGACCCGGCCTGCGGCACGCAGGCCGTTACTGCAGTCCTTCGGCGGCCAATGCCTGCTGCACCGCCGGCCGCGCCCGCACGCGGGCATACCAGCGCTGCAGATGCAGAAACCGGTCGAAATGGATGTCCGTCTTGTAGTACGAGGTGAGCCACGCTGCCTGTCCCCAGCCGATCAAGGCGAACAGATAGGCATCGGCCACGCTGAAATGCTCCCCCATGAGGTAGTCGCGGTCCGCCAGTTGCGCGTCGATCCAGGCGAAGCGCTGGTCGAGTTTCGGTCGCGCCGTCTCCGTGTACTTGCCGGCGGCCACCGGATACAGCAGCGGAATGAACCCCTTGTGGATCTCGGTGCCAAGGAAGCCCAGCCATTCCTGCAGGCGGTAGCGTTCAACGCTGCCTTGAACAGGAGCCAGGCCGCCTTCGGGCCGCTGGTCGGCCAGGTACTGCAGGATGGCGGTGCCTTCGCGCAGCACGCTGCCGTCGTCCATCGCCAGTGCCGGCACGTAGCCCAGCGGGTTGACCTGCAGGTAGTCCTCGCCGTGTTCGGTGCGATGGCTGCGCGGGTCCACCCGGACCAGGGTGGCGTCGAGGCCCAGTTCATTGAGCACGATATGCGGGGCGAGCGAGCAGGCCGCAGGCAGGTAATAGAGCTTCATCGGGGTGTCCGGCAACAGAAGTGGGGCCTCGCTGTGAGGCGTCCGCCGCATTCTAGGTGCGCGGTATAAAAACGGAAGAAGGCACTATTGTGTGGTGTAGGTACATAACGTATACCTGTTGCCCCTGCAGGAGCCACCATGAAAGACAATGTATCGGGCTGTTCGGTGGAGGAGGCGATGCGCCTGCTGGGCGGACGCTGGCGCCTGCTGATCGCGTCCTATCTGCTCGACGGGGCCAAGCGCTTCAACGACCTGCGTCGCGACATGCCGGCGATCTCCCAGCGCATGCTCACCCTGGACCTGCGTGCGCTGGAAGAGGCCGGGCTGATCCGCCGCACCGTGTATCCCACCGTGCCGGTCAAGGTGGAATGCGCCCTCACTGACGACGGCCGACGGCTGCAGCCGGTGGTCGAGGTGATGAAGGAGTTCGGGTTGTGGGTGAAGGCGCGCGCCGGCTCAGGGCGCGTCGCTGGCGGCGCGGAACTGCAGGACCTTGTCGATGGTGAAGCCGGGCAGCATGCCGCGCAGTTCGTCGAGCATGCCGATGCGTGAGGCCTCCGCGCTGTCTGCCGGCAACCCGGCATCCAGCGCGCGCAGGTAGGTGCCAAGCCCGGCCGCCTGCAAGGCCGGTTCGCAGTACGAGGCGGCCGCCGTGGCGATTTCGGTGGCGCTGGCAGTGCTGCGGAAGTGCTGCTGGGCGTAGCCGAAGTGGCAGTCCAACAAGGCGGTCAGCGCGGGGTCCTGCGTTGTCGGCGGCGCGCTGGTCTGCGCCACGGCTGGCGCCCCCAGGGCCAGGGTGACAAGCAGGGCGGCACGGAAGCGACGGGGCATGGCGGTCTCGTTCGGGCGGGTCAGTGGCGGCACGGTCAGCGCGGGGGCAGCGTCTGGACCGGGGCGACCGTGTCCAGCAGCGCCGCCACCCAGTCGATGAACACCCGCAGCTTGGCACTGACGTGGCGGTTCGGCGGAAACGCAACATACAGCGGCATGGGCGCCAGCTGCCAGTCGGGCAGCACGCGTACCAGTTCACCGTTGGCCACATGCGCGGCGGCCATGTAGTCGGGCAGCCACAGCACGCCCAGCCCGGCCACGCCCGCGGCCAGATAGGCGTTGCCATCATCGACCGCCAGCAGATACCGCCCGTGCACATGGCGTTGCTGGTCGTCGCGGCGCAGGGCATAGGGCAGCACCGTGCCGCTGCGCGCGCGCAGGTAGCCGACGATGCGATGGGGGCTGCTTTCCAGGTCGTGCGGGTCCAACGGCGTGCCGGCCTGCGCGAGGTAGGCCGGCGCGGCGTACAGGCCGGCCTGCAGGTCGCCGATGCGACGGGCCACCAGCGACGGCGTGGTGATCTCGCCGCCACGGATCACCGCGTCCACGCGTTCGTCGATCAGGTCGACGTGGCGGTCGCTGACGCCCAAGTGCAGCTGGATCTCCGGATACAGTGCATGGAAGCTGGCCAACGCCGGTACCAGGACCAGCCGTGCCAAGGGCGCCGGCACATCCACCCGCAGGCGCCCGCGCGGCGTGGCGGCGGCACCGGACAGGCTGGTTTCGGCATCGTCGATATCGGCCAGCAGGCGCACCACCCGCTCGTAGTAGGCCGCGCCGTCGGCGCTGAGGTTGACCTGCCGGGTCGTGCGATTGAGCAGGCGCACACGCAGCCGCGCCTCCAATTGTTGCACCAGCTGGGTGACCGTGGTCCTGCTCATGTGCAGGCTCTGCGCGGCCTTGGTGAAGCTGCCGGTTTCCACCACCCGGGCGAAGGCCTGCATTGCGTCGAACCGGTCCATGCGGGGCATCCGGAAGGAATTGTTTGGATTCTACAAACAGTGATGGCCGGTGTGGGGCGTTTATCCGCGGGCCGCGTCGGCCTACCGTGGCGGCAGTGCAATGGATCGGCCGCATGGCCGTTGGAGAAGACGATGGCAACCCGTGACGTGGTATTCCCGCCGGGCCGGCAGGCCCTGTACGAACGCAACCGCTATTCGCCGGCGGTACGCGCCAATGGCTTCCTGTTCGTATCCGGACAGGTCGGCAGCCGCGAGGACGGCTCGCCCGAACCGGTGCTGGAGGACCAGGTACGGCGCGCATTCGAGAACCTCAACGCGGTGCTGGGCGCGGCCGGATGCACGTTCGACGATGTGGTCGACGTGACCGTGTTCCTGGTCGATCCCGAGGCGATCTTCGAACGCGTCTGGGCGATCGTGCCCGAGTACTGGGGCCAGGCGCCGTATCCGACCCTGACCGGCATCGGGGTGACCTGGTTGTATGGGTTCGACGTTGAAATCAAGGTGATCGCCACGCTGCCGGACGCGGCGGCGCACGGAACGGCAGTCGCCCGCTAGGCGCCTGTGCTGTCGTGGGATGGCGGAGGGACAGGCAGGGCGTGCCGGCCCAGTCGGGCGCAGATGACCGGCCAGCGCCTGGCCAGCAACAGCATGACCACCCAGGTCACGCCGGGCAGCGCCGGGATGAAGGCCGAAAACACCGGCACCACGACATCGGCATGCAGCGCGCTCACCCAGCGGCCGGCGGGTGAGCCCATCTCGAGCAGTTGCGGGCCGATGTACGTGGCCAGCACCTCTGCCGGCAGCATCACCAGCGCCACGCAGGCGGCGAAGGCGCCGTAGACCAGCGCCGCAACGGTCAGGGTGAACCTGCCGGCGCAGGGAAGGCGGCGCCAGGGCAGGCAGGCACGCAGGGCGGGCGCCCACAATGGCACTGACACCCAGAGCAGCACCAGACCATGGAGGATCGCGTCGTCAGGGCTCATGGCGTGCGCTGCGCACCAAGTGGCGGCGGCAGGAGCCGCGCCCAGCGTGCGCCGAGAAAGCGCGCAGCCCATCCGGTAAACACCAGCAGGGGCAGGCCGTACACGAGTGCGGCAAACAGCGTCGCGGCCATGCCGGGGTGTGATGCCAGCTGATCCACCGCGGCGGACACGGGCGGTGCCGTGAGGATCAGAAGGCGCAGTGCGACCAGCAACGCCAGGTACGCCGCATAGGCCATGCACCCGGCGCAGGTACTGAACAGCAGCGGGCGCGGAAGCCGGCGACGGCCGCCGAACGCCCACATCGCGGGCCACCAGAACGGGGCGGACGCCCACGCCAGGTACCCCGCCGCCACGCCTCCCATCCAGGCGACCAGTTCAAGGCCGAAGGTCTCCACGACCTGCATCATGCCGTCACGCTCCCTGGCTGTCTTCGGACCGGCCGCGATCACGGCCGGCGCGATGGCACAGTAGCGGCAAGCAGCGCGTGGCCGCAATGGTGCCCGCAGCCCGCGCGAAAGGACCTGCCGCACGCTGTCGCGCGTCGCCTTCACGCGGCTGCGCCAGCGGTCTGCCGATAGTGTGGGGGTCATTCTGCTTCCGCGCGCGTATCTACATGCCCCTGATTCCCGAGCGCGTCCGGCGCTGGCCCCGGCCATGGCGCGTGGCGTTGTTCACGCTGCTGGCGCTGTATGCGCTGTACCTGATCGCCGGCAACGTGTTCCTCAATACGCCGCTGTTCGATGCGGTCACCAACCGCAAGCCTGAAAAGTTCAGCATGCAGACCGGGCCGGCGCTGACCCTGCTGCCTGGCCATGCGGTGGTCTGGAACATCCGCATGCGCGGCCAGGCGAACCGTACCGTGTACATTTTCCGTGCCGACCGCGCGAGTGCGTGGATCGACCTGGTGGCGCTGCTGCGCCGTGAGGTGCGCATACCGCGCATCGATGCCAGCGGGGTGGAGTCGGAAGTCGAGCGGGTGGACAAGGCCATTGCGCCGCCGCCGCGTGGCGACCGTGGCTGGACGCTGCGCTTTGATGCCATCCACAGCGACAGCATCCGCAGCGGGCGCTTCGGCAAGCTGCGGGTGGTGGGGCAGGGCCACGGCACGGTCGGGTTCCTCAAGCAGCTCAAGGGCGGTCCCTCCGAACTGTTCGACTCCACTGCAGGCTTCGAGCAGGCCCGGGTGAGCTATGACGGGGTGACGCTGCTCGATGAGGCGCACCTGGCCGCACGCTTCCATTTCCCGCGGCACTATCGTGACCAGGCGCCGGGGCTGCGCAAGTTCGAGATCACCTACGCCCAGTTGCAGATCGATGCCCGCAGCCAGGCGCTGGAGATCGATACCGGCGGCCCGCACGTCAAGGTGGGCAGCGTGCCGGCCAACGCGCGGGTCAAGGCCGATGTCGTGCTGGACAAGGGCGCGCTGCAACCGGGCAGCCGGGTGGTGTGGCGGGTGCCGGTGCACGCCGGGGTGGACGCCGAGGATCGCGGTCTGTTGACCCTGCAGCTGGACGTGGCGCGCGACATGCGGGTGCAGGTCCACCTGCCGCGCGATCCGCAGACCGGCAGCGAGCTGCATGCCGACCTGCACGTCACCGGCCGCAAGATCCCGTTCCGCGCCCCGGCCGACCTGCTGCCGCGCCTGTCCGGACAGGTGCAGGGCGCCTGGAAATTCGAATCGCTGAACTGGATCGCCGACCTGTTCGTGCGCAAGCCGTGGTTCCACCTGGATGGCGGCGGCCTGCTGGAAGGCGACCTGAAGATTGCCGACGGCCAGCTGGCCGCGGGCAGTACGCTGGACATCCCGCAGGTGGCGGCCGTGGCTGAAGTGGCCGGGGTGCGGCTGCTGGGGCAGGCCAATGCGCACGGCAGCATCGTGGCCGGCGAACCGGCGCAGGCGCAGCTGGACGTCCAGATTCCCGAGTTCCGCGCCGCACCGACCGCCGCGCCCAAGGCGCTGCTGTTCGATGGCCGTGCGATGGCGCTGACCCTGCGCGGCGACGCGCGCCTGCAGCAGTTGCGTGACGGCATGCGCGCGCGGCTGCGCTTCAACGATGCGCGGGTTCCCGACCTGACCGCCTACAACCGCTACCTGGGCGGCGGCAAAGGCAATGTGCGCCTGCTCGGTGGCACCGGGCTGCTCAGTGGCGATGTGGAACTGGATTCATCCGGCCGCGTGGGTACCGGCCGGGCCGACCTGCGCGGCCGTGGTGCGCAGCTGCAGGTGGCCGGTATCGCCCTGCGTGGCGATGCGCAGCTGCAGGCGCGCGTCAAGCGGGCCGATTTCGAGGCGAAGCAGTTCGACCTGGGCGGTACCACGGTGGCGCTGCGCAACATCCAGGTCGGCGACACTGGCGGACAGGCCAACTGGTGGGGCACGGTGGCACTGCGCCAGGGCCACATCGATGCGGCTGCGCCGTTTGA
The DNA here is from genome assembly GCA_002435595.1 of Stenotrophomonas maltophilia. Classification (GTDB taxonomy): domain Bacteria; phylum Pseudomonadota; class Gammaproteobacteria; order Xanthomonadales; family Xanthomonadaceae; genus Stenotrophomonas; species Stenotrophomonas maltophilia_AC. Next base: position 44,766 of record DJBL01000067.1, read on the forward strand.
AGTCACCGCCCAGGCCGACCTGCGCCTGCGCGATGCGGGGCCGCTGCTGGGCGTCTTCGCCGAGCGCAGCGCGTACCCGCGCTGGGTGCTGGGCATGCTCGATTCCGGTGAGGTGCAGGCCAGCGGGCAGCTGCGCTGGCGCAGCGGCGAAATGTGGGTGGATGACCTGCAGGCCGAGAACGAGCGGCTGTCGCTGCGGGCGCGGCTGGACCTTGCCCAGGCCCGGCGCCGTGGCAACCTGTACCTGCGCTGGGGTGTGCTGGGCGCAGGCATCGAACTGGACGGCGAGCGGCGCACGTGGCACCTGGCCGGCGCGCGCGACTGGTACGACCAGCAGCCCCGCGTGCTGCCCGCGCCCAAGGCCGCCCCCCGGTAGAGCCACGCCACGCGTGGCTGCACACGCGCCGCACCCTCAGGCATTGGCGCACGGGTCCGATCGCCGAGGCGCACCCGGACGCGCCTCGTCGCTAGTTCCGGCTGCGCCGCATGCCGCCTCCCGCTTACCCGATGGGGAGGGCGCCGCAGGCGTCGTTTCCCCACCCGCCAGCTGGCGCGCCAGGTCGACGTGGGTGATGTGCCCGTGCAGGAACAGCAGGCCGCTGTAGATGTTCATGGTCGACGCTCCACTTGAGGAGCGTTGACGATAGGTGCAGGATGCGGGGCGAAAAAGCGACATTTCCGCAAGCTGGCCTTGAACAGGATTCAAGTCGACATGTCTCGCATGCCCCTGCAGCCGCTGCAGAATTTCGTCACCGCCGCGCGCCTGGGCAACCTGACCCGGGCGGCGGAATCGCTGAACCTGACGGTCAGCGCGCTCAGTCACCAGATGCGCCAGCTCGAGCAGCGGCTGGGCTACCCGCTGCTGCTGCGGCAGCCCCGCGGGGTGGGCGTGACGCCGGAAGGCCAGCGTCTGCTCGAGCAGGTCGGCCCGCACCTGGATGCGATCCAGCAGGTGTTCCAGCCGTTCGGTGCGCGCCACGATCGCGTGCTCACGGTCAGCGCGCTGCCTTCGATGGCCTCCAACTGGCTGGTGCCGCGGCTGGGCTCGTTCGTGGCCGCGCACCCGGAGATCGAGTTCAACCTGGAATCCAGCGAACGCCTGACGGACTTCGAACGCAACGTGCAGTGCGATGCCGCGCTGCGCGTGGGTGCCGGACAGTGGGTGGGCGTGCACGCCGAGCCGTTGTTCGATGAGTGGTTGATGCCGATGGCCAGCCCCGCGCTGGTGGCGCGCATGGGCGGCGTGGACGCGCGCCCGCTCTCGGAATGGCCGCTGTTGGGGGATCCCGATGGCGAATGGCAGCGCTGGTTCGCACAGATCGGCCTGGACCCGCCGCGCCGCTACGTGGCCATGCTCAACGATTCGGAGTCACACCATCGCGCGGCGCTGGACGGCTTCGGGGTAGCGCTGGGGCGGGTGACGCGGGCGCGGCTGCTGCTCGATTCGGGCCAGTTGGTGGCCTTGTCGCCGCATCGGTTGAAGACGCGCTGGTCGCATTGGCTGGTGTATCCGCCACGCTCGGCCCGCCACCAGGGCTTTCTGGACTTCCGCCAATGGCTGCAGGCGCAGGCCCAGGAGCATGCAGAGCACATGCGCCAGCCCGGATGACCGGCGGATGACGTAGCTCAGAACGCGGTGGGCGCGACCGAGATTTCACCGTTGGCGCTGAGCGCCAGGCGGTACTTCAACGGCTTGCCGAGCTCGGCGATGATCTCGGTCTCCCGCCGTGCACTTTCCGCGCCGAACCGGCACAGCGCCTTGCCTTCCGGATTGGGGCCGGTGCCGAGAATGTACCTGCCCGGCGCCACATGGAAGGTGACCTTCTCGGCGTTGTCGATGGTGGAAACCTTGCGGCCGTCCAGGTATACCGCCGTCATGCAGCCGCTTCCCATGAAGCCTGCGTCACGCGCGACGATCAGTACCACCTTGTCCTGGCCTGGCTGCATGAGCTCGGGTGCGAAGATCCGTTCCGGTGGCGTCGAGCGTGCCGTGCTGGTGTTGATGGGCGTGGTAGCGCACGCAGAAACGGCGATGGTGATGCCGATCGCAAGGAAAATCTTCTTCATCATCCCCCCCTGAGCAGTGGTGTGTCGTTGCCGATTCTATCGCTGGTGGGTCAGCCTCTGTCCACTGGCGTGGCGATGTCCTGGTAGACCATCTCGCTGCCGAGAACCTTCAGGCCCGCCGGGCCGCTGCTCAACAGCCGCTGTTCGCCGATGGCCTGCTGCCATTGCAGCTCGAACCCGGCGGCGGCCGGCAACTGCGCGGCCAGGGTATGCAGGTGACGGCGGGCCTGCGGCCCGGCGCTGTCGAGGCGGCCCAGCAGCACGCCATGCTGGTACACGATCAGGCGATGGCTGCTCATGCCGGCACCGCCCCGACACGGGCCGCATCGGCAACCGGCGCCGGCGGCGGCAGGGCATCCAGCCATGCGGCGAAGAGGTCGCGCGCGGCGGCCGCCAGTGGCGCGGCGTACCGGGCGGCCTGTTCGCGCAGGGCGCAGGGATCAATACCCGCGCGCTGCAGTTCGTCGGCATGGCCGATCAGCCAGGTCTCGATGCGGGTGGCGTCGATCTCGGGATGGCACTGCAGGGCCAGCAGGTGGTGACCGATGGCGAACGCCTGCTGCGCGCAGGCGGGCGTGGCCGCCAGGCGCTGTGCACCGTCTGGCAGGGTGAAGGTTTCGCCATGCCAGTGCAGCACCGGGATGCCCACCAGGGCGCGCAGTGGCGAGCTGAGGCCGGCATCGGTCAGCGCCAACGGCGCGAAGCCGATTTCCTTCGCGCCCATCGGCGTCACGCTGGCGCCGAGTGCGCGTGCCACCAGCTGCGCGCCCAGGCAGATGCCCAGCGTCGGGCGGTGCGCGGCCAGGCGGGAGCGCAGCAGGGCATCTAGCACGCGCAGATGTGGGTAGGCGTGGACATCGTTGGCGCTGATCGGGCCGCCCAGCACGATCAGCAGGTCGGCTGTCTCGGCGTGGTCCAGGCGGTCGATGCCGGCCTGCAGCACCTGCAGGTGCCAACCGCGCGCGGCCAACAACGGGGCCAGTATCCCCGCGTCTTCGAACGCGACGTGCTGGATCGCCACCGCCTTCATGGCGTGCCCTCGGCGGCGGTAGGCCAGTAGAAACTGTCCGGGGTGGCGCGCGCGCCGAAGATCGCCTGGCCCACGCGCACCACGGTGGCGCCTTCTTCGATGGCCAGGTCGAAGTCGCCGGACATGCCCATCGACAACTCGTCCAGCAGGATCCCGTCGGGCAGGGTGGGGCGCAGGCGGTCGCGCAGCTCGCGCAGGCGGACGAAGCACGGGCGCACCTGCGCCGGGTCGGGCGAGAACACCGCCAGCGTCATCAGCCCGCGCACGCGCAGCCGGGGAAAGGCCGGCAGCTGCTGCACGAAGTCGGCCACCGCGATCGGATCCAGGCCGTACTTGCTGGCCTCGCCGGAGGTGTTGACCTGCACGAACACGTCCAGCGTGCGTTGCTCCAGCGCCAGCCGGCGGTCCAGCGCTTCGGCTACGCGGATGCTGTCCAGGGCCTGGAACTCGCTGGCGAAGCGCGCCACGTCGCGGGCCTTGTTGGTCTGCAGGTGGCCGATCACCGACCAGCGGATCGGCAGGTCGGCCATGCCGTCAGCCTTGGCCTGGGCCTCCTGCACCTTGTTCTCGCCCAGTTCGCGGCAGCCGGCCTCCCAGGCCAGGCGCAGCCGTGCCTGGTCGACGGTCTTGCTGACCGGCAGCAGGCGCACCCCGGCCGGGTCGCGGCCGGCACGTTCGCAGGCATGCGCGATGCGGTGGCGCACCGCCTCCAGGTTGTGGGCGATTGCGTCGACGGTGGTGGCCTGCGGCCAGTCGGGGCGTGCGATGGGCATGGGGAGCTCCTGGAGCGGGGGCGGCTGCACGGGCGGTACGGCACGTGTAACACTGTCCCGGGACGATCTGCATATTGGCATAGGACAAAATGAAAATCACCGGCCAGACCGCCAGCGCGGTGTTCGACAGCATTCGCCAGCAGATCCTCAGCGGGGCGCTGGTGCCAGGGCAGCTGTTGCCGCCGGTCCGCGACCTGGCCCTGCAGCTGCAGATCAACCGCAATACGGTGGCCGCCGCCTACAAGCGTCTGGACGCGGCCGGGCTGGCGCAGACCCGGGGCCGGCGCGGCACGGTGGTGACCGCGCCGCCAGCGGTCGGTGCCCAGGAGGGCGGCACGGGCGGTTCGGCGTTGCACGACCTGTCCAGTGGCAACCCCGACCCGCAGTGGCTGCCGGACCTGCGGGGGTTGTTGCCGGTACGGGCACCGCGCCTGTACGGCACCCCCACCATCGACCCGCAGCTGGAGCGGTTGGCACGCGCGCAGCTGGATCCGGATTGTCCGCCCGGGTATGCGCTGGAACTCAGCCATGGCGCGGTCGATGCGATCGAACGGGTGCTGGGCAGCTGGCTGGTGCCGGGCGACCGCGTGGCGGTGGAGAATCCGTGTTTTCTCGGCAGCCTCAACACCCTGCGCGCGGGCGGGCATGCCACGCTGGCGGTGGCCATCGATGAACACGGCATGCTGCCGGCGGCGCTGGCGGCGGCGCTGGATGCCGGTGCGCGTGCGGTGCTGCTGACCCCGCGTGCGCACAACCCGACCGGTGCCAGCCTCAGCCAGCGCCGCGCGCGCGAACTGCGCCAGGTGCTGGAACGGCATCCGCAGGTGCTGGTGCTGGTGGACGATCATTTCGCATTGTTGTCGCAGCAGCCGTACCACTCGGTGATCGCCCCGCGCACGCGGCGCTGGGTGCTGCTGCGCTCGCTGTCCAAGGCGCTTGGGCCGGACCTGCGCCTGGCGGTGCTGGGCTGCGATGCCGACACCGCCGCGCGTCTGCGCCTGCGCATGGCCCCCGGCACCGGCTGGGTCAGCCACCTGCTGCAGGATGCGGCAGCCGCGGCGCTGGGCTCGGCGCGGGTGATGGCGCGCGTGGCCAAGGCCGGGCGCGACTATGCGCAGCGTTGCCAGGTGTTGCAGCAGGCGCTGGGTGAGCAGGGCATCCAGACCCCTGCGCTGATGGATGGGCTGAACCTGTGGGTGCCGCTTGCCGCCGACAGCCAGCCGCTGGTGCTGGCGCTGGCCCAGCGCGGGTGGCAGGTGCGCGGCGGCGAGGTGTTTGCCGTGCAGCCGGGCGTGCATGGCCTGCGCATCACCACCGCCCTGCTGGCCGCCGGCGACGCGCGCCGCGTTGCGCTTGATCTACGCCAGGCGCTGGAGGATCACGGCGCGCTGGGGGTACTCGGGCGCACGTAGTGCGACTGGCCGTTGTCGCCGACGAAGATCAGTTCCGGCTTGCCCTGCCAGGAGGTGAGCATGGCGCCGGTGCTGTTCTGGTGTTTGATCACCAGGGTGGCGCCGCGATCGGGGTTGGCGGTGACCTTGAAGACTTCAGTGGTGCCGCTGGCGTCGTCCAGGCTGAGCATGGCCTCATCACCTACGTCGGCGGTGCCGTAGCCGCCGCGCTCGGAGCCGTCGGCACCGAGCAGGATCATGCCCGACAGCGGCGTTGCGCGCGGCCCCTGCGAGACGCCCTTGCTCAGTGGATCGGGCACCGGTGCGCCGAGGATCACCCGGGCCTGCCCGCTGCCATCCTGGATGACCAGGCCGCGCGCGGTGATCACCCTGTCTTCGGCCTGGCTCTGGTGCAGGCGCCAGGCGGTCCAACCGGAGACGACCAGGGCAAGACTGGACACAACCAGCGTGGTGACGGTGAGTGCGCGTGACAATGGCGGCTCCAGATCCTTGGAAGGCAGCGACAATACCGGAAGCGTTGTCGGCAATGCCAGTCGGGAAAGTCTGTATTTACAGCTATCGTGAATTGGATCACGCGCTGCGCGCGCAATGGCGCGGCATGCGATGCGATACACCGCGCAATACGCACCGGTATGTCTCTGCCGGGCCGGGTCGACGCGCCGACGGCGGGGCCGCTCAGTGGAAATCGCGGCTGTGCGTGCGTACGCCTTCGATCAGGGTGTCGATGTTGTGCATCTGCCGCACGATCAGGTGCTGCACGCCATCCACGCGTTCGAGCCGGCCATCGATCTGCATCATCCTGGCTTCCACCAGCACCCGATGCTGGCGGTCGGCGATCTTGCGCCAGACCACCGCGTTGACCATCCCGCATTCGTCTTCCAGGGTAAGGAAGGTGACCCCGCTGGCGGTTTGCGGACGCTGCCGCATGCGCACCAGTCCGGCAAACCGCACGCTGCGCCCGTGCGGCAGGGCGGCCAGTTCGTCCGAGCGCTGGCAGCGACGCTGGCGCAGCTGCGGGCGGATGAAGGACACCATATGCCGGCCCAGCGTGGTGCCGGTGCTGTTGTAATCGGCCTGCATGTCTTCGAAGGCGCTGGGCAACGGCAGTGGCACGCTGGCTTCGACGGTGGCGCGCGCGGTGTCGAACAGCGGCAGCGGCTTTTCCACGCCCGAGACCTCCCAGCGCGCACGGTGGCGATGCCCGCTGAGTCCCTTCAACGCCCCGGCGTCGGCCAGCAGGCCCTGGTGGCGGCGATCCAGCCGCGCGCGCTGGCTGAGGTCGGCCACGCTCTCGAACGGCGCCCGCATGCGTGCCTGCACCAGGGCGGTGGCGACGTCTTCGCTGAAACCATCGACAAGGCGCAGGCCCAGCCGGATCCCGAACGGGCGGTCCGGCCCGGTGGGCGGCAGCAGCGTGCAGTCCCAGTCGCTGTAGCGCACATCCACTGGCAGCACCGGCACGCCGTGGCGGCGCGCATCCTGCAGGATCTGGTCGGGGGTGTAGAAGCCCAGTGGCTGGCTGTTGATCAGGCTGACGGCGAAGGCCGAAGGATGGTGGCACTTGAGCCAGCAGCTCACATAGGTGATCAGCGCGAAGCTGGCGGCGTGGCTCTCCGGGAAGCCGTAGCTGCCGAAGCCCTTGATCTGTTCGAACAGGCGTTCGCCGTATTCGCGGCTGTGGCCGCGGGCGGCCATGCCGCTGAGCAGGCGGTCGCGGTGCGGCTCCAGCCCGCCATGGCGCTTCCAGGCCGCCATCGAGCGGCGCAGCGCATCGGCTTCGCCGGCGGTAAAGCCGGCGGCGGCCACGGCCAGCTGCATCACCTGTTCCTGGAACAGCGGCACCCCCAGGGTGCGCTTGAACACTTTTTCCAGTTCCGGCGGGTAGTCGATCTCTTCGATGCCTTCTTCCTTGAGCTTCTTCCGCCGGTTCAGATAGGGGTGGACCATGTCGCCCTGGATCGGGCCGGGGCGCACGATCGCCACTTCGATCACCAGGTCGTAGAAGCAGCGTGGCTGCATGCGCGGCAGCATCGCCATCTGCGCGCGCGACTCGATCTGGAACACGCCCAGGGTGTCGGCGCGGCAGATCATGTCGTAGGTGGGGCCATCGTCAGCCGGGATCTGCGCCATGCCCATCAGCGGCGCGCCATGCGCGTGCAGCATGGCCAGGCATTTGCGCACGGCGGTGAGCATGCCCAGCGCCAGGCAGTCCACCTTCATCAGCCCGGTCGCGTCCAGGTCGTCCTTGTCCCACTGGATCACGGTGCGGTCGGCCATGGCCGCGTTCTCCACCGGCACCAGGGTGGACAACGGGTGCTCGGAGATCACGAAACCGCCCGGGTGCTGGGACAGGTGCCGCGGGAAGTCGACCAGTTCGCTGGTCAACGCCACCACCCGCCGCATCAGTGGCGTGTCCGGGTCGAAGCCACGCTCGCGCAGCGCCTCGGGCAGCGGTTCGTGGCTGCTCCAGCGGTCCAGGCAGGCGGCCAGTTCGTTGACCTGGTCCGGCGGCAGGCCGAGTACGCGGGCCACGTCGCGCACCGCGCTGCGGCCACGGTAGCTGATCGCCACGGCGGTCAGCGCGGCGCGTTCGCGGCCGTAGCGGTTGAATACGTACTGCAGTACTTCCTCGCGGCGCTCGTGTTCGAAATCGATGTCGATGTCCGGGGGCTCGTCGCGTTCTTCGGAGATGAAGCGCTCGAACAGCAGTTCCATGTGGCTGGGGTCGATCTCGGTCACGCCCAGCACGTAGCACACCGACGAATTGGCGGCCGAGCCGCGGCCCTGGCACAGGATCTGCTGGCTGCGCGCGTAGCGCACGATATCGTGCACGGTGAGGAAGTAGGACTCGTACTGTTTCTTGTGGATCAGGGCGAGTTCGTGCTCGATCTGCGCGCGCTGTTTGTCCGTGGCACCTGTGCTCCAGCGCCATCGCATGCCTTGTTCCACCAGCGTGCGCAGCCAGCTGGCCGGGTCGTGCCCGGCCGGGATCAGTTCGCGCGGGTAGGTGTACTGCAGCTGCTTGAGGTCGAACCGGCAGCGTGCGGCGATGCGCACGGTTTCGGCCAGCAGCGCCGGTGGGTACAGCGCTGCCAGCGCCTGGCGGGTTCGGACATGCCGCTCGCCGTTGGCAAACAGCCGCCAGCCCGCATCGGCGATGGTGCAGTGGTGGCGGATCGCGGTGAGGGTGTCCTGCAGGGCGCGGCGCCGGCGCACGTGCATGTGCACATCGCCGCTGGCCACCAGCGGGATGGCGTGTTCGCGGCCGAAGTGTTGCAGCGCGGCCAGGCGCTGCCCGTCGTCAGCCTCCCGATGCAGTTCCACCGCCAACCACAGCCGCTGCGCGAAGCGCGCCTGCAGCCAGGCGGCATCGGCGGCGCGGGGCGTGCGGTCCAGCCACAGGCACAGCAGGCTGGCCGGCAGCGCATCGAAATCCTCGCGCAGGCAGCGGTATTCGCCCTTGGGGGCGCGCCGGCGACAGGTGGTGATCAACTGGCACAGGCCGGCATAGGCGGCCTGGTCGGTGCACAGCAGCACCAGCTTGGGGCCGTCGTCGAGCTGGAATTCCGCGCCGGTGATCAGCGCCAGGTCGTGCTTTTTCGCCGCCTGCCAGGCCCGCACGATGCCGGCCAGTGAGCATTCGTCGGTGATCGCCAGCGCACGGTAGCCCTGGCCCTTGGCGCGTGCGAACAGTTCCTCGGCGATCGACGCGCCGCGCTGGAAGCTGAAGGCCGACAGGCAATGCAGTTCGGCGTAGTCGGGCAGGGCGGCACTCATGAAAACCAGCCGTGCAGCATCCACGGCCCGCCGCGCCCCTCGGCACGGGTATAGGCCCAGCCGCGCTGGCCCTGGCCGGTTTCGATGACGTAGTAATCGCGGCGGATATCCCCTTCATCCCACCAGCCCGATTCGATCCGCTCCGGCCCGGACAGGATGCGCAGGTGCGGGTCGAGCAGCGGCTGCGGGCGTGGCAGCAACCAGCCGGGCCGCAGCGGCAGCAACGGCGGCGGGCCTTTGGGCGTACCGTGGGCATCGCCGCTGGCACGTTCGGGGCGATGTTCGGCGCGCAGCCCCAGGCCCTGCACGGCGTCATCGCCCAGCCGGGCACGCAGCCGCTCGCGCACCTGTTCCCAGGGCATCGCCTGCTGCGGGCGGGGGTCGAACAGATCGCGCGCGGCCGGCACGAACGGCGGCAGGTGCTCGGCCTGCAGGCGCAGGCCGCGGCTGCCGGCCGGCAGGTGCAGGTGGTCGACCCGGTTGCGCGCCAGCTCGAACAGCATCGCCGCATCGCGCTCGGGCGCGAGCAGGCCGATGGCCAGGCAGGTATCGGGATGCTGGTCGTGTTCGAACCACAGCTCGAAACGCTGCACGCCGCCATCGCGCGAACACAGGAACGCGGCCAGGTCGCCGGTGAGGCGGCGCAGCGGGAACAGCAGCGCCTGGGTGGATTCGATTTCGTAGTCGAACTCGATGCGTGCATCGAAGCGGTCCGGCGGCTGGTAATAGCGCAGCGGGGGCGTGCTGAGCCCGCGCAGTGCATCCAGGTGGGCCAGCACCTGCGGCGCAAAGCGCCGGGCCAGGCTGTCGCGCGGCAACTGGAAGGCCGCACCGAGCGTGCGCAGGCCCGAGCGCGCCAGCACCGTGACCGCTTCGGCCGGCAGGCCGCTGTGCTCGATCGGCAACTGGGCCAGGGTGGCCTCCAACTGGCCGGCCTCCACGCCCAGCCGGGCATGTGCGCGGGTCAATACCCAGGCAGCATGCGGGTTGGGCGCGGCGACCAGGCGGTGGCGGAAGCCAAGCTCGGCCAGCCCATCGCACAGGCGCTTTTCGATCGCCGGCCAATCGCCGAACAGGGCGCGGCTGGCGCCGATCTCCAACGCCAGCGCATGCGGGAAGGCCAGGCTGACCTGCGAGCTGATGCCATACAACCAACTGGCCAGCAACTGGCGGGTGGCCTGTTCGGCGCGCGGGTCATGTTCGACGGCAAGCATGTCGCGGGTGAGGACCTGCGCGGCCGACAGCAGCATGCCGCGGCGCAGCCCCCGTTGCCGGGCCGACGGGCTCACCGCGTGCAGCACGCGCCGTTGCGCCGGGCCACTGATCAGCACCAGCGGCACCGAGGGATCGGGTTGCTGGCGCAGGGCGGCATCCAGCGCCAGCTGTGGCAGCAACAGGCAGGCCCAGTGCACGGCGGCCGCTCAATGCGCCAGGGCCAGCGGCAACGGCTGCGCCGGGGCCATGCCGCCGCGGCACTTGAGCACGCGTACCTGGCCGTGCTCAAGCTGCAGCCGCAGGGGCGCCGGCGAGGCGTTGCGCGCCTGGCGCAGGTCGCGGAAGGCGAACCCCAGGCACTGGCCGGTTTCGGCGGCCACCTGCAGCCGGCGCAGGGCGCGGTCGTCGGCCTGCTGCGGCCAGCACAGCACGGCGGCACAGGCAGCAGAACGCAGGCACTGTTCGGCCGCCCACAGGGCATCGCGCGGGGCCGCCCGCACGACCTGCACCTGGTTCAGGGCCAGCCCCGCACCGGCCCAGCCCGGCGCATGCGGCAGGTAGGGCGGGGCAATCAGCACGATGGTCTGCTGCTGCTGGCTCAGCCGCGCCAGGGTGGGCCAGACCAGGGCCAGCTCGCCTTGCCCCGGCGCGGCCAGCAGCACCTCCGACAGCGCTGCCGGCGGCCAGCCGCCCCCGGGCAAGATCGGAAGAG
>DJBL01000045.1 GCA_002435595.1 Stenotrophomonas maltophilia
GTACCGGGCGGGGCATCGCCGGCGCCCGCCACCGTGGCAGTGGGCGCCGCTGCGGGATCCCGTGCAGGCGGCGGCGTGGCATCGCCGGCCTGCCTGCGCAGCAGGCGCAGTTTGTCCAGGCTCAGGCTCACTGCGGCACCACCTCGGCATAGGCGTGGTCCGCACGCGTGGCCGGCAGCGCCTGCGCATCGAACAGGTCCAGCACCTTCATCGCCAGCGCCCGCGGCGTGGTGGCGTCGTCTTCCTGGCCGGCCAGGACCGGGCCCACGCAGGCCGGGCAGCCGGCCTTGCAGTCGCAGCGCTGCACCAGCTCGCGCGCGCGCTGCAGCAGTTCGGCCTGGCGCAGCCACAGCGGCTCGCTCAGGCCCACGCCCCCGGGGAAGTTGTCGTACAGGTACACGGTGGGCACGAACTGCTGCTGCAGCTCGATCGCGCTGGCGTCGAACTCGGCGCCGCGCAGCTGGCCACGGCCGCTCTGGTCGGCCACCGCGAACCACGCGCCGTCGCCGTTGCCCACCGCCTTCTGCAGATCGCGCGCGTCGGCCATCACCGCCACGGTGGCCACGATGTGCAGCGCATACGCCGCGCCCAGGAAACCATCCAGCGCTTCCTGCTTGCTCTCGAATGCGGTCAGCAGCAGCCCCTGCGGCAGCTGCCACCATACCGCGGTGGTGTGCAGTTCCTGGTCGGGCAGGTTGACCGGCCCGTAGCCGATGTTTTCGTGGGTGTAGTAGCGGATCTTCTTGTAACCGGCCACGCGCCGCACCACGTGCACCTCGCCGTGGTGGGCGTCGCCGTGCCCGGCCATGCAACCGTCGAAACGGTCCAGCACCTTGAGCTTGGTGAAGTCGATGCTGTCGGTGTAGTAGTCCACGTGGGTGCGGGTGACATAGGCCTTGCGGCCGTCCCAGTCCAGCCGCTCCACCTGGTAAGGGGTGGACTGCACCATGTGGATGGCGCCTTCGTACAGGGTGAGCGCGGCGGCCGAATAATCCACCTCGGCGATGATCTGCTGCTTGCCATCGCTGCGGTCCACGACCACGAAGTTGCCGTCGGCCACCGAGCGCAGGCTGACCGCGTTGGCCGGGTAGCTGTCGGCAATCCACTCCCAGCGATCGCCTTCGCGATGGATCACCTCGGTTTCGGCCAGCGCTTCCAGGAACACCAGCGGATCGATCGGACCGAACGGGTCGCCGGCCAGGAACGGCAGTTCGAAGGCGGCGCAGCGGATGTGGTCGAACAGGATCAGCGGCTGGTCCGGGGCGATGCGTGCATGCTCGGGCGAGGCATCGGCGAAGAAATCCGGATGCCGCACCACGTACTGGTCCAGCGGCTGCGAGCTGGCCACCATCACCCCCAGCGCAGGCTGCTGGCGGCGCCCGGCGCGGCCGAAGCGCTGCCAGGTGGCGGCCACGCTGCCGGGATAGCCGTTGAGCACCACCACGTCCAGGCTGCCGATATCCACGCCCAGCTCCAGCGCCGAGGTGCTGACGATGCCGTCGATCTGGCCCGCGCGCATGGCCCGCTCGGTTTCGCGGCGCTCGGTGGGCAGGTAGCCGCCGCGGTAGGCACGGATGCGCGCCGGCTTGCGCGGATCGTGGTCGAAGATGTCCTTGAGGTACTTGGTCAGCACTTCGACCATCAACCGGCTCTGGGCGAAGATCAGCGTCTTCAGCCCGGACTTGATCGCGATGCGGGCGATGCGGTTGCTCTGCGAGCGTGCCGAGGCGCGCAGGCCGAGGTCGGCGTTGACCACCGGCGGGTTCCACAGCAGCACATGCTTGGGCCCGCTGGGCGCGCCGGACTCGGTGATCGCGGTGACCGGCGCTTCGATCAGCGCCTGCGCATGCGCCTGTGGATTGCCGATGGTGGCCGAGCACAGGATGAACTGCGGCTCCACCCCGTAGAACGCGCAGATGCGCTTGAGCCGGCGCAGCACGTTGGTGACGTGGCTGCCGAACACGCCGCGGTAGGTGTGCACTTCATCGATGACCACATAGCGCAGGTTCTCGAAGAACTGCGCCCACTTGGTGTGGTGGGGCAGGATCGCCTGGTGCAGCATGTCCGGGTTGGAGACCACGATGTCGCCGTGCAGGCGGATCGCCTGGCGCGCATCGCCGGGGGTGTCGCCGTCGAAGGTGAAGGCCTTCACGCCCAGGTCGCCGGCGCGGTTGAGTTCCAGCAGCTCGGCGACCTGGTCCTGGGCCAGCGCCTTGGTCGGGAACAGGTACAGCGCCTTGGCCTTGCCCTGCATGGCCGCACTCACCACCGGCAGGGTGTAGCACAGCGACTTGCCGCTGGCGGTGGGGGTGACGATGGCCACGTGCTCGCCGCGCTGGGTGGCGTCCCATGCCTCGGCCTGGTGGCTGTACAGCTGCTCGATGCCGCGCGCCTTCAACGCGGCGGCCAATGCGGCGGGCACGTCGGCCGGGATCGGCGCGTAGCGGCCTTCGCGGCCGGGGAGGGTGAAGCTGCCGGTGATGCGATCGGCGTAGCGCTGCTGCAGGCGCGCGGTGAGCAGTGCGCCGTTGCGCGAGGGCAGCCCGTCGGTGGTGGACAGGCGGCGCTCGGCGTCTTCGGTGCGCTTGGCGAGTTCGTAGGCCATGGAAAGTGGAGCCGGGACGTTTTACGAGGGGTCACATGGCACCACAGACACGTCTCAGAGTGTGAGACATCCCGGCCGCAGGGCGTGAACCGTTCAGTGCCCCGGGGCCGGGCGGCCCTCGAACGTGATCCGGCGTGCAGCATCCCGACGCAGGACCTGGCGCGCCCTGCGCACGACATCGGTGCACTGCCACGCCAGCGCGGCGGCGATCACCGGCCACCAGAACGCGGCCGCCACGCTGGGCAGGTCCATCGCCGCCAGCGATGACGCGATCCCTTCATTGCCAGGCAACCGGACTGCGCTCGTCGCCAGGATCACCAGCCACGCCCCCGTGGATTGGATATCGGGCTTGGGAAAAAGCGACCACAGCGCCACCAGCGCGACCATCAAGCCCCCCCAACGCCGCCCGCCACCACGCCGCAGCGCCACTTCGGCCGCGTTTTCCAGGCGTCCCCGGTCGGCCTGGCTGGCGGCAATGACACGCACACGCGGGCGGCGCGGGGTCGTCAGTGCCAGTACGGGAAGGGCCTCTTCGCAGCATTGCGTTCGCAACGCGCCTGCGCACCGACGACGTGGAAACCGTTCAAGCGCACCACCCAGGCAACAGCGCCGGCCATGACCAGCTCGGCGTGGTTGGCTGCGGCCAGATGGCGCCAGCCGTCGAAAGGAAGCAGCGCCTCCACGCCCGCCCGCTGGATGCGGTGGAAGGGCCAGTGGCCGACGGCTGCGGCGGAGCCGGGATCGAGCGCCCCGGACAGGCGCCGGACCTGGTCGTCATGCGCGGCACCGGTGATGGCACGGATCGGGGCGAGCGCAGCACGCTCCTCTTCGCTGAGCGGGCGCTGCGGATGGCTGCGGCGCAGTGCGTGCAGCGCCTCGCTCTGCTCCGTGCGCCAGTGCAGGTAACCGAGCGCGAGCATGATCGGCACGGCGATCAGGGTCAGGACGGCAAACGGCGACATCGGAGCGACCCGGGTGCAACGAGGGCGAGCAGTTTCAAGCGGTTACGGGGGGCGGGGCGATGAAACTTGTTGCAGAGCACCGCTGCCAGCAGCTGAACGTCGGCGCTGCCGGCCACGAAATCGGCAGCCGGCATCCGTATCCTCGACAACGGACGCAACAGGCAAGGGTGGATGGCGGTGGCACGACGCGCAACGCAGGGAGCACTTCTGGCCGGCATGCTGCTGGCGGGCATCGTGCAGGCGCAGCAGGCGGCGCCGGTCGCCGCTCCCCTGGCCCCATCGGCGCCTGCCCCGGCGCCGACTGCGCCGCCCGCCGCCGATGACGCGCCCGTCGTGCCGGCCGCTGCGCAGGGCGATGTCACCACGCTGGGCGAAGTGCGCGCGCTCAAGCCCGAGGATGACCAGCCACTGGACCTGTACCGCTACAAGAGCCCGGTGAAGCTGGAGTCCAACCGCTTCAGCCGCGACTGGAGCGAACCGCCGAGCCCGGAGCAGGTGAGCATGAGCGGCGGCTACCTGATGATGGGCATCAACTACGGGCTGGGCAAAGCCGCACAGGGCCTGCACAAGCTCACCGGTGGACCTGACCAGATCCAGTCCGCGGTGGCGCGGCCACCCCCGGAACTCACCGCCGACCAGCGCCGCCGCGCGGCGCTGCAGTGCGACGGGCAGGACGACTGCGTCGCCCCGCCACAGGAATGATGCGCCGGTGGATCAGTAGCGCTTGGCGCCCTTGACGGCGTTGTCGAGCGATTCCTGGATGCGCTTGATGTCGTTGTGCCCGGCCTCGACGTATTTTTCCACGCAGCGGAAGTGCTCCTTGACCTCGTTCTGGTAACGGGTCAGGTCCGAGGGGCTGTTGCTGGTGTTCCTGCGCGGGGGCTGGCAGCGCGGATCCGGGTAGCGGCTGCCGCTCAGGTTGCTCGGGCCGGACACG
The DNA here is from genome assembly GCA_002435595.1 of Stenotrophomonas maltophilia. GTDB lineage: Bacteria > Pseudomonadota > Gammaproteobacteria > Xanthomonadales > Xanthomonadaceae > Stenotrophomonas > Stenotrophomonas maltophilia_AC. The sequence goes on from DJBL01000045.1 coordinate 4,505, forward strand.
GCCGACGCCGGGGCGCTGTACGACAGCGATGCGCCGGACAACAGCGCCAGGGTGACCATCAACACAACACGCGACATGCGCCATCCTCCTTGGAAAGCGGCAGTATAGGACCCCCTGGCGCACCCTCGTGCGGGTACGCCGCGATCCGCACAAGGAGCGTTGCCGCGCATGACGCGTTTGCTTTTCCTGCTGGCCCTGTCCAGCCTCTCCGCTGTCGCGGTGGCCGCCGATGCCCCTGCCGCGCGCGACTGCCGCAACGGTAGTTTTCCCACTGAACAGGGCGACTTCGCGTTGGCCAGGGTCATCGGCAACGCGCGCCTGTACCTGCTCGCCGACAGCGACGGCTGCCCGGCCAAGGGCGAGCCGGCGTGCCGCCAGCGCAGCTATGTGGTGGCGGGCGATACCCTCATCACCGGACACGCGGCCGCTGGTTACCGCTGTGGTTTCTACCCCAACGCCGGTGGCGGCAGCGCCGGTTGGGTGCAGGCGCAGCGCCTGCAACCGCTGCCGGTGGCGGCCGCGCCGACCCTGCGCGACTGGACCGGGCACTGGAGCAACGGCGATGACACGCTGGTGCTGGGTGAACAGGACGGGCAGCTGGTGGTGACCGGTGAAGCGTTCTGGCCCTCCGCCAAACCCACCCCGCAGCGCCCGTACGGGCCCAACCTGGGGCAGATCGATGCGATCGCGCGACCGATGGGCACCACGGTGCATTTCAAGGACAGCGATGACGCCTCCTGCGAGCTGCACGCGCAGTGGCTGGGTGACTACCTGATCGTCTCGGACAACAGCGAATGCGGCGGCTTGAACGTGCGTTTCAACGGCGTGTATCGGCGCCAGGCCCACACGCGCTGAACCACGCCGGTGGCGCTACGGCGCGGTGCCCGTGCTGCGCGGACGCCGGCGCTCCAGCCACCACAGCAGGCCGCTGCTCAACACGAAGGCCAGCAGCCAGGGCCAGCGCGGGCCGGGGACGCTCCGCGCCGCGGCGCTGGCGCCGGTCGCGCCCTCTACCCCGCGGCGTGCGCTCGCCTCGCGCACCTGCTGGCGATACAGCGGCTGTGCGTGGGCCGGATCGAACACGTAGAACGCCTGCGTGTGCCCGCCCTGCTGCAGCTGATGCCAGCCGGCCTGCCGTGGCCAGTAACCGGCGCAGCGCGCCGTCGCGGTGGCCGGGTCGATGTGCAACGCCACGCTGCTGCCGTCGGCGGCCCGGACCTGCGCCGGGGCGCTCAGATCGCACACCGCCACGCGCTCGCCCTGCCACGGCGTGGCGGTCTCCAGCCGCGCCAGCGCGTCCGGCGGCAGCGGCCGCGCGACGCTGGCCAGCACGCTGCTCCACAGTTCGGCATGGCGATCCTCGCGCCCGGCCAGCACCAGGCGGTAGCTGTCGGTGACCGGCAGCAGCGCCAACCGCCCGCGGCCGACGCGGCGCCAGGCGCCCACCGGCTGGCCCGTGGCATCGTGCAGCAACGCGCTGCTGTCGGCGCTGCGCAGCGCGAGCTGCTCCAGCACCGGCAACGCAGCACGGCGTGAGGCGTCGTCGGCGCTGGCGATGGCCGCGGTCGAGATCGGAAGAGCG
>DJBL01000168.1 GCA_002435595.1 Stenotrophomonas maltophilia
CCGTCGGCGCCCGCGGCGTGTCGGCGGCAGACGATGGCATCGGCGGCAGCTGCGTGGCGATGGCCGCCCATACCCGCGCCGGCGGCACCCGCTCGCTGAGCAGCGCACGCAGTCGCGCCTGCAGCGCGGCGTGGTCCGGGTCGGACGGGGTGATGTCGTCGTAATCGTTCATGCGGTTTCTCCCAAGCGCGCGCGCAACAGGCCGCGCGCGCGATGCAACTGAGCCTTCGAGCTGCCCACGGCCATCTGCAGCTGCGTGGCGATTTCCTGGTGTTTCCAGCCTTCGATGTCGTGCAGCACCAGCACGGCGCGGGCGCGCGGCGGCAGGGTTTCCAGCGCGCGCTCCAGGTCCAGCGTGGTGCCGGCGCAACGCTCCACCGAGGCCAGCGTGGCCACGCTGGCCCAGCCCTCCTCGCCGGCATCGCAGGCCTGCCAGGTGGCGTTGGCGCGCAGTTCCATCAGCGCCGCATTCACCCCCAGCCGATGCAGCCAGGTGCCCAGGCTGCTGTCGAAACGGAACCCCGGCAGTGCCTTCCAGGCCTGCAGGAACGCCTCCTGCAACGCATCCTCGGCGCGCGCCGCCTGGCCGCCGCACAGCCGCCACAGCACCGCGTACACGCGCGGCGAATGGCGGCGGTAGATGCGCTCGTAGGCCTGCATGTCGCCGCCGACCGCCGCACGCACCAGGGCATGGTCGTCGAGGGCGTCGGCCGCGGTCGGGGCGTGGGGGGCGGGCATGGTGGCGTTGAGCATATCCGTTGGATGCGGCCCCCCACGAAAAGGTTTAAAGCGCGCTGCGGCACCCGTTCGCCGCCGCCTCTAAACCTTCCGCCGGCCCGATGCATCCAACAAGGGCATCCCCCACCGGCGCTCGCCAAGGAACCCGTCATGCCCTCCAGTTGCCTTGCCCTGCTGCTGGCGTTGGTCAGCAGCTGCACCCTGCCCGGCAGCCCGCTCACGATCCGCGTCTCGGTCCTGCCCCGGGCAGACCTCTGCGTGCAGGTCGCCACGCATGCGCCGCTGTGCGTATCGACGTTGACCGCGCGACTCCGGGCACACGCGCTGCTCTGAACCGCGTTGACCAGGCGCGGCGGCCGGCGCATTAAGATAGGCGATTACCGCGCAACCGCTGCAAGGATCCACGCTTCGCATGAAAGACCATCTGCCCACCTGGACCCACGACTGGCTGCACTACGGGGTCCCTGCCCTGCAGATCCTGCTGACCCTGCTGGTGGCCTGGCTGCTGCGCCTGATCGCCCGCCGCCTGATCCGCCGCATCGGCGAGCACTACACCCTGCCGCCGGAAATGGTCATGGGCGCGCGCCGGGTCTTCAGCTTCGTGGTGTATTTCACCGTGCTGCTGGTCATCCTGAAGATCTTCGGCACGTCGGCCACGGTGCTGTGGACCGCCTTCACCGGCTTTGCCGCCGTCGGCGCGGTGGCGTTCTTCGCCGCCTGGAGCGTGCTCTCCAACATCTTCTGCACGCTGCTGATCTTCACCACGCGGCCGTTCCGCCTGCACGATTACATCGAACTGCTGGAGAACGGCGAAAAGCCCGGCCTGAAGGGCCGCGTGATCGACGTCAACCTGATCTACACCACCCTGCAGGAAACCGACGGCAACCACGAGGGCACCGTGCTGCAGATCCCCAACAACATGTTCTTCCAGCGCACCGTGCGCCGCTGGCGCGATCCAGCCCAGGCGCCCGGCGGCATCCAGGGCGACGGCTGAGCGCCGCGGCCAACGGCCGGCCGCTACCGCAACTGGCTGTCCTTGCTGCCGCGGCGGTTGTAGCCGCTGCCCTCTTGCTGGGCAGCGTCCTGCTCCTGCTGGCAGTGCACGCACAGGCGCACCCCGGGCACGGCCTTGCGGCGTGCGTCGGGAATGGGGGCATCGCAGTGTTCGCAGTGGCTCAATCCCGGCCCCTGCCGCAGATGCGCGCGGGCGCGCTGGATGGCCTCGTCCACGGTCGCATCGATCTGGTCCTGGACCGCGCCGTCGCCTGCCCAACCTGTCGCCATGATGTGTCTCCCATGCCGGTGTCAGGCCCCCAGCATAGACCCGGCCGCGCAGACGCGGCCGACGCACACCTGAACGCGGCCGTGGCCGCGTGAATGCTTCAGCCGCCGCTTACCAGACCAGGTCGTCGGGCACCTGGAACTGCGCGTAATAGGCATCGTCCTCGGCATTGCCGGTACTCGGCTCGGCAGAGGGCTGGGCGTTGTCGAGCACGATGGCGCTGGCGTCACGCTCGCGCACCTTGTCCGCCGCCGCCCGCGGCAGCAGCTCGAAGCCCTCGCCGTGACGGGCGATCACCAGCGCGCCGGACGCCAGCTGGCGCCGCAGCACCGCATTGACCAGCAGCGTGCGGATCAGCGTGCCATCGTTGAAGCGATACTCGCTCTCGCCGTCGCGCTTGACCTTGTTGGTCTCGATGATCTGCCGCACCTGCGCCTGCAACTCCTGCGCACGCGCCTTCTCCTTGCGCTCGGCTTCCAGCGCCCGATCGCGTTCAGCCTTCTCGGCACGCAGCCGTTCGGCCTCGCGCTGGCCTTCGCTGGGTGCCACCGGGGCCTTGCCGTGACGGGCCTTGACCTGTTCACGCGCCGCCTGGGACACCTGGGACTTCTTCACCAGCCCAGCCTTGAGCAGCTGCTCCTGCAGCGGATTCGCCTTCGCCATTGCCTTGCATCTGTTGTTGCGGGATTGCCGGGGCCATCATACTGGTCCACCCGCCCGGCCCCAACCGTCGCCCATGGCAGCCCTGAAGTACCTTGCCGGCTACCCCGAGGCCCTGCAGCAGCAGGTCCGCGAGCTGATCGACGGCGATCGCCTCGGCCCCTGGCTGCAGCGCCGCTACGCCGACCTGCACAGCGTGCGCAACGACCGCCAGCTGTACGACTACACCCAGGCCTTGAAGGAACGCTACCTGCGCCAGTCCGCGCCGCTGGCCAAGGTGCTCTACGACAGCAGGCTGCAGGTCCTCAAGCACGCCCTCGGCACCCATACGACCGTCTCCCGCGTACAGGGCAGCAAGCTCAAGGCCAGCCGCGAAATCCGCATCGCCACCGTTTTCCGCGACGCCCCGGCGCCATTCCTCAGGATGATCGTGGTGCACGAACTGGCGCACCTGAAGGAATCGGACCACAACAAGGCCTTCTACCAGCTCTGCACCCACATGGAAGCGGATTACCACCAGCTCGAATTCGATCTGCGCCTGTACCTGACCCACCTGGAAGGCGGCACGGCCTGAGCCCGGGCAAGGGCGTGTCGCCGCCCGGCCCGCAGTGCGTCATCCCACAGCATCGGCGCTGAACCCCCTTCAGCCCACCGCCTCCCCCCACCCAGTACACTCCCCGCCCGCACCCCGCTTTCCGCAGCCGACCCGATGACCGACCCGATCCGCCTCGACAAACGCCTCACCAGCCTCATCGGCTGCTCCCGTGGCGACGCCCAACGCTACATCGAGGGCGGCTGGGTCACCGTGGACGGCACCGTCGTCGAACAACCGCAGACCCTGGTCACCGACGAAACCATCGTCCTGCGCGAAAACGCCGAGGCGACCCGCGCCGAGACCGTCAGCATGCTCCTGCACAAGCCTGCGGGCATGCGCGCCGACGAACTCTGCGCGCTGGTCACCCCCGACAGCCGCAGCGAGCTCGACGCCACCGGCGTCACCCTGCTGCAGCGCCATTTCCATGCCCTGCAGCTGGTCATGCCGCTGGCCGACGAAGACAGCGGCCTGGTCGTGGTCAGCCAGGACGGTCGCATCGTCTCCCACCTCAAGGACCGCGGCGCCACCCTCGAACAGGAATACCTGGTCGAAGTCAGCGGCGAACTGGTGCCCTACGGCATGAAGCGCCTCGCCCACGGCCTGAGCTTCCGCAACTGGCCGCTGCCGCCCTGCAAGGTCAGCTGGCAGAACGAAACCCGCCTGCGCTTTGCGATCAAGCCGGTCCAGCCCGGCCAGCTGCGCGACATGTGCCGCCAGGTGGGCCTGGAGGTCATCAGCGTGCGCCGCCTGCGCATCGGCCGGGTGGCCATGGGCAAGCTGGCCCCGGGCCAGTGGCGCTACCTCGCCCCCGACGAGCGTTTCTGACCCTGGTGCGCGCGCTGCCCCCGCCGTCCGGCACGCGCCCGCCTGGCATCGGCGCATGAGCCGACCCAGGCCACTGTGGTGCCGTCTTCTGCGCTGGCTGGCCCTGGCCCTGGCGATCGTGGCCCTGCTCGCCCTGAGCGGCCTGTTGCTGGCCGACCACCTCACGCCCAGGGCACTGGGCCCGCGCAGCACCGTGCTGGCCCCCCAGCCGGAGCAGACCGCCATCGACCGCGAACTGGTCCGCCTGCAGGCCGAGCATCCCGGCCAGAGCGGCGTGGCCTTCCTCGCCGACGGCCTGGATGCCTATGCCGCCCGCGCGGTGATCACCGAGCATGCCGGGCGCAGCCTGGACCTGCAGTACTACATCTGGCACGACGACCTGATCGGCCACCTCATGGCCCAGTCGCTGCACCAGGCGGCAGAGCGCGGCGTGCGCGTGCGGATCCTGCTCGATGACATGAACGCCCAGGACAAGGATGCCCTGATGATGGCGCTCGACGAGCACCCCAACATCGAAATCCGCCTGTACAACCCGTTCCGCAACCGCAACGGGGTGTGGCGCATGGTCGAGATGGTGCAGCGCTTCTTCAGCGTCAACCACCGCATGCACAACAAGGCGTGGATCGCCGATGGCCGCGTGGCGATCGTGGGGGGCCGCAACATCGGCGAGGAGTATTTCAGCGCCCGTCCCGACGTGAATTTCCGCGACCTGGACCTGCTGGTCGCCGGCCAGGCGGTCGACCAGGCCAACGGCATTTTCGATGCGTACTGGAACAGCGACGCGGCCGTGCCGATCGCCGCGCTGGCGTTCCACACGCCGGCCCAGCTGCGCCTGCTGGTGCGCGAGTCCGCGCACGAAGCCACCCTGGCATCGGCCCAGCCCTACCTGCGCCGCGTCGCACAGTCGCAGTCGGCGCGCTCGTACTATCGCGATGCGGTGGACCTGCACTGGTCGTCCCACGTGGAGATCGCCTCCGATCCGCCGATGAAGCACCGCCGCGACGATCCGGCCACCTGGCTGGTCACCCGGCTGGCGCGCGAACTCCAGGCCACCCGGCACAAGGCCTTGCTGATTTCGCCGTATTTCGTGCCTGGCGAGGACGGCACCGCGGGCATGGCGGCGATGGTGCAGCGTGGTGCCACCGTCGGGGTGATCACCAACTCGCTGGCGGCCAACGATGTGGCGGCCGTGCACGGGGGCTACATGCACTACCGTGCCCCGCTGCTGCGCAGCGGCGTGCACCTGTACGAACTGAAGGCACACGGACACGCCGATGGTGCCGGACTGTTCGGCAGCAGCGGCGCCAGCCTGCACACCAAGGCATTCGTGCTCGATGATCGGCGCGGCTTCGTCGGTTCATTCAACCTGGACCCGCGCTCGGCCTACCTCAACACCGAGATGGGCGTGCTGTTCGACGATCCCCACCTGGCCGCGCAGCTGCGCAGCGAGTACCTGCGCCTGGCCGATCCCGCGCAGAGCTACTGGGTGACCCTGGATGCCAACGGCCACGTGCGCTGGCTGGACCGCGCCGCGCAGCCCCCGGTGCTGCTCGACCGCGAGCCTGACACCTCGGTCTGGCTGCGCGCCAGCGCGCGCGCGATCAGCTGGCTGCCGCTGGAATCACAGCTGTAAGGCACCACGCCGCGGCGGCGCCACGCCGTGCGTGGCCCGGTCAGTCGCCGCCAGCCGTCTCAGCCCTCGGCCAGCTCGTCCGCATCCAGGGTCTCCACCGCACGCCCATGCAGGCGCCGCCAGATCCACTGCAGCGCATGCGGCGGCGTGGCGTGCTGTTGTTCCAGGATCGCCAGCGCCTGGGCCTGGCCGATCTGGCCGTGCCG
>DJBL01000170.1 GCA_002435595.1 Stenotrophomonas maltophilia
CTCTTCCGATCTCGCGGCCGCCCGCACCGCGCATGAGCGCCAGGCCACCCTCAGCAGCGCGGCCTACGTGCTGCGCCAGGCCGGCGATGACGCCGCTGCGGAAAGGCTGCTGCTGGCCGAGCTCGACCGCAGCCAGACACCCTATTACTACATGCCCGAACTGGCCGAGCTGGCCGAAGCCAGGGGCGACAAGGACGCCGCACTGGACTGGCTGCGCAAGGCCTACGAGGGCGCGCAGGGCCCGGCCACGCGCGTGCAGTGGGGCGTGCTGTACGTGGACGGGCTGGTGCGGTTGCGCCCGGCGGACACCGAGGCGATCGAACAGGCCACCACGCAGGTGATCGCCGAGCTGGACGCGCAGCCGGCCGGCTACCACCAGCGCACCCGGCAGCGCTTCGAGCGCCTGGCCACCACGCTGCAGGCCTGGAGCCGTGCGCATCACGGCAGGCCGGTACTGGACCGCCTGCAGGCGCGGATGGCCGTGTCCTGCGCCAACGCGGCGCCCGCCGCGGAAGCAGGTGCGGCGTGCGGGCGCTGGTTGAAGGGATGAGGCCGCAGGCGGCCGCGGCGATGGCGCTGCGGCGGGTAATGTCAGCCGCGTAGGGTGGCGCCGCCGTCCACGTACAGGTCGCTCATGGCGATGTGGCCGGCCTGGTCGGAGAGCAGGAACATCACCGCCTCGGCGATGTCCTGCGGGGTGGCCAGCTTGCGCAGCGGGATCCCGGCCTTGTAGGTGGCCAGGTTGCCCTCGATCACCCGCTCGGCACCGCTGTCGTCGGCCCACATGCCGGTCTGCATCGGCGTGAGCGTGGAGCCGGGGGCGACGATGTTGCAGCGGATGCCGTGCGGGGCCAGCTCGAGCCCGAGGCAGCGGGTGAACATGGTGGCGGCCGCCTTGGAGGCGGCATAGGCGGCCATGCCATGCCGCGGCACGCCCGCGGCATTGGAGCTGACCGTGACCAGCGCACCGCGCCGGCGCGGGCGCATCACCCGGGCCAGCGCACGCGACACATGGAACACGCCATCGGCATTGACCGCGAACACGCGTCGCCATTGCGCATCGTCGATCTGCTCGACCGTGCCCACCTGCAGCACGCCGGCGACATTGATCCCAAACCCGATCGGCCCCTGCTGTGCTTCCACCGTCGCCACCAACGCGTCCACTGCAGCGGCATCGCTCACATCCAGCGCGGCGGCGTGCAGGCGCGGATGCGCTGCCAGCACCGGCAGGTGCAGGTCGGTGGCGACCACCACGCTGCCGCTGTCCAGCAGCAGCTGTACCAGCGCCGCGCCAATACCGCCGGCGGCGCCGGTGACCAGCGCGACGGTGCCTTCGAATCCGGTGAGTTTCATGCGATGTCGTCCTGTATCGGGGAGTCCCAGCGTTGCAGTCGTTGCGACAGCCACGGGGCGATGCGCGCCACCGCCTGGCGACCGGTGAGTTCGGCGTGCAGGAACGGCAGCTCGGTCGACGCCACCTGGTCGGCGTGGGCCTGCCACAGCGAGGATTGCAGGTGCGGGCGTGCCGCATGGTCGCGACCGGCGCGCACGTGCTGCAGCAGGCCCGCGTAGCGTCGGTGGTGATGGGCGCGGATCAGCCGGTTGGTGCCGGTCACCGCGCGCACTACGCCGTCGAGCACCGGCTCGGGCAGGTTGCCCAAGGCGCTGTCGCCGCGGCGCAGGAAGCCGACGATGCGCTCGCGGCTGTCCAGCTCCGGATGCGCATCCGGATCATGCCCGGCGATGGCCAGCAGCGCCCGCAACGCGGCCACCGGGTCCGGCTCGGGCTCGGCGCGCCAGCACTCGGCCGGGTACGCATCCAGCAGGACCAGTTCGCCCACTTCACGGCCCAGCGCCTGCAGGCGCACCGCCATCGCCTGGGCGATGATGCCGCCCACCGACCAACCCAGCAGATGCACCGGGCCGGTCGGCTGCACGGCCAGCACGCGGGCCACATAGCCGTCGGCCAGTGCCTCGATGCTGTCCGGGAGCGGCTGGGCGGGATCGAGCACGGGCGATTGCAGGCCGTGGACATCGCGCGCCGGGCGCAGCGCACGGGCCAGGTCGCGGTAGTTCCAGGCGATGCCGCCGGCGGGATGCACCACGAACAGCGGTGCCCTGTCCGGCGCGCCGGTGGCCAGCCCGATCAGGGGCGTCAACCCGTGGTCGGTGGTTTGCGGCGGCGCATCCAGCACCGCTGCCAGCCCGGCCACGCTGGGCGTGGCAAACACCGCACCCAGCCCCGGGTCGTGGCGCCACTGCTGCTGGATCGCCAGCAACAAGTGCACCGCCGACAGCGAGTCGCCGCCCAGGCTGAAAAAATCCGCGTCCGCGTCCGGTGATTCAGGCAGGCCCAGCACCTGTGCATACAGTGCGGCCAGGGCCTGCTCACTGGCCGTGGTGGCCGCACGTCCCTGCCCCATCGCCTGCGCCGGGCGCGGCAAGGCGGCCCGGTCCAGCTTGCCGTTGGCTGTCACCGGCCAGTGGCTCAGCACCAGCAGCGCCGAGGGCAGCATGTAATCGGGCAGGCGCGTGGCCAGTGCCGCGCGCAGCGCTGCCGGTTCCAGTGCGTGCCCGGAAACATAGCCCACCAGCCGCTTGTCACCCGGTCTATCCTCGCGCAGCACCACTTCGGCCCGTGTCACGCCCGGCTGCGCGTACAGGGCCGCCTCGATCTCGCCCAGCTCGATGCGCAGGCCGCGCAGTTTCACCTGGTGGTCGCTGCGCCCCAGGTACTCCAATGCGCCGTCGGCGCGCCAACGCGCGATATCGCCGCTGCGGTACAGCCGGCCGCCGGCAACGTGCGGATCGGCAAGAAAACGCTCGGCCGTGAGGTCGTCGCGACCCAGGTAGCCGCGTGCCAGCTGTACCCCGCCCAGGTACAGATCGCCGGGGACGCCGGCCGGCAATGCACGCATCCGCGCATCGAGCACGTACAGGCGCGTGTTCCAGACCGGGAAGCCGATCGGCACCGGCTGTGCGCGGTCGGCAGCGCTGGCCGGCCAGTAGCTCACGTCCACCGCCGCTTCGGTCGGGCCATACAGGTTGTGCAGTTCGGCCTGCAGCGTGGCATGGAAGCGATCGCGCAGCGTCGGCTCCAGCGCCTCGCCGCTGGTGAACACCCGCCGCAGCGCCAGACCGCGCGCCGCAGGGGTGGCCAGGAAGGCTTCCAGCATCGACGGCACGAAATGCACGGTGGTGACCGCCTGCTCGGCGATGAGCGCCGCCAGCGCCGCCGGATCGCGATGCGCCTCCGGCGGCGCCAGCACCAGCGTGGCCCCGCTCAGCAGCGGCAGGAAAAACTCCCACACCGAGACGTCGAAGGTGGCCGGGGTCTTCTGCAGGATGCGCTCGTCGGCGCCCATGTCGTAATGACTGCGCATCCACAGCAGCCGGTTGACGATGGCGCGGTGCTCGACCAGCACGCCCTTGGGCTCGCCGGTGGAGCCGGAGGTGTAGATCACGTAGGCCGCGTCCTGCGGCTGCAGCGCAACCATCAGCGCCTCTGCGCTGCTGGCCTGCCAGTGTGACGGCGGCAGCACGCGCTGGCCGGCAAAACGCCGCGCGTGGTCATCGGCCACCAGCACGCAGACCGGTTGCGCCGAGGCCAGGATGCGCGCCAGGCGCTCATCGGGGTGGGCAAGATCCAGCGGCAGGTAGGCCGCGCCGGCGCGCACCACGGCAACCAGGGCCACCACCAGCTCCAGTGAACGCGGCAGCGCCACCACCACGCGCGCCTCGCGGCCCGCGCCGTGCGCCTGCAGCTGCAGCGCCAACGCACGACTGCGTTGCTCCAGCTCGGCATAGCTGAGCGTCTGCTCGCCAAACACCAGGGCGGTCGCCGTCGGCGTGGCCTGCATGGCCGCCAGCAGCAGGGTGTCCAGCGTGACATCGGGCAGCGCGTGCGCCGTGGCGTTGACGTCCACCAGGTAACGCTGGGCCTCGGCCGGGGTGGCCAGCGCGATGTCGTCCATGCGCCCGTCGCGCGCGTGCACGTCCAGGGCGGCGCCGATGAAGTGCAGCAGCCGCTCGGCATGCGCGGCCACCGCATCGTCGTCATACAGCGCCGGGTTCGCTTCGATCTCCAGGTCGAGCAGCGCCTGGCCGTCGCCACGGAAGCCGAAGCTGATGTCATCCACCGGGCCGGTGCCGAGCACGTCCAGCCGTGCCGACACCCCGGCCAGCGGCAGCGGCCGATAGAACGGCTGCAGGTTGATCAGCGGGCCGTGCAGGCGGCGTTGGGCGCCGACCAGGCCGAGGTCGCGGCGCACCTGTTCGCCCCGGTAACGACCGTGCCGGCGACCGCGCAGCAGATCGCGCGCGACGCTGCGCACGAAGCCGGCCACGCTGTCCTCGCTGGCGGCCACGCGCAGCGGCAGCACGTTCATCACCATCGCCGGCACGCGCGCGGCGGCGTTGCCGAGCCGGCCCATGAACGGTATGCCCAGCACCACCTCGTCCAGCGCACTGAAACGCTGGCAATACGCGGCGGCCAGCGCCGCCAGCAGGTCCGGCCAGGGCTGCTGGATCTGCGCGGCGGCCGCGTGCAGCCGCGTGCGCAGTGCATGCGGCACGTCGCACACCCGGCGCAGCGCATCGGCCGCAGCCGGTGCGCTGCCGCCGGCCAGGCCATCGGCTGCCGGGGCATCGGTCATGTATGCGCGCCAATAGGCGGCATCGGCCGCGCGGCGCTCGCTGCACGGGTACGCCGCGGCGTCGTCCAGCACCGGCGCCAGTGCGCCCAGCGTGGGACGGCTGGCTTGGCCTGCATACAGCGCGCTGACCCGCTCGCTGAACAACGCCATGCCATAGCCATCGGTGAGCAGGTGGTGCACCCGCAGGTACCAGGCATGGCGGTCAGGGCCGAGCACGAACAGGCACTGCCTGGCCAGGCGGTCGCGCCCCGGATCCAACGCACGCAGGCGGTCCTGGCCCATTGCCGCACGCGCGGCGGCCAGTGGATCGGGCTGCATGGACAGGTCCACCACCTGCAGCCGCGGCACGTGCGCCGGGTCATGCCATTGCCAGGCCTGCCCGCGTGCGTCCGCCGCCACGCGCAATGCGAAGGCCTCGGCCTCGGCGGCGGCGGCATCGGCCGCCGCCACGAACCGCGGCAGCTGCAGCGGTCCGTCGATCCACAGCACGTGGGCGGTGTTGAACGCGGCCGGTGCCGCGGCCAGCTGCTGCGCGTACCAGAGCCCGGCCTGGGCCTCGCCCAGCACCTGGCGCAGCCTGGCCGTGCCCGGCGATGCGGTTGCCTGCCCGGCGGTCATGCGCGTGTGCTCATGCGGATGGGGTGCTGGCCTGCAGCCGCTGGACCACGCCCCACCAACCGGCCAGGGTGGCATGCTCGGCCAGGTGGCTGAACTCCAGTGCGATGCCGGTAGTGCTCCAGGCCAGTACCAGCCCCAGCACGCGCATCGAGTCCAGGCCCAGGTCGATCAGGTTGTCGTCATCGCCGATGGCCTCGGGCGCCTCGCCCAGCATGCCGGCCACATCGGCACGCATGCGCGCCAGGTCGAGTGCGGCGATGGGGGTGGGAGTACTCATGCCAGGGCCTCCAGCAGGTGGTCGGTGGTCAGTGGCACGCCGCAGGTGCGGGCGATCAGGTGCAGGGCCAGGTCATGGTCGGCGCGCGAGAAATCGGCCACCGCGTCGGCGGCGATGAAGGTCTCGATGTCGCGCTGGAACGCTTCGCTGGCGGTGGCCGCGCAGCCGATGTGCGCGTAGACGCCGGTGACCAGCAGCTGGTCGCGCCCGCGGGCGCGCATCAGGGTCTCCAGGTTGCTGCGCTGGAAGGCGCTGTAACGGTGCTTGACCAGCACGTGGTCGCCCGGCGCCGGGGCCAGCGCGTCGAGGATGGTTTCGTGTTCCGGCGTGGCGGGCATGCCCGGGCCCCACAGGTCGGCCTGCAGGCCGCGGTCGCGCCGGTCCTGGTGCCCGCGCTGGGCGGTGTAGAACACCGGGATGCCACGCGCACGGCAATGGGCCAGCAGCCGCGCGATGTTGGCCACGGCGGGCGCCAACGGCGCACTGTCGGCGTCGAAGGCGGCCAGGAAATACTGCTGCATGTCATGCACCAGCAGCGCCAGGCGCTCGCTGCGCGGCTGCCACGGCCCGCGCGGGAGGGGTAGTTCGCTGGCGTGCGGCAGCGGGTACGGGGAAATCCTGGGCAGCGCCATCAGCGCGGTTCTCCTGTCTGTTGAAGGTAACGCGCGCGCAGTTGCGCACGCAGTTCGCGGCGGCTGATCTTGCCGACCGCCGTGGTCCCGAAGGCATCGACGAACACCACCTGGTCGGGCACCTTGAATGCGGCCAGGCCGCGCCCGCGCACCCAGGCCTTGAGGCTGGCGGCACTGGGCGGCGTGTCGCGCGCGATCACGAACGCGCAGCTGCGTTCGCCCAGGTAGGGGTCGGGCATGGACACCACGGCCGCATCGAACACGCCGGCATGGGCCAGCAGGTGGTCTTCGATCTCTTCGGCGGAGATCTTCTCGCCGGCGCGGTTGATGTGGTCGCCGGCCCTGCCCTGCACCACCAGGTAGCCGCCGGCCAGCTGCTGCACCATGTCGCCGGTGCGGTAGAAACCATCCTCGGTGAACGCACGTGCGTTGGCGGCCGGGTCGTTGTGATAGGCGCCAATGGTGTAAGGGCCGCGGGTCAGCAGGTGGCCGATGCCGCCTTCGGCCACCGGGTGGCCGTGGTCGTCGACCACCAGCACTTCGTCGTCCGCCGAGATCGGCCGGCCCTGGGTGTTGACCACCACCTCCAGCGGGTCGTGCAGGCGGGTGTAGTTGACCAGTCCTTCGGCCATGCCGAACACCTGCTGCAGGGTGCAGCCGAGGCCGTCGATCACCCGGCGCGCGGCTTCGGGGACCAGCTTGGCACCGCCGACCTGGACCACGCGCAGGCTGGAGAGATCATGCGCGCTGCCAGCGGCGGCCTGCGCCCACAGCAGCGCCAGCGGCGGCACCAGACCCACGCAGGTCACCCGCTCGCGGGCGATCAGCGGGAACGCCGCATCCGGCCCGGGCCCGGGGCTGAGGACCACCCGCGCGCCGGCGTACAACGCTCCCAGGAAGCCTGGCGAACTCATCGGAAAATTGTGTGCCGCCGGCAATGCCACCAGGTACACGCTGTCGCGACCGATCCCGCAGATCTCGTTGCTGGCACGGAAGGAATAGATGTAGTCGTCGTGCGTGCGCGGGATCAGCTTGGACAGGCCGGTGCTGCCCCCGGAAAGCTGCAGGAACGCCACCGACTGTGGATCCGGATCGGGCGGCAACAGGGCCAGCTCGCCCTGCAGCGCCTCGACGGCACTGAATTCGCCCGCCTCGCCCACGATCAGGACGTGCTGCACGCCCGGTTCGGCCGCCTGCAGTTCGCGCGCCAGCGTGCGGTAGTCGAAGCCGTCCTGCAGGGCCGCGGCGATGTAGCCGCGGGCCTGGGCCGTGCGCGCAACGTGGCTGACCTCGGTGATGCGATGGGCCGGCAGCGCGTAGACCGGGATCAGGCCGGCGCGGAACAGGCCGAAGATGACGGTCACGAATTCGGCGCGGTTGCCCAGCTGCACCACTACCCGGTCGCCCGGGACCAGCCCGCGTGCCAACAGGCCGGCGCCGATGCGCCCCGCCTCCTGCCACAGCCCGGCGTAGCTCAGGCGTACATCGCCGCCCACCACCGCGATGTCCGCGGCGTGGCGCTCGGCGCGCTCCCGCAGGACGCCAGGCAGGGTTTCGCCGCGCCAGTAGCCGGCGGCGCGGTAGCGCGCCACGCGGCCCGGCGGCCAGGTCTGGCGCAGCGGTACCAGGGGCGATGCGGTTGCAGCAGTCATGTTCAACTCCGGGGTGTCAGGGTCATGCACAGGTCGCCGCGTCCACGCCGAGGGCGTTCAACAGCGCGCCGAACTTGGCCGCGGTTTCGGCGACCTCCATCGCCGGTTGCGAGTCGGCCACGATGCCCGCACCGGCGTACACGCGCACCTGGCGGTCCTGGAGGTGCGCGCAGCGGATGGCCACGTACCAGTCACCGTCGCCGTCGGCATCGATCCAGCCCACCGCCCCGGCATAGAAACCGCGCGGCACCGGCTCCAGCGCGGCAATGGTGTCCAGGGCCTGCTGTCGTGGCGTTCCGCATACCGCCGGGGTGGGATGCAGTGCGGCCACCAGCGCGGCCACCGGCGTGGTCGGATCATCGAGCGTGGCGGTGATGCGGGTGCCCAGGTGCCACATGGTGGCGGTGGCGTGCAGCGACGGGCGGGGCGCGGCATCGATATGCCGACACCACGGCGCCAGCGCAGCCACGATCGCCTCGACCACGTGGCGGTGCTCGTCATGGTCCTTGGCCGAGCCCAGCAACGCCTGCGCGGTGCGCGCGTCCTGGTCCGGGTCACTGCTGCGGCGCGCCGAGCCGGCCAGCGGATGCGAGAGCACCGTACGCCCCCGGCGTGAGACCAGCAGCTCCGGCGTGGCCCCGACCAGCCAGGCAGGGGCCTGCCCGTCCTGCACCGGCAACGACACCAGGTAGGTGGCCACGCTGGGGTCCTGGCCGAGCCGCGTGGCCAGCTCGCCCGGCGCGATCGCTGCCTCGCTGTGCAGCCGCAGGCTGCGCGCCAGCACCACCTTGTGCAGCGACGGCGTGGCCCGCTGCAGCTCGGCCAGCGCCCGGGCCACGCTGTCGGCGTAGGCGGAAGGGTCTGGCTCGGCCACGACGCTGCCGGCAAAGCGTGGCGTCGCCGCGACGCAGGACATGCGGGTGTCGCTGCACACCCCCTGCGGCTGGTGCAGCGCGTCCTCGGCACATGGATCGAACGGCAGCGCGCCTACCAGCAGCGGCAGGCCCGCCCGCGGGGTGGCGAAGAAAGCGGCCACCCGTGCGGCCAGCGTGGCGGTACCCCCGCGTGGCAGCGACGCACGGCACCCCTGCGCCTGCAGCGAGCGCAGCGGCGCACGCAGCAGGAACGAAGGTTGTGGCGCGCCTTCATCGCGCGGACGATCGACCGGTTCGCCCGTGGTTGCGGCCAGCAGGGTGTCATTCATGCCGCAGGCCCCTCGCGGTGGCGCAGCGCCGCCACGCTCAACGCCACCAGCAGCACGCCCACCAGCAGGTACGGCGCGCTTGGCCGCCACTGGTACAGCAAGGTGCCGAGCATCGGCCCGATCACCATGCCCAGCCCCTGCACCGACGCCACCGTGCCGGCGGCCGCGCCCTGCTCATGGGCCTGCACCGAATCGGCGGCCAGCGCCTGGAAGGAAGGAAACACAAAGCCCATCCCGAACGCGGCCACGGCGTAGGCGGCCAACAGCTCCCAGCGCGCATCCACCAGCGCGACCGACGCAAAGCCCACCCCGGAGATCAACGCGCCGATGGCAATCCAGCGCCGCGGCGGCACCGCGGTCAGTTTCATCACCAGCGCCTGCGCCGCGATCAGGCCCACGCCAACCGCGGTGAGCGCCAGCCCCGCCGCACGCGCGCCATCGGCCGGTGACAGCTGCAGCCGGTCGATGGCGAAAAAGCCCACCGTCACCTGCGCGATGGTCACCGAGATCATCGCCGCGAACACCGCCAGGATCGGCAGGCGCAGGCGGGGGTCGGTCCAGCCCAGGCGTGCGCGCGGGCCGCTCGGTGCCGCGGCGGTCGGGGCATCGGCGGGCAGCCGCCAGCAGATGACCGCCAGCGACAGCAACGGCAGCAACGCGGCCACGTACAGGGTGAGCGACACCTGATGGAAGGCGATCCAGCCGGCGGCGGCCGGCCCCACCACCATGCCCAGTGCATTGGCACTGCCAAGCTTGGCCATCGCCGCGGCGCGCTGGCCAGGGGCGGCG
>DJBL01000047.1 GCA_002435595.1 Stenotrophomonas maltophilia
GAACCGCTCTTCCGATCCGGTGCCGGCGCCGCTCATGCCGCGCGCTCCAGCGCTCGGGCCACCGGCAGCGGCCTGCGGCCGGCCACGCCGGAGGTGGCCCGCCAGGAGGTGAGGTCGGGAGAAACGAGGGAGACGGGGAACATGGCGATCGGCCGGGGAAGGAGGGAGCGCCATGCTCGGGGTTTGGCGCGGCGGCAAACAGCCAGGCAGCGCTCCGTACATTCAGGACCCCACAATCCGCAATCAGCCAAGGCCGCGGCCCAGGCAGGGATGCAGGTGGGCGACCGTGCCCGCATCGCAGCGTCCCATCCGCGCCTGCGCGCAGCGCCACCGGGCCGCTAGAGTGTCCCTTCCCCACCTACGGTTCGGCCATGTCGGCACTGGAAAACCTTGGCAACCTGCAGACCTTCGTGCACGTCGCCGATACCCGCAGCTTTGTCGAAACCGGGCGCCTGCTCGGCGTCTCGGCCTCGGCGGTCGGCAAGACCATCACCCGCCTGGAGCAGGCGCTTGGCGTGCGCCTGTTCCATCGCAGCACCCGCAGCGTCACCCTTACCGCCGAGGGCGAGCGCTTCCTGCTGCGCTGTCGGCGCATCCTCGACGAACTCGATGCCGGTCGCACCGAACTGGCCCAGCAGGCCGCCGCGCCGTGCGGGGTGCTGCGGCTGAGCCTGCCGCTGGTGGGCGACCTGTCGCTGCCGATCCTCTCCGCGTTCATGGCCGCCTATCCCGGCATCCGCCTGGAGCTGGATTTCGATGACCGCCTGGTGGATGTGATCGAAGAAGGATTCGATGCCGTGCTGCGGGTCGGCGAGCCCAGCGACTCGCGGCTCAGCGCGCGCCGGTTGGGCGTGTTCCCGCGCTACCTGGTGGCCTCGCCGGAGTACCTGGCCCGGCGCGGCACCCCGCAGTGCCCCAGCGACCTGCTGGCCCACGACTGCCTGCACTACCGCTTCCCCAGCAGCGGCAAGCTGGAACCGTGGCCGTTGCCACGCGCCCCGGGGGAAGCGGCGCTGGAATTGCCGGTGTCGATGGTCTCCAACACCATCGAGGCGCGCCTGGCCTTCGCCCTGGCCGGGCGCGGGATCGGCTACATCCCCGAGCACTCGGTGCGCCAGGCCCTGGCCGACGGCCACCTGGTGCGCGTGTTGCCCGAGCAGATCCACGCCTGTGGCACCTTCCATCTGCTCTGGCCCTCCGGCCGCCACGTGCTGCCCAAGCTGCGGGTGTTCATCGATTTCGTCAGCGCCCGTCTCACCGGCGTGAGCCCCTGAACAGCGCCGGTTCACCGCCGTGGCGGGCGCAGAATCTATACTGGCCGCGCGACAGCCAGTCGCCTGTGTAATGAGGTATGCCCGCATGCGCCAGTGATGCCCCGCCGTCTGTCTGACGGCCTGTGTCCTTCCCGCCCCGTGCGTGAAGGGAACCCACGGCATCCCTGGAGGTCGCATGACCGCATTCTCCCTCACGCTCGACCGCGTGACCTGCACCCTGCCCGATGGCCGGGTGTTGTTTTCCGATCTGACCACCCACTTCGACACCACCCCCACCGGCCTGGTGGGGCGCAATGGCGTCGGCAAGAGCGTGCTGGCCCGCGTGCTGGCCGGCCAGCGCGCGCCCAGCGCCGGCCACGTCCAGTGCCACGGCCGGGTGCACCTGCTGGCCCAGCACAGCGGTGCGCCGGCCGGCAGCATCGCCGACCTGGCCGGCGTGGCCGCGCTGCTGGATGCGTTGGCGCGTATCGAGGCCGGCAGCATCGACCCCGCCGACTTCAGCGTCGTGGGCGAGCGCTGGAACATTCGCGAGCAGCTGCAGGCACAGTGGCAGCAATTGGGGTTGCCGGCCCTGGATCCGGCGCGGCCGGCCGCCTCGCTCAGCGGCGGCCAGGCGATGCAGGTAGCGCTCGGCGGCGCGCTGCTGTCCCAGGCCGACGGCCTGATCCTCGACGAGCCCAGCAACCATCTCGATGCCCACCATCGCACGCGCCTGCTGGATGCATTGGCGCAGTGGCGCGGCGGCCTGATCGTGATCAGCCACGATCGCAGCGTGCTGCGCGCGATGCAGCGCATCGTGGAACTCACGCCGGCCGGGCTGCGCAGCTATGGCGGCAACTACGACCTGTATGCCGCGCAGAAGCACGACGAGCACAGCGCTGCCAGTGACCTGCTGGCGCTGCGCAAGCGCGAGCGACGACAGCAGCACGATGCCGTCCGCGATCAACGCGAGCGGCTCGCGCACCGCCAGGCGCGCGCGCAACGCAACGCACGCACGGCCAACCAGGCGCCGATCCTGCTGGGTGGCATGAAGAACCGCAGCGAGCACAGCGCCGGGCGCTGGCAGGCGCAGCAGCTGGAACGCAGCGCGGCGGTGGACGCCCGCGTGCGCGAGGCCGCCGCCCAGCTCGACCAGGCTGTCGAGATTGCCCTGCTGCCACCCCAACCCGGTGCGCCCGGGCCGCAGCGCGTCGCCGACCTGGTCGACGTACCCCTGCCGTGGGTAGCGCCGCCGTGGCAGCAGATCACCCTGTGCGTGCAGCGTGGCCAACGCATTGGCGTGCGCGGGCCCAACGGTAGTGGCAAATCGACCCTGTTGCGGCTGCTCGCTGGCCAGTGCCAGGCCGTGGCCGGCCGCTGCACCGTGGCAGCCGGCACCGCGCTGCTCGACCAATCGCTGTCGTCTCTGCCCGCGCAGGCAACGGCGCTGTCGCTGCTGCGCGATGCCCATCCCGGGGCCGGCGACGCCCTGGCGCGCACCCGGCTGGCCCTGCTCGGCCTGGATGCCGAGCGCAGCCTGCGCCCGCTGTCCACGCTGAGCGGTGGCGAACGCCTGAAGGCCGCATTGGCCGCTCTGTTGTACGCACGCGTGCCACCGCAGTTGCTGTTGCTGGACGAACCGGGCAACCACCTCGACCTGCCCTCGCTGGCCGCGCTGGAGCAGATGCTCAGCCAGTTCCCGGGCACGCTGGTGATCGTCTCGCACGACCCGGCGCTGTTGGATGCGGTGGCACTCACCCACCATCTGGATGCCACGCCCACCGGCTGGCGGCTGGCGCCGGTGTAAGGCCGGCGCCGGCTCAGTCGCCGCCGCGCCGCGTCCACGCCGGGAAGGCATCAGGCAACCGCTGCCACAGCATCGGCCCGGCGTGCATCTCCGCGTCGGTAAGCAGGCAGGCATCGAATTCGGCGCGCACCGCACGCTCGTCCATCGCCACCCCGATCACCGCCAGCTCCTGGCGGCGATCGCCCCACCAGGGGTGCCACATGCGGCGCATCGCCTGGTACTCGCCGGCATCACCCACTTCCTCCATGCCCGGCATCGGCGCGGTCCAGCACGATGCATGCTGCCGTACCCAGCCCACATCGGTGTACGGCACGCGCGGCACGGGCAGCAGCGGCGCGGTGTCTTCCAGCCCGGCCTCCACCCGCTGCCGCGCGGCATACCAGAAGCCGGCCGCTTCGGTGCGCGTGGCCGCGCCCACGCTGGACAGCTCGCCCACCCAGTCCATGCGGTTGGCCAGCCAGAAGAAGCCCTTGCTGCGGATCACCGGCCCCAGGCCCTGCGCCAGCAGGCGCGCAAAGCGCTGCGGATGGAACGGCCGCCGCGCGCGGTACACGAAGCTGCTGATGCCGTATTCCTCGGTCTCCGGCGTATGCACGCCGCGCAGCGCCTGCATCCAGCCCGGCGCCAATTGCGCCTTGACGAAATCGAAGCGGCGCGTGTCCAGGACCTCATGCAGCGGCACGTTGCCGTGCTCGGACAACACCAGCCGGGCCTCGCGATTCATCGCACGCAGCACCGCCAGCGTGGATTGCAGTACCTCGTCGTCGATCAGGTCGCATTTGCTCACCACGATCACGTCGGCAAACTCGACCTGCTCACCCAGCAGGTTGACCACCCCGCGCACGTCCTCGGCGCCAGCCTGCTGGCCACGGTCGGCGAGGCGGTCGGTACTGCTGAAATCACGCAGGAACTGCTGGCCATCCACCACCGTCACCAGCGTGTCCAGGCGGGCGATGTCATTGAGGCAGAAGCCCTGCTCATCGCGTACCGAGAAGGTGGCCGCCACCGGCATCGGCTCGGCGATGCCGGTGGACTCGATCAGCAGGTAGTCATAGCGCCGCTCGGCGGCCAGCCGCTTCACCTCCTGCAGCAGGTCCTCGCGCAGGGTGCAGCAGATGCAGCCGTTGCTGAACTCCACCAGCGTTTCTTCGGTACGGCTCAGCGCCGCCCCGCCATCGCGCAGCAGCTGCGCATCGATGTTGATCTCGCTCATGTCGTTGACGATCACCGCCACCCGCCGCCCCTCGCGGTTGCGCAACACCTGGTTGAGCAGGGTGGTCTTGCCGGCGCCGAGGAAACCGGACAACACGGTCACCGGCAGGCGGGGGTCGGGGGGAGCAGCGATGGCAGTCATGGCAGGACCGGATGAGGAAGATCAGGAAATGTTACTATATAACACTTACTTCGCCAGGGCCCCCACCCATGAAACGTTCCTCCAGCCTGCTCGATGCCGGTGCCATCGCCCTGTCCAGCCTGTGCCTGCTGCACTGCCTGGCCCTGCCGATCCTGGCCGCCACCCTGCCCTTGTTCGGGGTGTGGGCGCAGGCCGAATGGGTGCACGTGCTGTTCGTGGCCATCGCCGCCCCGCTCACCGGGTTCGCCCTGTGGCGCGCGCACCGCCAGCACCCCCTGCCCGCGGCCGCGCTCAGCAGTGCCGTGCTCGGCCTGCTGCTGTTGCTGGCCGGTGCCGCCGAGTGGCCCAGCCACGACAGCGAAACCCCGATGACCGTCGCCGGCAGCCTGCTGCTGGCGGCCACGCATGTGTGGAACGCATGGCGGCGGCATCGGCATTGAGTGGGCAAGACCACCAGTTGGCATTGCAATAGCGTCATCGAGCATGGGCAAGCGGAAGAACGGCCTGATCCGGACCGCTCCCGGTGCCTTCCGTCCCACGCAGTGGTTTTCGTCGTGGCGAACGCGCCCACGGGTAGCGCCGTGGCCGGGACGAACGCCCTCTCCACCGGCAGTACTCGCTTCCAGGGCTCTCAAGCAGGGTCAATGCAGGGAAGCGTTCGAGTCGACGGTCGATGCACCACCTACGTCTCGCAGCATTTCGCAAACCCCTTCACAGGCAGTCACATCGCGCAGGTGAGCTGCATTGTTCACGAGCCGCGCTTTGTAACAACCGGCATGGAAGGCTGCGCACCGAAACCATGCGGCAACGCTGCCGGCACCCTCTCGGTACGGTCAGCCGCGCCCACGCCTTCCCGCTGGCCTACTTTGCACGCGGCGCTTACCAGCGGCAGCTGCAAACGTTGCTGGACGCTTACCTCCCGCAGGCGCGCAGCAGCCTGACCAGCGCTTGGGCCTCGGTGGCACGCTCGGCCGGATCGGTCGGGCTCACCCCCTGCTGCTGGATCAGCGGTGCAGCAGCATCGACACGATGAACACCGCCAGCGGCACCGCTCCCAGCAGCGTGCCCACGATGCCCAGCCACGCCCAGCGTTCCTGACGCACGCGCGAGCCCAGCGCCGCCAGCAACCCGACCACCGCCGAGGCCAGCACGCCGATCGACACCCCGGTGGTGCTGGCACCTGCGGTCACGCCGTGGTTGGCCCACTGCGCGGCGTAACCCATCGCCGCGCCGACCGGCAGCGCTGCAAAGCTGACCAGCCCCAACCACGGCGCCCGCTGCACGTTTGCCTTTACGGCAGGCGCTGCGGCCGCGCCCGGGTGACTGTCTGCGTGCATGGATATTCCTCCGCGGGGAACGGTCCCCGCCCCCAAGCGTCCTGCACTTGGGCCGCAAGCACAAGGCACGCTCTACACATCCGTGCGCGTGAGGCGGCCGTACACTGCCGGAAAACCCGCCCAGGATGCCCGCCATGCGCCCCGTCCTTTGCCTGCTGTTGTTCGCCCCGCTGCTGCTCGGCGCCTGCCGCAACGCCGACAACGCTGCCGGGGTGCACTCCGCCGACCCGATGCTGGGCTGTTACGCCACTCATCCGCGCAAGCCGGCCGAGTTCCGCATCGAGCAGCAGCAGGGCCAGTACTACGCGGTGTTCAACCGCGACGAGCAGTGGCAGCGCGACGATACCGCGCTGCAGGTGGCCACCGGCGCCGAGCTCGGCCGCTACTTCAAGGAGGATGCGGACCAGATCGACAAGGCGCTGCTGCGCCCCAGCGGCGGATTTGGCCTTTTCCACCTCGTACCCGGAGCCCGGCTCAGCGGCAAGGCGGGCAACAGCGACTACATGGCGCTGGTGCTGATCGGCGCCGGCCCGGTGTTCAAGGTGCGCTGCGGCTGAGGCCACCGCGGCCGGGGAGCCGCGGATGTGCAGTTGCCGGTGCCGATGTGCCGGCCGCGCTCCCCACCCCCGGCAGTGCGGGCCTGGCCGCGTCCTGCATGCAAGCGCCCATGACCCGCCTGCACGCCGTCCAACGCGGCAGACCGATGCCTTCCTGCATCGCGTCTGGCCCTCGCCCGCACCCCGCACTGCCGGCCGCGTGTATGTCCGTGTGCGCCCGCCCCACAACCGGCCGCGGCAGCGCCCCATCCGCACCGCCGTACACCGGGGCAGCAGGCGGCCGTACTTCAACATGGCTCCCCCTCGCCGCCGAGGCGGTGGATGGAGCTGTACGGCCACTGCGCCGCATCGCGCACATGGCCATGCTTGACCGGGTTCTGGTGCACATACGCCACGTGTCGCCGGAAATCCTCGCCATCCACGATCCGGTGCTCGCGGAAGCTGCTGTGCCAGAGAGGACGCGCGGTGCGGTCACGGCGCAGCACCGCGCGCGGTGGCATACCCGGCAACTGCCGGTCGAAGATCGCCTGGATCTGGGTCCAGCGCCGGTGCCCGTCATCATCGTTTTCCGGCAGCGTCCACACCCCATGCAGGTGGTCGGGCAGCACCACGATCGCATCGATCCGGAATGGCCGCGCCTGCCGGGCCACGCGGAACGCCAGTCGCAGCCCCTGCGCCTGCTCCACCAGCAGCCGGCTGCGCGGATCACGCAGGTGCGCACTGAAGAAGTACGCGTTGCCGGGTTGCCAGGGGTGGTGATCGCAGGGCATGGCCACAGTGTGCCGTTCGTACTGCGGCGCGAGGATGGGCGTGCGCCTGAACCTGTCCTCGGGCTTGGGTGCAATCGGCCATAGGGATCAGCGCGTGCGCCGCGTCAGGCCAGCGACCTGGGTCAGCGCTGCGCCGCCTCGCACGCGTGGCGGGCGTCACGTGCAAGGCCATCCAACAGGTGGCCATCCTCGCGCGCGGTCAGGCGCGCCACGGCCGCGGAGCCATCGGGCAACAGCCGGCGCACTGCCTGGCTGAGCGGCACCGGGAAGCTGCGCGACGGCCCTCCGGTCGCGCCGGTGGTAACCACGCCGAACGTGCACGGCAGCAGCATCGGCGTCTGCGCACACCGGCGCACTATAGCCGCCCCGCCTGCCGCCGGGGTGCCGTCAGGCGCCGTTGCCGCCTTCTCGGGTACGATGCCCACCCCTTGGCCATGCCGCTGCCAGGCTGCCGTGCAGCCACGGCGCCCCGACTCCCCGTGCCCCATTACACCGGTCCCCTGCTCACCCGCCCGCTTGCCGAAGCCCTCCTCCGCGCCCGCGACAGCGGTGCCGCCAGCTGGACCGGCTCGCTCGACCTGGCCCGCTCCACCGGCACCGCCACGCTGGCCGCCGATCACTGGATCTGGAAGGACCAGCGCCATGCGTATCCGGGCAAGACCAAGGACCGCACCCTGTACTACTGGGACGGGGAGGAATTCCTGGCGGTGTCGCGCTTCGGCACGGCGCTGATCAAGCTGGTGCCCACCGAATGGGACGCACCCACCTTCGAGATCGATGGCATCAAGATGCTGCCCAGCGCGCAGGTCTCCCCGTTCGAGGATGCGCGGCGCAAGGTGGCGCTGATCGCTCCGGCGGGCAAGACCGTGCTCGATACCTGTGGCGGGCTGGGCTACTTCGCTGCCTGCTGTCTGGACGGCGGGGTGGCCCGCATCCAGTCGTTCGAAAAGAATCCGGACGTCCTGTGGCTGCGCACGCTCAACCCGTGGTCGCCGGACCCCGAGGCGGCCAGCAGCGGCGGCCGTCTGTCGCTCACCCATGCCGATGTGTCGCAGGCCATCGAGGGCCTGGAGAGCAGCTCGGTGGATGCCATCCTGCATGACCCGCCGCGCTTTGGCATTGCCGGCGAGCTGTACTCGCAGGTGTTCTACGACCAGTTGGCACGGGTGATCCGCAAGGGCGGGCGGATGTTCCATTACACCGGCGCGCCCAACAAACTCACCAGTGGCCGCGACGTGCCGCGCGAGGTGGCCAAGCGCCTGGAGAAGGCCGGCTTCAAGGCTGACCTGGCGCTGGACGGCGTGCTCGCGGTGAGGCGCTGAGCACGGCGCCGCACGCCGGAATCCGAGCGGTCGTTGACCGCCCGGGTCAGTCCTCGCGGGGCAGCTTCTTCGCCCACATGTTGTCCACCAGATTGGGATAGACGCGGCCGTTTTCCTCGGCCCGCTGCCGCGCGGCCTCTTTCTGCGCGGGCGACAACGGCCGCGACTTGCCCTTGTTGGGCGTCGGCTTCTTCCACGGGGGCGTGCGGGGCGCGGGCATGATGGCGGTTACTTCTTCAGGAACGCCACCAGCGCCGCGTTGAACTGCTCCGGATGGCTGGCATTACAGCCGTGCGGCGCGTCCTTGAGCACCACGGCCTCGCTGCCGGCAATGGCCGCATGGGTACGCCTGCCCGAGCCCTCGTAAGGCACCGTGCCGTCGCTGTCACCATGCAGCACCAGCGTGGGCACGCTCACCTTCTTCAGGTCCTCGCGGAAATCAGTGGTGGCAAAGGCCTGCATGCAGCCCAGCGCCGCGGTCTGGTCGGACTGCTGGCACAGCTTGATCGCCGCCTGGCGCTCGCTCTCGCTCACCTTCAGCGCGCCCTTGGCGCTGAAGAAATCGGTGGTGAAGTTGTCGAAGAAGCCATCGCGGTCGCGCCCCAGGTCCTGGCGCATCTGCTCGGCCTTGGACGGGGTGAGCGGGCCATCAGGGTTGTCGGCGGTCTGCAGCATGTACGGCGGCACCGCCGAGGCGAATACCACGCTACGCAGGCGCTGCTCGCCGTGGCGGGCGATGTAGCGCGCCACTTCGCCGCCGCCCATCGAGAAGCCCACCAGGGTGACATCCTGCAGGCCCAGGTCGTCGATCACGCTCGCCAGATCGTCGGCCAGGGTGTCGTACTCATAGCCGTCGGCCGGCTTTTCCGAGCGCCCGAAGCCGCGCCGGTCGTAGGCGACCACGCGGTAGCCGGCGTGCTTCAGCACCGGCACCTGCGCCTTCCACGATTCGGCCGACAGCGGCCAGCCGTGGATCAACACCACCGGGCGGCCGGTGCCGCCGGTGTCTTCAACGTGCAGCTTGACGCGTGATGCCATGGGGGCGCTCCTGTCGGTTGAATAGGCGTTCGATGCTAGGGCGCGCGGTTGACAGATGCTGTGAAAGAAACCGGCACACCGATGACGCGGCGTGCACGTTGCCAGGCCGCTATCCGCCTTCGGCGGGGCGCCGGAGGACATCGTAGATGCCGGTAGACTCGATACTGACCAGATCCATGCTGCGGACCGCGAAATTGACGAACGTGCCGTCACCCGCTTTCGCCGCCGCGATCTTCGGCGCGCCGTAGACGAACACCACGCAGTCCTCACCGCTTTGCGCGTAGTTGGACAGGCGCTTCTCGTGCATCGCCCGCATCTCGGACGTCTTCAGGGTGTCTTTCCAGATCGTCAGCGTGGGCCGGCGCCGCTCTTTCAGCGTCGTGTCGGCAATGCTCTGGACGGCGCTGCTGAATTTGATGCGATACGCCTTTGCGTCTTCGGTGATCGTCGCAGTGCCCCAGTACACGCGCGTGCTTCCGCTCAGCTGCGGCCGCTTGTAGAAGATGCACTCGAACATCTCCTTGTAGCTGAGCGCCTCCTGCGCCCCCACCTGCAGCGTCTGCTGCGCATCCGTGCCCGCCCGGCGCGCCTTCAGCCAACGCGACACCAGCGAACGTACCGAATAGAACTCGGTGCTGCGACTGCGCACCCCACCCTCTCCGCCAGCCGAGCGGCTCCCACTGGTGCCGACGGCCCCGCCGGCCAGCGTCTGCTTCGGGGTGAAGTGACCGGCAGGGCGCTTCAGCAGCAACCGATCCGGCGCCGGCGTGCCCGCCTCCGCGCGCGGGCCTGGCGCGCCGCCACCACGCAGCGCCGCCTGGGCCGCCAGCACCCCGCAGTCCGCGGCATGCACCTCGTGCCCCTGCTGCTCACGGAAGTGCGGCTGCTGCTTGAGCAGCAGCTCGGGCTTGTCCATGTTCGCGCAGGTGTATCGCGCGGGACACCCCGCGTGCGCGCAGCGAAAAGCGCGCTTGTCGAAAATCACCTCGGCCCAGTAAAGCTCGTAGGCACGCTCGGCATTGATCTCTTCGTTGAATTCTATGCTGTAGGCCAGTTCTGTCCGCATCGGTTTCTCACGTGAGTACTCGCCGTCCCAATGGCGCGGAGAGCGCCCACTGAATCACCGGCGCCTTACTCTGCCATTTTCTTCGGACGGCATCACATATTCTCAGGTACCCGATCCCGGCGCGGCGCTACCGTCTCATTCCGTGAGACAGACCCGCCGCATAGTGGCAGTCGTGCCATGACCTCAAGAGCGGCCCAGATGGACCTTCGCCCGCTATACCCGCGCGCCACCGCGCCCGCGGTCCTCGCCCTGCCCCGCGTCGCCTGTGGCGGCCTGGCCCGCACCTTGCTGCTGCACGGGCTGGGGGCGCACCCGGCGT